>JBIIGI010000038.1:0-23264 GCA_044236545.1 Chthoniobacterales bacterium
GTCCCTCCAAAAAGGACTGGAAGGGCGGACGCTCCGCGGCCATCAACATCATCCCCTCCACCACCGGAGCCGCGAAGGCCGTCGCCCTCGTCTGCCCCGAGGTGAAGGGCAAGCTCACCGGCATGTCGTTCCGCGTGCCGACCCCGACCGTCTCCGTCGTCGATCTGACCGTGAAGACCACCAAGTCCACCAGCTACAAGGAAATCTGCGCCGCCATGAAGAAGGCCAGCGAGACCTACCTCAAGGGGATCCTCGGCTACACCGAGGACGAGGTCGTCTCCAGTGACTTCATCCACGACACCCGCTCCAGCATCTTTGACGCGGGTTCGGGCATCGAGCTCAACGACAAGTTCTTCAAGCTTGTCTCCTGGTACGACAACGAGTGGGGCTATTCCAACCGCTGCGTCGACCTGCTCCGCAAGATCTCGGCCTAACAACGGCACGACACTCCCGAGGGCAGGAAAAGCAGGTGCATTCCTGACTTTCCTGCCCTCCTCTTTTTAACCCAACAGACTTCCTCAATTCCCATCACCATGGCCAAGAAAACGATCAAGGACCTCGACCTCGCCGGCAAACGCGTCTTCATCCGCGTTGACTTCAACGTCCCCCAGGACAAGCAGACCGGAGAGATCACCAATACCCAGCGCATCACCGCGGCGCTTCCGACCATCCAGCACGCCCTGGATCAGGGTGCGTCGGTCGTCCTGGCCAGCCATCTCGGCCGCCCCAACGGCGAGCGCGTCGCCAAGTACACCCTCAAGCCCGTCGCCGCAAAGCTGCAGGAACTGATCGGCAAGCCGGTGAAGTTCCTCGACGACTGCATCGGATCCGAGGTCGAGGCCGCCTGCGCGGCCCTGAAACCCGGCGAGGTCATCCTGCTCGAGAACGTCCGTTTCCACATCGAGGAAGAGGGCAAGGCCAAGGATTCCGAAGGGAACAGCGTGAAGGCTGATCCCGCCAAGGTGGCCGCCTTCCGCGCCAGCCTCAGCAAGCTCGCCGACGTCTACGTGAACGACGCCTTCGGTACCTCCCACCGCGCCCACTCGAGCGTCACCGGCGTCGAGCTTCCCCACAAGGTGGCGGGCTTCCTGGTCGAGAAGGAACTGGCCGCCTTTGCAGCCGTGCTTGAGAACCCTCAGCGCCCCCTTCTCGCGATCCTCGGCGGCGCCAAGATCGCCGACAAGATCCCCCTCATCCGGAACCTCGTCGAGAGGGCCGATGATATCATCATCGGCGGCGGCATGGCCTACACCTTCCACAAGGTTCTCAACGGCATGCAGATCGGCAACAGCCTCTATGATCCGGCCGGCGCGGAGATCGTTCAGGAACTCATCGAGAAGGCCAAGGAGAAGGGCGTCCGCATCCACCTGCCCGTTGATTTCATCACCGGCGACGCATTCTCACCCGCCGCCAACACCGGTTCGGCCACCGTCGAAAGCGGCATCCCCGACGGCTGGGAGGGCTTCGACTGCGGACCTAAGACACGCGAACTCTTCGCCAAGGTCATCGCTTCCGCAAAGACGATCGTCTGGAACGGACCATGCGGCGTGTTTGAATTCGACATCTTCGCCGAGGGCACCAAGGCGATGGCCAACGCCGTCGCCGCAGCCACGGCCGCCGGAGCGATCACCATCGTCGGCGGTGGCGACACAGCGACCGCCGCGAAGAAATTCGGCGTCATTGACAAGGTCACCCACGCCTCCACCGGCGGCGGAGCCTCCCTCGAGCTTCTCGAGGGCAAGATTCTCCCCGGCGTTGCCGCACTGAGCGAGAAAGCTTAATTTCCAACCATCACCATGTCTTTTCCACGCAAGAAATTCGTCGCCGGTAACTTCAAGATGAACATGACCTCCTCGGAGGTCGCCCCTTATTTGGAGGTCTTCCGTCAGGAGACGGAAACACTCAATGATGTCGACATCGTCCTGATCCCCCCCTTCACCGCGATCGCCAAGGCTTCCGAGGTCCTCGGCGGCACCCAAAAGATCCGTCTCGGGGCCCAGAACATGTCCCCCGAGGCCAAGGGGGCCTACACGGGGGAAATCTCCGCCACCATGCTGCGGGATCTCTTCGTCCGTTACGTGCTGGTCGGTCACAGCGAGAGGCGCCGCCTCTTCGGCGAAACCGACGAACTCGTCCGCCGCAAGCTGGTGACGGCGCTCGCTTCCGAACTCCGCCCCATCCTCTGCGTCGGCGAGACACTCGAGGAACGCCAGGCCGGACAGGAGAAAGCTGTCCTGGAGGGGCAGCTCCGGGGAGCGCTCGATGGACTCACCCCCGATCAGATCTCCGAAGTGATCGTGGCTTACGAGCCCGTCTGGGCGATCGGCACCGGCCTGACCGCAACTCCGGAACAGGCGCAGGAAGCCCACCTCTTCATCCGCGATTACCTCGGGAAGCTCGCGGGAACATCCCTCGCAAACAAAGCGCGCATCCTCTACGGTGGAAGCGTGACACCCGCTAACGCCAAGGAACTCATGTCACAGGAGGACATCGACGGCGCCCTGGTCGGCGGAGCGAGCCTCGACCCGCGTGGCTTTGCACGGATTGTTGCCGCCGCAGTTTCAGAAGAGGTCTAGGGAAGCGCTTCCCCCAGTGTCCCAAACCCCTGCCATTCAGCAGGGGTGATAACGAGGTTCCTCACTTCCTTGACACGATCGCAAAGATCCTTCCCGCGGCACATACACTCCGTTAAAAAATTTGTGTGAATCGTTCTGGATTTCGGTTGTGATTTTGAGTGTAGTGAACACCCCCTTTATCCGATCATTCCCTCCATGAAAATCCACTCCTTCATCAGCAATTCGCATCAAGCCCTTGCGGCAGCCCTCATCCTCGGTTGCTCCCTCCCGTCTCTTTCCGCCCAGACTGCAACCGAATTCGCCATCACGAAAATCGACCCCCAAATCGTCACCAGACCGGCACTCTCCTATTCGGGGGCAACCGGAAAGACGGTCCAGCCCAAAAGCTGGTTGGAAATCGAGGTGACTTTTGCATCGCAACTGGCAAGCGCTGCTGAAAAATACACGGATGATCTGGTGATCAATTATTACGTGCTTCTCGCAAACAAATCCGTGACATTCCCCCAGGGGGCGCTCTTGACAGGACAGACTGCCCTCACCTCGGTACCAGCCAGGCAGAATGACCTTAAGAGCGTCATATACCTGAGCCCCCGATCGATGGAGCGATTGTTCGATGGCAAAGCCCCCACCAGCGACTCCTCGGCCATCGTTGATATCGGCGTGACTATTTCCAAACAGGGACAGGTGGTCGCCCAGAAAAGCCTCAAGGGAAGCGGTGTGTGGTGGACATTGCCTCAGTATAAACAGACCCCCGACTACCTCCTGAACAAGTCGGAAACCCCGTTTGCCTCCTTGAACTGGGAATACTACGAACCCGTGAAGAAGCAGTAAGCCCGACCCGGGAACCCGCACGACTCGATTCCAAGCCCCTCCGCAATAAATTTCATGCCGGCACCGAAAAAACTTCTCGTCCTGGACCTGGGCATGCAGTCGCTGCGGTTAGCGGAGTTTGCCGCTGATGCGCACGGTTCCCTGAAACTTCTGCGGGGAGCCCGACGGGATTTCCTGCTCGACCCGAGCCTTGAAGCCTCCCGTCCCGAACAGACCCGGATCGCCGTTCAGGAAATCCTCGCGGAGTGGAAACTCAGCAAGGGTGAGGTTACCTGCGTACTTCCCTCGCACACGGTTTTTTCCCGCGTCGTCCCGCTGGATGTCCCCGGAGGCGGGGATGACCAAGTCGCCGCGTTGGTGAACTTCGAGGCTCAGCAGAACATTCCCTTCCCGCTCGAGGAGGTCGTCTGGGATTACGTGAGGATAGGGCAAACCCCATCCGGATCCATCAACGTCCTCTTTGTTGCGGTGAAGACCGACATTCTGGAGTCCCTCTGCAATGCGGTCAACTCCACCGGGCTTAGGATCTCCTCGGTGACCGTCGCCCCGGTAGCGCTCCACGACGCATTCCGTCACGCCTGTCCGGGTGAATTGGAATCGACCATCCTTCTGCTGGATATCGGTTCCCGCACCACGAACATGGTGATCCCATCGCCGGGTTCCTTTTTCTCGCGAAGCATCCCCTCCGGCGGTCTGGCCGTCACAACTGCCCTCTCCAAGGACATCAACTCCTCACTCGAGGACGCCGAACTTCTCAAGATCACACGCGGAAGCGTGGCCTTGGGGGCGGGCTTCGAACCCCCTTCGGATCCGGTCGAGGCCGACATCGCGCGCATCTCGCGCCAGACACTGCTCAAGACCCAGGCCGACATCAGCCGCTCCCTCAGTTACTACCGTTCCAATCTCGGCGGTGAATCGCCTGACCGAATCCTGCTGACCGGCGGGATGGCCGGCATGCCCTATCTCGCGGAATTCCTGACCGAAAAACTCCTGAAGCAGACCTCCTTTTTCGATCCGTTGCAGGGTGTCGGGCAATCTCCCGCGGCCGCCTCCTTCATCGAGACCAACCTCCACAACCTCGGCGAATTGGTAGGTGGAGCACTTTCCCTCGTGGGGGCGCCCCGCACGGCGATCAACCTTCTTCCCCCCTCCATCGCACGGCAACGGGAACTCGCCAAGCGACTTCCCTTGCTGACTGCGGCCGCCGTTCTCTTACTCGGCGCGCTAGCCTCGTGGTATGCATTCGCCCTGAATGCGACCACGGTGACACGCGATGCGACCGCAAGGTTATCCGCGGCAATCGCGGAGGAAAGCCGGATATCCACTCAGATCCAGGATCTCTCCGTGCAGCTCGCCGCGGTTGGAAAAACCAGCGACACGCTGCTCTCCCTGTTACGTCTCCGCGAGGCGTATCCGGCACTGCTCTCGGACTTGAGCGCCAGGGTCCCGGAGCGTTTCCTGTGGATCACCGCGTTCCAGCCGGGCGGCGATCCGCCGAAGCAGGGCGAATCCCCAAAAACGATCGATGACACGGTCAAGACCGTGACGATCAAGGGACTCTATCTCGACAACCCGCGTCAGGCGGCGGTCATCGATGACTTCGTCAACGCCATTCAGGCCTCGGAGATCTTTGCCGTGGATGAAAAGGAAAAAACGAAGATCATCACCCAGCGGGGCAGTCCCAACGGTGAGTATTGGGCTTATCCCTTCTCCCTCACCGTTCCGTTGCGCAACCCAGTCACCCCCCTTCCCTGATTCGGATGAACATCAAGACCTGGATTTCTGAAAACAAAACGGCGGCCATCCTTGGGGTATGTTTCCTGGGGGGCTTTGCCGCTTTGGGTTGGCTGGCCTGGAGCGCCTGGGGGGAGTTTGATGCCACGAAGGCCGAGTACGACGGCAAGTTGGCCCAGTTTGCAAAATTCGCCGCCCAGAAGCCGTTTCCCAATCAAGCTAACCTGAAGAAAATGGCTGATGCCCTGAACCAAAGCCGGAGCGATCTTGACTCTCTTCAGAAGCAGTTGGAGCAGTGCCGGATACCCGCCTTTGGGGATCTGGAAAAGACCAAACCCCAGGAACAACCGCAATCCTTTCAGGATGCCCTGCGAAAAGAGGTCACGAAAATCAAGGGCTTGGCGACCAGCGCAGGCTCAACCCTTCCCCCCTCCTTTTACTTGGGCATGGAGGAGTATGAAAACAAACTCCCCCAACCCGAAGAAGCGATCCCACTGGCGAGACAACTCACCGTGCTAAACCGTCTGGCGACCACGCTGGTCTCACAGAAGGGGGTTATTGTTTCGGAATTTTCCCGATTCAGGCCCGATTCAGGAGTGAAAAAGGATCCTGCAACCCTGAAAAAACCGGGATCAACCCCGGTTGCTGGAAAAAAATCCGACTCCGACGAACCGTATGAAACCATCGGCATCACGCGCATGACATTCCGATGCAGCCAGACATCTTTGAGGGAGATCGTGAATGCCCTCTCCTCGGGTCCCTACTTCCAAGTGATCGATTCGATTCAGATCCAGAACAGTTCCACGGAACCTCCCCGCCGCGAAGACCCTGCCCAGACCTCCGCCCAACCCTCCACCCAGAGCACCGAAACCTCCGCTACGAACGAACCGGTCATCCAGCGTCTCCCCATTGTTGTCGGTCGCGAAACCCTCACCGTGACGATCAAGGTGCGCGCTCTGGATTTTCCGAAACAAAACACCCCTGCCGGGGCATCCAAGTGACTTTGATATGAAGGCCTTTTTCACGCGTTATTATCACTTGATTCTTCTGGGGGTTTCGTTTCTGGTGCTATCGCTTTCCATCCTGTTTCTTCTTTCCAGTCATCACAGCCTGAAGGATTCCCTCGACGAACATTCCGACGCCAAGACAAGTGAATCTGCGTCCTCAAAGCCCACGCCCAGCGCAATCGAGGCACTTGAACGTCTGGGCAGAAAGACACCGTGGAAAGCCCGTGAGGATGGTGCATCCCCCCTGGTTTCCCGCCCCTATCTCCTCAAGGATGGACAGCTGATCGATCCGATGACGGGAAGTCAGTCCCTCTATCCCCCCGTGCCGAATCAGTGGCTGATCGACAAGGGGCTCGACTATACTGACATGAACATCCTCGACCGCGATCCCAAGGGAAAGGGATTCACGGTGCTTGAGGAGTTCCAGGCGGGAACCGACCCGAATGATCCGAAGCAATACCCTCCTCTCTTCACCAAGTTGGGTTACTCGGAACAAGACATCCGCAAAACGATCCATCTCTTTGACTTTCTTGGTGAAGAGGAGAACGAGGGCCGCAAGGAATACCAACTCCGACCCGCTCAACCCCTTCCCAACCCGGCCAAGGGAAACCGTCCCGATACCTCCACCAGGAACGTGATCATCGGAGAGACGATCCCCGGCGCCCCCTTTCTCAAAGTCATCGGCTACGAGGACAGGAAAAAGAATATCAATGACACGGAATACGATGTCGGCGAACTGGCGCTGGAAAACACCCTGACCGGTGAGAAGCATCTCCTGGTGAAGAAAAATACCTCGAGGGAATACAAGCGCCAGCCGATCGAATTGATCGAGAGCGTGATTCTTCACTACCAACTCGCAGGGGCCCCAGAAGAACTCATCACAGTGGAGCGGGGCAAGGAGTTCATCCTTGGGAGTCTTGACAAAAACTACACCGAAACCTACAAGCTCAAGGACTTTTCCAGTGAGGGAATCCTTCTGGAAAAGGCCGGGAAACCATTTACGGTGAAGCCGTCCGGATCCGCGGCGGCCGCAACCCCCACTGCACCGCCGGCATCGGCCCCCTAAACCACCGCTCTCTCCCGATCCTACTTTTTTCACGCCATCCTCCTTTCCCCACCGTGATGCCAAAATCCCCGACACCCTGCCCGAAAGTTCACCTGACGACCAACTCCCTGAGCGGTTCCGTTGCAGCAGCCATGCTTTCGCTTTTCTGTGTGGCCCCCTTCTCCCATGGACAGCAGAGCGGGGTGGTTGGTCAATCGGAGCGGGAGATCAGGATCCTGCAGGAACGGAGCACTTGGGCCCGCACCCAGACCGTCAAGGCCTCGGCCTCCCTTGCCGACAATGATTTCGAGTCAGCTTTCGCTCTCTCCAAGAGTGCCGTTGATTCCCTCCCCGCCGGAGGGGTGGCGACGGCCGGGCTTCGCTCCCAAGCCATGGAAATCTTCTCCAAGGCATCCCTTGCCCTGGCCAGACAACGGATTTCGGAAGGACGCTTCGAGGATGCAGAACTGGTCGTGAAGACCGCCACCGGTAAACCTTACGATTCAACCTACGCACCGCTGCTCGGGCTTCAGAAGCAACTCGGGAACCCCGACCAGTTCAACCGCACGATGACACCCGGCTTCCTCACCAAGGTGGAGCAGGTGAAGCAACTGCTTAGCGAGGCCCAGGGACTTTACGAATCGGGCCGCTTTGATGCCGCCTTCAACAACTACCAGAAAGTTCTCAATCTTGACCCGGAAAACAACTCCGCCCGGCTCGGAATGGAGCAGGTCAACAAGGAGCGCTCCACCTATGCGGAGACCGCCTATAATGAGCGTCGCGGAGAGATGATCGGGGCCGTGGCACGCGCCTGGGAGTTGCCTGTTCCGAAATTTGATACCGGAGCCTCCACCATCGTCGAGCAGAACCCGATCGACATGAAGGGAACAAGTTCCATCAGCCGGAAGCTGCAGGAAATACGCATTCCTCAACTCTCCCTCTCGGAGGAAACCGTCCGCGAGGCCATTGAAAAGCTCCAGAAGAAATCACGCCAACTCGACACCACCGAAACCGATCCCTCCAAGAAAGGGGTCAACATCGTCCTCAAGCTTGATCCGGCCAAGGAGGCCGCCGATGGGGGAACCAAGATCACCCTCTCGCTCAACGACCTTCCGCTGGGAGAGGCGCTCAAGTATGTGGCCTCGGCCGCAAACCTGAAGGTCAAGATCGAACCTTACGCCGTGGCGATCGTCCCTCTCTCCGAGCCGACCGAAACGCTCATCTCGAAGGAGTACAAAGTGCCTCCCGGATTCATTTCCAGCGCCGCCGGTGGCGGTTCTTCCGGAGGGGGGATCCCGACGGCAGGCAACGCGGGAACTCCAGGCACCGTGGGCAAATCGGGAGCGAAGGAGTTCCTGGAATCCCAGGGCGTCACCTTCCCGGCCGGCTCCAGCGCGACTTATTTGGCATCCAGTAGCAAGTTGCTGGTCAAGAACAGCCAGTCAAACCTCGACCTGATTGACTCACTGGTCGAGGTCTCCCTGGCCACTCCCCCCAGTCAGGTGGAGATCGAGGCCAGATTCCTTGAAGTCACTCAGAACAATCTGCAGGAACTTGGCTTTGACTGGCTCATGGGTTCCTTCAACATCGGAAGCGGAACCGGCTACTACGGCGGTGGCGGAACCGCCGGCAACATGACGGGCAATGTTGGCCAATTCCCGTTTACCCAGGGAGGGGGTGCAACGGCACCACCCATCGGATCCATTAACGGAAACAACACCGGCAATCTTACTGCGGGTAACCGCACCGGTTCATCCGCAATCAAGGCCAATGCCTTGGACGGACTGCTCTTCGGATCCCCGGCCGGCCCGGCGGCCGGAGTCCTGGCCCTTGCGGGGGTCTTCACCAACCCCCAGTTCCAGGTCATCCTGCGCGCGATCAACCAGCAGAAGGGGGTCGATCTGGTTTCCGCACCGAAGATCACCGTCACCAGCGGGCGCAAGGCGGTCATCAACATCAACAGGAAATTTCCCTATCCGAAGGATTATTCCCCACCAACTGTTGTTCCACCCACGGCGCCTGGACAAATACAACCCGCAAACCCGGCAACACCCACATCCTTCGAGACCCGCAATGTCGGCGTGCAGCTTGAGGTGGAGCCGACGGTCGGTCCTGACGGATACACCATTGAGCTAAGTCTCTCGCCGCAGATCACCGAGTTCCAAGGATTTGTGGACTATGGATCCCCGATTAACGCGATTGCAACGGTTTATTTGCCGGGAGGGGTAATCCCAGCAGGAACTCAAAAAGTATTGTTGACTCCAAACACCATCAATC
The DNA here is from genome assembly GCA_044236545.1 of Chthoniobacterales bacterium. Classification (GTDB taxonomy): domain Bacteria; phylum Verrucomicrobiota; class Verrucomicrobiia; order Chthoniobacterales; family UBA6821; genus UBA6821. Next base: position 9,471 of record JBIIGI010000038.1, read on the forward strand.
AGCCGGTCTTCAGCGTGCGCCAGGTCGACACGCAGGTCACGATCTATGACGGGCAGACGGTGCTCCTCGGAGGACTGATGCGCGAGGATGTCCAGAAGGTTCAGGACAAGACCCCCATTGCCGGGGATCTTCCGCTGGTCGGCTCTCTCTTCCGGAGTTCCTCGAGTCAGCGCATCAAGCGCAATCTCATGATCTTCGTCACCGCCGGACTTCTTGATCCCGCGGGTCAACCCCTGATCAAGGCGATCGAGAACAATCAGGAAGTCCTCGTACCCGATGCCAAGGCCGTGACCTCCGAGGCCGTACCGGGCGATCCCTCCACGGCGTCCAAATCCTCCCAATAAGACCGATGATGAAAAACTTCCCTCTTCCCGTCGGGATTTCCCCCGCATCCGCTTCAGCAGGAGTTGGCCTTCTCCTCGCCCTGTCACTCGGCCTTCCCTCCGTTGCCGCGCAGAATCAGAATCCGACAACCTCCCCCCTGGCGGCGGAAAGCGAGCGCGCCATTGTACGGAGTCAGGAAAACCTGACCCGTGCACGCTCCCTGATGCATGACGCCCTCGGGAAAAAAACGGAAAACAACCTGGAGGGTGCCTACCGCGATGCCTTGGAGGCCCTTGAACTCACTCCTTCCGGCGACGCCGTCAAATCGGCCCGTGCCGGGTTGGTTGGTGATTACACGACCATTGCCCTGGCCTACGCCCGGGAACTGATCCGCAACGGACGCTATCAGGATGCGGAGAGCGTCGCAAAATCAGTGCTCGACCCCTCGGTGAATCCGTCAAACCGGGAGGCCGTCGGCCTCCTCTCTGATCTGGAACAGCCTGAACGCTTCAACAAGACGGTCACACCGAAATCCGCCGCCCAGCGGGATCAGGTGGTGAAACTCCTGCGGGAGGCGGAACAGCTCGGCCAGAGCGGACGTAACGAACTTGCCCTCAGGCGCTATGATGAGGTTCTCCAGATCGACCCCTATAACAATGCCGCCCGCAAGGGGATGCAGGAGATCAACCTGACCAAGATGAAGTATGCCGACGAGGCCTACAACGAGACACGCAGCCGCATGCTCTGGCAGGTGGAAAAGGCTTGGGAGCGCCCACCCCGCAAGACCAAGCAAGGACGCTCGACCGAGTCGGTGGGCCGTCAGCAGGATATCCGCGGCACCGAACAGATCGTGGCCAAGATGAACTCCATCATCATCCCGAAGATCGACCTGAGCGACTCCCCGATCAGCGAGGCGGTGGAATACCTCAAACAGAAGAGTGTCGAGCAGGATCCGGCCAAAAAAGGGGTGAATATCTTTTTAAAGATGGGCGCTCCCACTCCTGCTCCTGCCGCATCCCCCGGAACCACCGAGGGAATGGCGGCATCCTCCTCCACCCCCTCAGGTGCTGGAGAGCCCCATGTCAGCCTGATCCTCAATCAGGTTCCCCTCTATGTGGCACTCGACTACCTGTGCAAACTTTCCAACCTGAAGCTCAAGATCGATCCCTATGCCGTCTCGATCGTTCCCCTCTCGGAACCGACCGATATCCTTGTCACCAAGGAGTATCAGGTTCCCCCCACCTTTATCCCACCGAAGCCCCTCAATGCGGGTGGGGGTATCCCCCAAGCGGGCGGCGGAGTCAGTGATCCGAATACTCCGCGTGTGGCGGGACGCTACAATGCCCAGGAATACCTTCTATCCCAGGGCGTGGATTTCCCCCCCGGAGCGAGCGCCAACTATCTACCATCGGGAAGTAAACTGGTCGTGCGGAACACGCGTGACAATATTGACGTGATCGATGCCCTGGTCGATGCCGCAATGGGCGTGGCTCCATCCCAGGTCGATATCCAGACCAAGTTCCTGGAGATCAACCAGAATAACCTTCAGGAACTCGGCTTCAGTTGGTTGCTCGGTCCCTTCAGCATCGGGGGTGGCGTCTATGGAAGCGGCGGCGGGAACTCAGCCGTGAACAGTGCCAACTACCCCTTTGGAAACCCGATGGCAGGTGGCTATCCCATGAGTCCGGTCGGTTCCGTCCGCTCGGGGGATCAGGCCATCACGGGGAACTCCGTCGACAGCGTCCTGGCGGGAAAAACAGGGGTCAGCGATGCAACCGCACCCGGGATCTTCTCCATCGCCGGAGTCTTCACCGATCCCCAGTTCCAACTCGTGATCAGGGCCCTGAACCAGAAGAAGGGGATCGACCTGATGTCGGCCCCCAAGGTGACCACCAAGAGCGGAGTCAAGGCGACCGTGAAGATCGTCAATGAGTTCATCTACCCGCGCCAGTATGACCCTCCTCAATTCCAGCAAGGTCAGCCAGCACAAGGCGGGACAACCACGGTCAACCCTCTGACCGTGCCACCACCGACAGTCACTCCAGCATTTCCACGAGATTTCACACACGAGGATCTGGGTGTCACACTCGAAGCCACCCCGAAGATCGGCCCTGATGGCTACACCATTGATCTGGAACTCCATCCTAAGGTGGTTGATTTCGACGGGTTCATCAACTACGGCGCCCCAATCAATGGAGTTGGTTATAAAGAAGGACTATTTATTACTGCAGCTGGTCTACCCATCCCCAGCGCTCTTATACCAACCTCACAAAACCTCACCACTAATAGGATCGAACAGCCTGTCTTCTCGTACCGCGAGGTGAACACCTTCGTGACCGTCTGGGATGGCCAGACCGTGGCACTGGGCGGCCTTATCCGCGAGGATGTCCAGAAGATTCAGGACAAGGTTCCTTTCCTTGGCGACATACCGCTTGCGGGGCGCCTCTTCCGTTCGGATACCGACCAAAAGCTGAAGAAAAATCTCGTGATTTTCGTGACTCCGCGGATCCTCGATGCCGAAGGGCAACCCCGTCGTGGAGACATGGAGGAACCGGAGATCGTGACACCACTCGGCCTCCCCGAGGATCTACCCCAGCCTTCCGTCACCACGCCGGCCGTCCGTACCAAGTAATCCCCGGGGATCCCCTCGGGGAACGGCCCCATACCACGTCCTCCATGCCGGCAGTTGCCATCACAGGCGTCATAGGAAGTGGCAAAACAACGGTCCTTCGCGCCCTTGGCAGTTCCCTCCATGGCCTCACCTTTTCATCCGACGAGGAGAACAGGCGACTGCTTGAGGATCGGGAGATCCGGCATCAGATAACCTCCATTCTGGGAAATTCCTGCTACAAGGGGGATGGAACCGCCGACCGCCAACGCCTCACGGAACTCATCAGTGGGAATTCAGCCACAAGGGAAGCCCTGGAGGGAATCCTCCACCCGCGCCTCCGTGCGATCTGGAAGCCTCTGGCCGATCGCCACCGCACCACTCCGGATGCTTTCTTCATTGCGGAAATCCCCCTTCTTTACGAAAAAGGACTGGAGTCATCCTTTGACAGGGTCATCGTCGTCGGGTGCTCCGAATCAACGCGGAGGGAAAGGCTTCTCACCAATCGCTCGATCACCGCAGACCGGGCTGGGGAGTGGCTCAAGATGCAACTGCCCCAGCAGGAGAAAATCGCCAGGGCCGATCTTCTACTCTGGAACGACGGTTCCCTCCCGGGACTCGAAAAGCAAATTCAACTCCTGGCCTCTCTCCTTCTTACTTCACATCACTAGTCATGCGTAAAAGCTCCAAAAAGGAGTCCATCCCGGAAGAATCCCCATCAGCACCGGAGGAGGCCCTCATTGCATCCTCCGCTCCCGATTCCCCCGGTGATCAGGAGGAGACCTCCCAAAATTCCAGGGGGACGCCGGAACCACCGCCACCACCCCTTCATCTGGGCTCCCTGCAGCAGATGAGTCATGCCGCCCTGCTGGAGTCGGCTGCTTCAAGACGCCTCTCCGTGTTTCGGGATTCATCCAGGCACCATCTCGTGCTCGATCTGGCACGCGATCACCTCAAGCGTGGCGGAGTGCTTACCGCCGAGGGGATCCTCGAGTTTGCCCCGGAGGCCCCGATGATCCGATGGCCACTGTTTAACTTCCAGCCGACTCCCTGCGACCTGACCCTTCCGGTATCCCTGCTCCGCGAGCATGTACTAAGGCCCGGCCTCCGCCTGGCGGGCACCGTCAGCTTGACGGGGGAACGCCGACTCGGCATCGGGAGTCTGACCGCCATCGAGGGGATACCGGTCAATGAGTGGAAGAGCCCCCTGGATTTCGACAAACTCACCGCGATGTTCCCGAACCGCCGCATCTATCTCGAGCAACCGGGAAAGATCAATCCCACCGCACGTGCCGTCGACCTCATAGCCCCGCTCGGCATGGGCCAGCGCGGCCTTATCGTGGCCCCCCCCCGCGTCGGGAAGACAATGATGCTGAAAAGCCTTGCCCTGGCGATCCGGGCCAATCATCCCGATGTCCATCTGATGCTTTTGCTGGTCGATGAGCGTCCCGAGGAGGTGACCGACCTGCGTCGCTCCCTCGACTGTGACATCTTCAGCTCCACCTTTGACGAACCGACCTCCCGCCACGTACAGGTCTCCGAGATGGTCGCCGAGAGGGCCAAGCGACTGGTGGAACTCGGCAGGGATGTCGTCGTCCTCATCGACAGCATCACCCGCCTCTCACGGGGCTACAACAACCAGATCAAGGGGAAGGGCCGCACCATGAGCGGCGGCGTCGATTCCGGAGCCCTTTCCCGCCCGAAACGCTTCTTCGGCTCCGCCCGCAATGTCGAGGAAGGGGGAAGCCTCACCATCCTTGCCACCGCGCTGGTCGAGACCCACAGCCGCATGGATGAGCTGATCTTTGAAGAGTACAAGGGAACGGGCAACATGGAGGTCTATCTCGACCGCTCGATCGTGGAGCAGCGAATTTTCCCGGCAATCCACATCACCAAATCGGGAACACGCCGGGAGGAACTCCTCTACCACCCCGACGAATTCGAGCGGGTCATCAAGCTGCGAAAGCAACTCATGGAACTTCCCGCCGCCGAGGCCATGCAGATCCTCTCCCTGAATCTGGAGACCACCAAGACCAACGCCGAGCTTTTGCTCGCGGGTCTCAAGGGTTTGTAGGGTATTTTACCCCGTTCCTCGGCCCTCCGCCTGATCCAACGATCAGGACTGGGGAGCTTTTGCGTAGGAGCCCTCCACGCGACCGGCCACATCACGGTAACCGTAATCGACCTCGTAGATCTGCTTGAGGCAGTCGATGCATTTGTCGTGCTGTCCCATGGTCTCGTAGACGAGACCAAGGTTGTAGAGGAGATCCTTTTTGACGGCATCCATGGCGGTCAGTTCGGAAACGGCGTCCGAAAGAGTCTTGGCCGCAAGGTCGTTCATACCGCGGGCCACATAGCACTGACCGAGTTGCCCCATGGCCTTGAGACGGACGCTCGGATTGCTTCTTGCCCGCTGGAGATGCCCGATTGCTTCCTGATGCTCACCCGCATCCATCAGCGCCACGGCAAGGTCGAAATGGGCGAGCAAGTCGGTGGGGTTACGATCGACGCGCTCACGCGCATCGGTCAGGACGAAGGCCGCACGCTGCTTTTTGAGCTCTTCCAATTCCTCCCTGTATCGGGAAGCCTCGGGATCGTCGGGTGATGAGGCGAGATACTCTTCACGGGCACGGTAGGCGGTGTCGATCTGACGGAGTTCCAGATCGCTGATCTTGCGAGCAATGGTGGGATCGGCTCCGCCGGAGAGCGCCATCGTATACCTGTACCATTCAAGCGCGTTGTCAAAATCCTCCTTTTTCTCGTAGAGATCGGCCACGCGGCGCGACTTGTCGATGCTTTGAGGGTTCTCCTGCACCTCGGCGGAGAGTTCGGCGATCTGGCGGTCGATCATCTCCTCGCTCTTCACCACGCGGCTTTGCTGCTCGAGGGAAACAGCCTCCTCCTTGTCCTTGATGAGATCACGGTAACTGCCGGCCTCCTCCCATCCTCCTTTCTGCACCGACTGGGCGGCGGCGGAATCCTTGCCCCCCTTCATGGCGGCCAGATCGTTCGGTGCGATCATCAGGATGCGGTTGTAGATCTCGGCGGCACGCGACGGGTCTCGCGGTTGGCCCTTCTCGTCCCTCTCCATGCAAAAGGAGGCGAACCGGTGAAGCTGGGGAATGTCTTTAGGAGCTCCCTCGATCGTGGTCTCGAAGGCGAAAATCGCCAGTTCCTTCATCGGGGGATCCCATTTCAAGGCGGCTTCCTGCAACAGGGTGTTGGCCTGCGCATGATGGGGATCATCTGCAAGGATCTCCTCCAGCAACGGCAGGAGGTTCACGAGGTCGCTCTTTTTGAGCAGGGCCGACGCCTTCATCAATGCAATCGGCGAACCACCCCCCAGTCCGGAAAAGAAGCCCTTTTTGGCCGCTTTGGATTTTTCAACCGCGGCACGGCGGGCAAGTTTGCGGGCATCCAGGAAATCGGGAAGGGACTGCAGCAGCCCCTGGCACAACTGGATGACGTAGGGATGGTTCTTGAGCTCCGCGGCGCTTACCGCCTTGAGCCAAGTCTGCTTTTGCTGGGGGGAGAGGTCTTTCTGCGTTTTCAAGGGGAAAAATGGGATAACAGATGCGCTTTGCCTTCGCAAGTGGGTGGATCAGAAAAGAAGGGAAGGGGTGATGCTTAGGGACGCTGTCAACGTTCCTCCCGGGGCGATTTTCTGAATTCCCTTCTTCTCCTCAAACGGCACGGGTGGATTGCTGTCGGGAAGCCCCCAGCATGGCTCGACGCAGAGAAAGGGATCACCGTTGCTCCAAAGCGTGAGGAAGGGCGCCTCCGAATAGTCGCAGACGATGCGGTGACCGAGAACCGGCGCCTCGATCACAATGCGGCGCTCAGGGACTTCCTCAAGGTTGAGCAGAAAGGATCCCGGAAGGTCTTTCTTGGCAAAGGGCATCTCTCCACCGGCAAAGGGAATCTCCTGCACGGTGCCATCGAGGAAATCTCCGGGAGCCATCTCACGCCGATAGGTTCCCGGGGGAAGAAGAAGACGGGCGCTCTCGAGCGATCCCACGGCAAATCCCGGATGCCAACCGAAACTTAACGCCACGGGATGATCCTCGCGGTTTTCAAATTCAAATCGCATCCCCATGACCCCGTCCCTGAGTGAGTAGATGAGACGCATCGCAACCTTGTACGGATAGGCATCGGCGGGGATCTCCGACGGGGCCACGCAATAGGTCATCGTTCCCGCGGCAAGATCAACCTCAGGAGGCCGGAAGGCATGACTACGGATGAATCCGTGATTGCCACCCTTGATCACATGACCATCATAGACCGACTCCTGTTTCCAAAGCCGGTGGACGAAATATCCCATCACCGTGGCATGGTTACCCCACCCCGCGGCAGGCTTCTCCACCTCACCATCCCTCCAGAAAAAGCCGTGCCACGACCCCTGGCCGTCTCGAAGCGCCAGACTGACCGGTTCCGCTCCCGTGCGGCAAATAATGAGTCGCAATCCGGTTGCCTCGTCAGTGAGTTGATCAAGCGGCCCGGCGGAGCATTCTAGGATTTGGTGGGTAAACATCGGAAAAGGATGGATTATGCATGATGTAGCATCGACGAATAGCTGAATAAATCCCATGGAAACCGTGAATCTCCGCGATGAAGACCTGAAGGAGAGTTTTGCCCGTTCTTCCGGACCCGGTGGCCAGCATGTCAACAAAGTCTCGACGGCCGTCACCCTGACCCATCTCCCAACGGGACTCTCGGTCACGGTGAGCGACACGCGCAGTCAAAGCATGAACAGGGGCATCGCACGGGAAAGGCTTTCCCAAAAGATCACGGCACTCCGCGAGGCCCGTAGACTCAAAGCGCGTGAGGAGGCCTCAAAGGCGCGCCGTCGGAAGGCCAAGCGCTCCCCCTCCGAAAAAAGGAAGCTCGTCGAGGGCAAGCGTCGTCGTTCCGAGGTCAAAAAGGGGCGGGGACGCGTCAGGGAATGATGATGGTTTAAAAGCCGGATTCGCCTTTTTTCTTTCAACTTTCAACATTCAGCTTTCAACTTTTCGTCATGGATCTCCTCAACTGCAACCTGCCCGGTATCAAGAAACTCCGCAGTGGCAAAGTCCGCGAAGTTTTCGATCTCGGAGAGAATCTTCTGCTTGTTGCAACCGACCGGATATCGGCCTTCGACTGCATTCTGCCAAATGCCATCCCCGGAAAAGGCGAGGTGCTCAACGGCCTCTCGACCTTCTGGTTCCACCGCCTCGACTTCGTTCCCAACCACATGATCGAGACCGAGGTCTCGGCCTTTCCGGACCAACTCAAGCCCTATGCGGATATTCTTCGTGGCCGCTCGATGATTGCGAAGAAAGCGAAACCCCTGCCCGTCGAGTGCGTCGTGCGCGGCTATGTCGCCGGATCAGGATGGAAGGAATACAGGGAAAGCGGAACCGTCGGCGGCCATGCGGTTCCGGAGGGACTCAAGCAGTGCGAACGTCTTTCCGAAGATCTCTTCACCCCGAGCACCAAGGCCGACGAGGGTCATGACGAGCCGATTACCTGGTCCCAGTGCCGGGCGCTTCTCGGTGACGAGACGGCGATCCGCGTCCGTGACATGAGCCTCGAACTCTACAGGCACGGCCGCGCCTACGCCGCCTCCCGCGGCATCATCATCGCCGACACAAAATTCGAGTTTGGCATCCACGACGGCGAAATCATCCTGATCGACGAATGCATGACACCCGATTCCTCGCGCTTCTGGCCCGTGGATCAATATCAACCGGGAGGCAACCCCCCGAGCTTTGACAAGCAGTTCGTACGAGACTGGCTGGAGAACTGCGGCTGGGACAAGCAGCCTCCGGCGCCGGAACTCCCCCCCGAGATTATTGCGAGGACCGCCGGGAAGTATCGCGAAGCGCTCATCCGCCTGACATCTCCCAGTTCCTTAGGGTAGCGCTGATTAAATCCCACCTTGCGATGAAGCATCTCACGGCTGTGGAATTTCCAGTGGAGAGCAAGGCGGCCAGGCACTGCTGCATTTTTTATACTGCAGGCGCAGGACAACGCTGCTCCACGTCGAAATAAACCGCCATGCAGGGAGAAATCGACCTCTTTCTGCTCTATCTGGCCACCGAGCGGGGCCTCTCCACCAACTACCAGCTCTCCACACGCTCCTCGCTGGAGCGCTTTGCCGAATGGCTGAACGCAAAGGGTGACTCATCACCGGGATTGGTTACCCAGCAGATACTCTCCGGGTTCCTGATCTCCGAAAAAAAGCGGGGACTTTCCGCCACATCGATCAAATTGGAAGCCGTGGCCCTCCGTATTTTCTTCCGCTTCCTCAGAACCAGAGGACGCATTCCCGCCGACCCGTCCGAGAAACTCCCCCTGCCGCGCCTGCCCAAGACACTGCCTCAGCCACTTTCGCGGGATGAGATTGCGGATCTCGTGGCCGCTCCCGCGGGGGACACCCCGCTGGAGATCCGCGACAGGGCCCTTCTCGAACTTCTCTACGCCAGCGGCCTGCGTATTGCGGAGGTCTGCAGCGTCCGATTGGAAAACCTCGACGAAGACGGGGGGGTGATCCGAGTCACCGGCAAGGGGAACAAGACACGCCTGATACCCGTCGGCAGTGCGGCCCTCGAGGCGTTGAGGTTCTATCTCGCCAATGCCCGCCCCAAGTTTGTCTCACCCCGATCCGGGGCGGCGATTTTTCTCTCCGTGCGCGGTCATCCGCTCACGCCGGCACGCATCTGGCAACTTGTCCGACAGTACGCCAAGCAGGCCGGGATCAGGGAGGATGTCCACCCGCACCAACTCCGCCACTCCTTCGCCACCCACCTCCTCTCCGGGGGAGCCGACCTCCGTATCATTCAGGAGATGCTGGGACATGCCTCCATCGCCACGACCCAGATCTACACGCAGGTGGACGGGGGGCAACTCAAGTCAGTCCACCGGAAATTTCACCCAAGGGGGTGAAATGGCAGAAGGATCTGAACCGGAAAGTGTCATCAACCTGCGGGAAAGATCAGATCACGTTGGAAATCGACCATCTCGCGCATCAGGCGGCGGATGACCGCTTCGTTTTTCGGCATGAGGGCGTCGAGCTTCATCGATTCGATGAGGACATCCTCGTCATAGCGATCGCAGCAGCGGGCGAGCAGGAGTTGGCTTTGGCCGACGCGGGCAATCTCGCCGGTGATACGATCAGGGAAGCTCACGGAAGGGCGGATGACCTCCCCGTTCTCGATGCGGCAATACATCTCCAGATGCTGGTCGTCAGCAACGCCTTGGATCGCCCCCTCGTTGCGGAGGTTGAGATGGACATCAAAGCGCTTGCCGGTGTGGAAGGCGGCTAGAATCTCCGCGATCGGCTCATGGCTGTGACGCAAATTCCAGGACTCGGTGGATTTGAAATCCTGGCGGGCCTCGCTCAGTGCCGCTTGGAGCAACTGCTCGCTGTCATCATGTCTTTCGCCATGGAGCGGATCGATCTCGCCGGCGACCGGCGAGACTCCCCAGCGTCGACCGAAATCGTTTTTGCGCTCATTGAATCCCGGTAAAAACTCGATCGGGTGACGCGCGTTATTGCCGACATAGACACCGTAGCGCGACCACACCGCCTCGCGGAAGGGACCGTCAAAAATCTGAGGCGTAAGTTCATGGATTTCCTTTTGCGTGAAGGTTCGGTCACCGATCTGCAACTTGTCGGCGAAGACGAAGTGGTTATTTCCAGCCAGTTCGACCCGCACGACGGGAGCATTCGGACGCCATTCGGAATTATGCGCCGTATGAAGCGGAATCAGGCCTAGTGCGATCGCGATACTGTGCTCCGTGTCATGGTATCCGTGACAGAATCCATAAACCCGGATGCCGGGAATCCGGTCAATGCATGCGGTCAGCGCATTGAGAGGATTGGTGAGTTGCAGTAGCAGGGCATCTGGAGCACCGACCTCCGCGAGAGTCTGCGCAATGCCGCGCATCACCGGGGCATGACGCAGGGCTCGGATCGCGCCGCCGGGTCCGGTGGTGTCGCCGACGGCCTGGAAGATGCCATCAAGCTGCGGATGGGTGGAATCGTAGCGCCAGAGGCGGTCGCCACCCACCGAGATCGCGGTCAGGCACGCCGTGGCTCCGCGCAAGCCCTCCTTCAAATCGGTGTGGGCCGAAATCTTGTGATCGTAGCCGAGCCTGCGCCTGGCGAATTCGCACCACTCGAGCACCATGGCAAGGCGCTCCTCATTCAGATCCACAAGGCGAATCTCAGCCCCTGCAAGATCGGGATTGAGCATCATGTCCACCACGATGTGGCGGCCCCAGTTGAGTGAACCCGCACCCACGATCGTCAGAACGGGCCCGGCAGTGATGGCTTGGTTTGAATCTTTCATCGCCGGAGGGTGGCATATCCGTCGAAACATCGCATCTTGCCAAAGCTCGGACTTCTCTTGAATAGTCACTAGTAATGGCTGTGTCCGAGACGAATCATGAAGCATCGATCGGCTGGCGTGTCTGGTGGATGGAGGATCTTTCCGTCATGCCGCGCGCCCACACCCATGCCGATGTGGAGATCAATGTTCCGCTGCACGGCGGACCGCTCCGCTACCTGCATGCAGGGCGTGTCATCGAGGTTCCCGCAGGAGCGTTGGCGCTTTTCTGGGGAGGGATTCCCCATCAACTGCTTTCACCCGCAAGCGGCTGCAAAGGCGTCTGGCTAACCATCCCTCTCCCGTGGGTGCTGCAATGGGAAATTCCCGAACCATTCGTTCAACGCCTTCTCACCGGGGATTTCCTGTTGGAGGAAGCCACCCCGAATGAAAGCACGGATCTCCGGCGATGGGTGGAGGATTTCGAGAGCGGAAATGCCGCGCGCTGGAAAGTGCTCCTGCTGGAAACCCAGGCCCGTCTGCACCGTCTCGCCTTGAGCATGCCACGCAGAATTCGGAACCGCCCCTCACGGGCTGCCGCCGGCGGTGAGGCAAGGATGGAATCAATCACCAGCCACATCAACGCTCACTATCATGAGAATGTCACCGTGCAGGAAATCGCCGATGCGGTCGGACTGAATCCCCGCTATATGATGAGGCTCTTCCTGTCCCACTCGGCGATGTCGGTCTGGGAATATGTCGTGCGCCTGCGTGTCGGCCACGCCCAGCGCCTGCTCATCACAACGAATCAGAAAATCAACGACATCGCTCTTGAGAGCGGGTTCGGGTCGGTAGCCCCCTTCTACGCCGCTTTCACCAAGTTTGGCGGCGGGAAAACCCCGACGGATTTCCGGCGATCCCACCGCTGAAGGGCGCGGAGGAATGCCAACCTGCGGGCAGGCGACCGCTCAGGATCATAAAATCGCATGCGATCTCTCCCCAGCCTCATCAAGAAGCTCGTGAAACTTCACAGTCCGACCTTCAGATCATGACCGCGGGCAAAGGACGAGGAATGCATCTTTCCCTTTCCCTCAGGTTGGATGGTTCCGAGCAGGAGGCCCTGCTCCCCACAGGCCAGAAGAATCCCGCGGGTATCGGAGCGGAGGATGGTTCCCGGTTCCCCGGATGAGCGGCGTGCCAGAATGGCGGAGTGGATCTTGAGCGAAACAACCGCACCTGATGCGAGCGGCAGGGTTGCTAAGGCACCGGGACGGGGCTGAAGGGATCGAATCCTTCTCTCGATCTCGACCGCCGGCCTCGCCCAGTCGATCAGTGTCTCGGAACGGCCTATCTTGCCGGTCACGCTTGCCATCGAGTGATCCTGCGGTGTGCGTGGAGCTTTTCCGGTCGGTAGAAGTTCCAAGGCCTCCGCCAAAGCGATCGGGGAGAGCAGAGCCAAGCGATCCGAGAGGGACCCCGCGGTCTCGCGGCGCCGCAGCACGAGGCTCTTTTCCAGAACAATGTCACCCGTATCGAGACCCTCGGCCATGTGCATGATGGTGACACCGCTCTCCCTGTCACCAGCCGAAATGGCCGCCTGGATGGGGGATGCTCCACGATGCCTCGGCAGGAGCGAGGCGTGGATGTTTAGGCAGGCCATGGAGGGAGCCTCAAGGATTTCCTTCGGCAGGATGCGACCATAGGCCATGGTCACCATCACCTCCGGCGACAGTTCCCGGATCCACTCAAGGACGTCGGGTTGGCGGGGTGATTCTGGCTGAAGCAGTGGGATGGTGGGATCCAGACGGACCACCTCTTCCTTGATGGCCGGAGCCTTAAGCTCCCGGTGTCGCCCGGCCGGCCGGTCGGGCTGCGTCAGCACGCCGAGCAACTCATGTCGGGACGCGAGGTAACGCAGGGAGGGAATCCCGATATCACCCGTGCCGGCGAAAAGGACACGCATCCGGTGCTAGGGTCGGAACGGGGCTATCATCCCTTGGGAACGCCGACGGAGCGCTGAGGATCGGGCCACCGTCAGTTCACCGGCGGAGATCTCCCGGTGTCCCAGGGAGGAGGCGCAACCCGTGCAGAGGTAGTCGTAGATCTCCTTGTCCGGGAGAACGAGGAGCAGGGACTCGCGCACCGGCATGGCGCGGGCACACTTGTTGCAGTAGAGTGAGGAGGCTCGGAGACTCTCGAACTGGCTCATGGGGTTCTCCGGGGACGGGTTTTCCGGATTTCTCAGCAGCGCACGGGAACCCCCGTCTCCTCGAGAAGCCCCGCGATGATCTTGTGCAGGACTTCAAGGGGGGTCATCGAGGCGTCAATGTCATGCCTCTTGACGCTGGAATAATGTTGAAGCATCGGCTTGGACTCCGAGTCATAGGTGGCAAGGCGGCTACGGATGACCTCTTCGTTGGCGTCATCCAGGCGGTTGTCCCTGAGGGCGCGCTGCTTGAGACGCGCCACGAGTTTGTCACGGTCGGGGCAGGAAAGATGGAAAACCCTGCGCACCTCGATGTGCTCCTCCATGAGCAGGGCCTGGGCGGTGTT
>JBIIGI010000039.1:0-23226 GCA_044236545.1 Chthoniobacterales bacterium
GGTGAAGCTCATCATCGGGCAGGCGTCATTTTCCGGCCGGGCCGAGTTCCTGTAGGGTCCCTAGGCGGGAGAGTACGGCGGCGATCACCCCGTCGAGGTCGAGATGCGTCGTGTCGATGACGACGGCGCCTTCGGGAACCTTGAGCGGTGCCGTGGCGCGGGTGGAATCCAGCCTGTCGCGTTCGGCGACGGAATCGACGGCCCCTTCCCTGGCCCGGCGACGGGCGCGTTCCTCGGGGGAGGCGTCGAGATAAAACTTGTAGGGTGTCGCGGGGAAGACGACCGAGCCGATGTCGCGTCCCTCCATCACGAGGTCCCGGGATCCGGCGAGTGCGCGGAGGTCGGCATTGATCAGGTCGCGGACGACGGAAAATGCCGCCAGTTTCGAGACCATCGCGGCAACCTCCGGTTCGGAGAGGTGGGGGGTGGCATCCTGCCCGTCCAGATGAAGGGAAACGCCCGATCCCGATTCCACGACACCGAGCCTACGGCCGCGGATCCACGCCTCCACGGCCTCCACATGGTCGCCGGCGATCCCGTCGCGGACGGCACCCCAGGCCATGGCTCGGTAGAAATGCCCGGAGCTGACGAAAAGAAAGCCGAGCGCCGAGGCGACGCCGCGGGAGACGCTGCTCTTGCCGGAAGCAGCCGGGCCGTCGATGGCGATGACTCGTCCCGGCATGGGTCAGCCTTTCAGGACGCTCTCAAGCGTTGCCCCGAAGGTCGGGTAGGAAGTGGCCACGCACTCAACCTTCTCGATCACGGTTTCGCCCTCGGCAAAGAGTCCCGCGATCGCGAAGGCCATGGCGATGCGGTGATCGTGGAAGCACTGGAGGGTGGCGCCGTGGAGCGGATGCCCTCCCTCGATCTCCATCCCGTCCTCGGTCTCGGTGACCTTTGCTCCCATGGCCCGTAGGTTGCCGGCCACGGCGGCGATGCGGTCGGTCTCCTTGACGCGGAGTTCCTTGGCATCGCGGATGATGGTTTTGCCTTGGGCGAGCGCCCCCGCCACCGCGAGCACGGGAAGTTCGTCGATGACATTCGGAATCTCGGCCCCGGCGATCACGGTGCCGGTCAGCTTCCTTCCCTTCACGACGATCGTGCCGGAGGGTTCAGCAGCCTTCGGGTCGGAGATCGTGGTCGTGATGTCGGCACCCATGCGACGGAGCACCGAGATGATGCCGACGCGGGTGGGGTTGAGTCCCACACCCTGCATGGTGATTTCGGAACCCTCCTTGGCGGCTCCGGCGACCAGCCAGAACGCGGCGCTCGAGATGTCGCCCGGCACCGCGAAGTCGCGGGCCTTGAGTCGCTGGGGCCCCTTCAGGGAGATGAGGCGTCTGCCATCGGCATCGGCTTCCCCGAGATCCAGAGTCACGCCGAATTCCTGAAGCATCCGCTCGGTGTGGTCGCGGCAGGCGGCCGGCTCCACGACGCTGGTCTCACCCTCGGCGGAGAGTCCGGCCAGCAGGATGGCGCTCTTCACCTGGGCGCTCGCGACCGGCATCTCGTAGGAGAGGGGCCTGAGCTTGCCGCCCTCGACGACAAGGGGAGGGCGGCCCTCACCCCCCTCGGCGGTGAAGCGGCCTCCCATCTCGGTGAGCGGCTTGATGATGCGTCCCATGGGACGCTTCGATAGCGAGGCGTCGCCGGTCATGCGGCTGCGGATCGGTTGGGAGGCGACGATGCCCGAGAGCAGGCGCATCGTGGTGCCGGAGTTGCCGCAGTCGACGTCGCCGTCGGGTTGGGAGAGACGGCCGCCGGTTCCGTTGACGACGAAGGTGCCCTTGCCCGTGTGCTCGATCTTCGCGCCGAGGGCGCGCATGGCGCCGACGGTGGAGAGGCAGTCCTCGGCCTCGAGAAATCCGGTGATGGTGCTGGTCCCCTCGGCCAGGGAGGCGAACATGGCGCTGCGGTGCGACATGCTCTTGTCCCCGGGAACAGTGATCTCGGTGCGGATGGGGCCGCAGGCCCTGACGGAAAATGTTTTCATGAAATGGTTCTCTGTGTTCTCGGATCTCTGAGGGTTCAGGGCTTTTCCTCCGGAGGAGGCAGCGGGAGAGAATCGCGATGCTGCTTTGCCCTGGCCAAAAAATCGAGGAGTGAGTCGGGATTTTCGTCGCCGAGGGCGGTCGCCATCGAACCGAGCAGCTTCGACATCTCGCGCAGGGCCGCGGCGACTTCCGTGCGGTTTTCCGTCAGGATGCCCGTCCAGAGAACCGGATCGCTCGCGGCGACGCGGGTGGCGTCGCGGAAGCTGCCCCCCGCGAGGCGCTGGGATCCCGCCGGAAGCGTGTCGAGGACAAGGTTCACCAGCGCGAAGGCCAGGGCGTGCGGCAGGTGACTGATCCGCGCGACGAGCCGGTCGTGCTCCGGTGGGCTCATCGTTGTCACCGAGCACCCCAGCTCCTTCCAGAATCCACAGACGACTTGCAGGCTGGCGGCATCGCTTCCCCGAGTCGGGGTGATCAGGCAGGGGGCTCCTGTAAAAAGATCGGCCCTTGCCGCCGCCAGGCCGGAGCGCTCGCTCCCCGCCATCGGATGCGCGCCGATAAAGCGGCTTCCCAGGAGCGGTTCGAGTTGCTCCACGACGCAGGCCTTCACGCTTCCGGCATCGGTAACGACGGCCGAGGGTGAAAGTCCCGATGCCATGGCTGCGGCGAGTTCCTTCATGCTTCCGACCGGCGTGCAGAGAACGGCAATGTCAGCGCCGCTCACGGCGGCCGCGGGATCGGTCTCCACGGAGTCGGCAATCCCGCGCTGCAGGAGTTCGGCAAGTTGTGCCGGACGGCGACCCCAGATGGAGATCCTAGTCCCGGGGCTCCTGTCACGGAGGGCCAGGGCAACGGAGCCGCCGATCAGTCCGGGGCCGAAAACCGCGACGCCCCCAAGAGGGGTGGCCCGGGCCTCCTCCGTGGCGCTCGCGGTGCTTTGCAGAACGCTCAAGAGGCGGGTATCAGGGAACGAGGAAGATCTTGCCCGAGTAGGGATCCTTCACCTCGGAGCCGGGCGGGAATCCGCGCACATCGACGTAGCCCGCCGTTTGGGAATGGGGGCTGGTCACGAAACCCGGCTTGCCGGGGACCGGCGTGCCGTAGGGGAGGTCACGCGGGGCTGCGACCGGGACGGGTGTCGGCGTGGCAAAGGGATTGGCAGTGCCGGTAACGGCAGAGTTCAACATGCCATTGGTGTCGGAGAGAGCAGGATCGGGGGAGGGACTGGGCGAGGCGTCGGCCGTGAACTGGGTGTCGTCGGCGATCGTCGAGGCGCCGGCGTTGGCGGGTTTTTTCTTCGGCTGGGGAGCCTCGTTGTCGGCGCATCCCGCAATGAGAAGGATCGCGAGGAGTGAAAGGAGGCGGAGTGTCGGGTTCATGGCAGGTGATGCACCTATGTTGATCTTTCATTTGCCGGTCAAATTCAAACGTTTTCCTCCGGAAGTCTGCTGAGGGGGGGAGCGGGGGGTTGTTACAAAAATGACGTTTGACGAATTTCTATTGCCAAAAACCAACTCTCGCAGCATAGCTAATCTTCGAAGTTCGATGATAGCGATTCAGGCAATGCAGGTTCCCCGCTGGTCGGGAGGACTGCTCCGAGTCCCCTCAGGTGAGCGGCAGGTGCATTCCAAGAAGAAGCCGTCAGCGTAACAGGAACCAACAAACACAAAGACAGTATGAAGTTATATATCGGGAATCTTCCCTTCTCAGCAACCGACGCCGATCTCCGCGAGGTCTTCGGCGCACACGGCACCGTTACTGATGCCATTGTCATGATGGATCGCACCACCGGCCGCTCACGCGGATTCGGATTTGTCACCTTCAGCGCCCCCGAAGAGGGCAAGGCAGCGATCGCAGCCCTGAGCGGCGCCGACATGGGTGGCCGCAACCTCACCGTGAATGAAGCCCGTCCCATGGAGGATCGTCCCCGTGGTGGAGGCTACGGAGGCGGCGGAGGCGGCGGCTACCGTGGTGGTGGCGGCGGTGGATACCGCGGTGGTGGCGGCGGCAACCGTGGTGGTGGCGGTGGATACCGTGACCGTGACCGCGGTGGCTACGAGGACCGAGGGCCCCGTCAGGACTACCGCTAAGTCTCTAACAGACTTTTTTCAAGAAACGGCCCGGAGTAATCCGGGCCGTTTTTCTTTTTAGTAGCAAAAAAATCCCAGGGTTGAGGGAAGTTTCGTGCAGGAGCTCAGAGTCACCTTTTTTTACTCTTTATCACAGAATTTGCATTGGGAATTCCTGAGATTATGGGAGGCGGCGTTAAAAGAGTTAAAAAGTGAAAATGTTACAACGTGGATCCGGGAGATCCCTGACCCGAGATTCGGGAGGGGAATGTCAGGGAAAGCGTTGTCAAAAGATGCCTGAATGAGTTTCATTCGGGCTCGGACTTCAGCACCTTGTAACCTTTTAACGGTGTAACGCTTTTAACCCTTCCGGGACTCACCACCCGGTTGAACCATCCAAACCGATTGTTGGCTGCCCAATTGCAAAATCCGGATTCATTTTCCTTCTGCCTTTCACAGCCCCCGGGCCGCCTGCAGGATCCCTGCAGCCTTGTGAAGGGTCTCCTCCCACTCCTTGTCCGGATCGGAGTCTGCCGTGATGCCTGCGCCAACGTGAAACGAGGCCTCTCCGTCGCGAATCACCACCGTGCGGATGGCGATGTTGAACTGACTCTCCCCGTTATAGCCGAAATACCCGATCGCCCCGGTGAAGAGGCCGCGCGGAACCGGTTCGAGTTCGCGGATGATTTCGAGGGCGCGTTTTTTTGGAGCCCCGGAAATCGATCCTCCAGGAAAGCAGGCGGCCATTGCCCCGACCTGCGAGATGTCCTGCCGGAGTTCCCCCTCCACCGTTGAGACGAGATGGAAGACCTGCGCGTAGCGCTCCAGATGGAGCAGTTGCGTGGCGGACACGCTCCCATACTCGCAGATGCTGCCCAGATCGTTGCGTTCCAGATCGGTGATCATTACCAGTTCCGCGATTTCCTTGGGCGAGGTCTTCAACTCGAAGGCTTCTCGTTCGTCCTCCTCCGGATCGCGTTTTCTCGGACGGGTTCCCTTGATCGGGCGCGTCGAGATGCGTCGCCCGCTCATCTTGAGGAAACACTCCGGGGAACTGGAGAGCACGGTCTCGTCTCCGAGTTGGAGAAAAGCGGAGTGCGGGGCGGGAGATGCTTCGCGAAGGGCCAGGTAGAGAGGCCAGGGATCCCCGCCGAACGGTGCTGAAAAACGGTGAGCCAGACAGACCTGATAAATATCGCCCGCAGCCACATATTCCTGAGCCCGCCGCGCCATCCGAAGGTAATCACCCCGCTCCATCTCGGGGAGGAAGTCCGGCACCGTGCCCATTCTGTCGGAAGCGTCCCCGGAAACTTCCTTCCCGGGCGCCGGGCACGCCGGCGGGTCACCCAGCCATCCCTCCGTCGCATGGAGCAGCGGTTGATCGTAGAATCCGAAACGGAAGGAACCGTCGAAGCGAAAGTAGCCGATCGCGGCCCCATCGGGGGTTCCGAGATCGGGTGAAGGACGCTTTCTTCGATCCAGTTCCTCCTCCAGTTGATGCCACTCGCCGGAACATCCTTCAAGGATGAGGTCGGGTTCGCTAGCGAGCAGGGAGAGTCCGGAATTCTCGGAGGAGGAGTCAAGCCAGACAAAACCGCTCCGCTCCCGCCAGATGGCCGCGAGTTCGGCGGGGGAAGGTGAAACGTCGTTGCGGGTCGGGTGCATCAAAAAGTGGCGCCCTCCGGCACCTCTTGCCATCACGGCTCATTTTTGGTTGCTTTGCAAGGTTCCGGCTTCCGGAACCATGTTGCCAACTTTTCCCCACCCATGAAATTCCGATCTGTTTTCCTACGCACCGCGAGCTTTCTTCTGACCCTTTTCGGCGTTTTTATCACTCACCTGGCCGCGCAGGATCAACCCGCTTCCGAAGTGCCGCTCCAGATCCAGGAGAATGAAGCACTGGCCCCATCTCCTGCCGAGGGGCAGGGTGCGGCGATTCCAACCCCCGGTGAACCGCCGGCTCCCGCGGCCGATTCCGGCATGGGTTCCACGGGCCAGAATCCTCCCGCCAGCGACCCCAATTCCCTGATTCCGCCACCCGCCGAACCAGAACAGCCCTCGCCGATCAACGCGGCCGGCAACGAGGAGAAGCAGCGTCAGGAACAAAAGGAACGCTACTACGCGGTGAAGGTGAAGGCCGACAAGGAGGATGACCTCGCTTCACTCATCGCCAGGAGCGAAAAAGCCGGGAGTGACGAGTCCAAGAGGCAGGCTCTCCGCTCCTATTACGACCTGCTTGCCAAGCGGATGAAAAAGCTCGACCCATCGCTCTCCGAGTGGATCGACACCATGCATGCCGCGTACCTCCGCCGCCTCGCGCAGGTACGCGTCGAACCGACCATCCCCGTCAATCCACCACCTGTTCCCGATCAGGCGGCTGCGACTCCGAAAAAGAAAGCGAAAGTTTCCGACGCGAACGCCGATCAGACTGAAGCCAAACCGACGCCCTCCCCCGTCGCCAAAAAGAAGAAGGTCCAGCAGTAATCCCACGGGGACAGCGTGCAGTGAAGGGGTTCATGGAGTTCTCGGAGTTCCTGTTGCCGGGGTTTCTCGTTTGCGTGGTGATTCCGCTGCTGGGGTTTTGCCTGATTCACAGCCTCATGAACTTGAGGTTGCTGAAGCGTCTTGAGCCGGTACCGGCAGGGGATGAGAGTGAGTTGGATATCTCCGTCCTGGTGCCGGCGCGCAACGAGGAGCGCCGTATCCGGGAGTGCCTCGCCTCCCTGATGGCCCAGGAACCACCCGTGAGGGAAATCATCCTGCTCGACGACCGCTCAGCCGATGCAACCCGGGAAATCGCTCTTTCCCTCGGTTTTCGCGAAGAACCGGGAAGCCGATTGCGCCTGCTCCGCGGAGAGGAATTGCCTGCCGGATGGGTCGGCAAGAACTGGGCCTGCCATCAGCTTTCCCGAGCAGTCGATCCCCGGAGCACCCACCTGCTCTTCACCGATGCCGACACAATCCACGGTCCGGGTTGCGTGATGGCCGCGCTCTCCCATGCGAGGGAGAGGAGTGCCGACCTCCTCTCGCTCTGGCCCGACCAAATCACGGGCACCTGGTCGGAGAAGCTCGTCATACCCCTTGGCTACCTGCTCATCATGGGCTTTCACCCCTTTCCAATGCTGACCTGGCTGCAAGAGCGCCCGGAACGCGTGGCGCGATGGGGTTTTTCCCGCAGGCACCTGGCCTCAATGGGTGCCGCCAACGGCCAGTTTCTCCTCTTCCGCCGCGACTCCTACGCGATGCTCGGCGGTCATGAGGCTCTCCGCGATCATCTTGTGGAGGATATCGCCTTCGGTCGGCGTGTCGCCTCGCGCACGGGCGAGGGAATGCGCCTCGTGAATGCTGACGGAATCAGGTTTCTGAGATGCCGGATGTACTCGGATTTCGGCCAGCTCTGGGAGGGGTTTTCCAAAAACCTACGCCCCGTCTTCGAGGAGTCCTTCGCCGCCTTCGTTCTCTTCGGCGTGGTGGTCGGTGTCCTCTTCCTCCTCCCCTTCCTTGGGTTGGCGGCGTCCGCGATCCTCCCGTTGCATGCCGCCGGGGGACTCTGTCTTCTCGCGGTGATCCTGATCCTTGGGATGCGCCTGATGCTCACCCTGCGGTTCAGGACCTCCTGGACGGGTTTCATCGCGCATCCTTTCGGCGTGGCCCTTGCCATCCTGATCGCAATCAACAGTTGGCGCCTCTGCCGTCGTGGCGGCGTGAGCTGGAAGGGGCGGACCTATTCGGGGGCGACCCGGAGTTGCTTGGACTAGAAAAGCCCCTAGGGGACTCAACAAAGTTTTTTTGCCGCGCGGACCCCCGTACGGCTTGCCCTTCTGCCGGCGCTTTGTGCACTCTATCGCGTCCCTTACGGGGCTGCACCCTTCCATCCACCACAATCCCATGGCGACGCTCAATTCCAACTATCTCAAGCTCAAGGCCGGCTATCTCTTTCCCGAAATCGCGCGGCGCGTGAAGGCCTTCACCGAGGCGAATCCCGAATCCGCTTCCCGGATGATCCGGTGCGGCATCGGTGATGTTACCGAGCCGCTTCCCTCAGCGGTCCGCGAGGCGATGCACGCCGCCATCGACGAGATGGGAACCCACGGGGGGTTCCACGGCTACGGACCCGAGCAGGGATACGAGTTTCTCCGCACCGCGATCGCCCAGCACGATTACCGCGACCGGGGTCTCGACGTGGCGGACGACGAGATCTTCGTTTCCGACGGATCGAAGTGCGACGGCGGCAACATCCTCGACATCCTGGGCGACGACAACCGCATTGCCGTCATGGATCCCGTCTATCCCGTCTACGTAGACACCAACGTCATGGCCGGCCACACCGGAGAGGCCAACGAGGATGGCTCCTATGCGGGCATCCTCTATCTCGAGTGCAACGCCGCGAACGGCTTCGTCCCCGCGATCCCGGAGGAGAAGGCCGACATCGTCTATCTCTGCTTCCCGAACAATCCGACCGGAGCCGTGGCCACGCGCGCACAGCTTGAGGCATGGGTCGCCTATGCCCGCAAGCATGGCTCGATCCTGCTTTACGACGCCGCCTACGAGGCCTTCGTGAGCGATCCCTCCGTGCCCCGCTCCATCTACGAGATCCCGGGAGCCCGCGAGTGCGCGATCGAGTTCCGGAGCTTTTCCAAGAACGGCGGCTTCACCGGCACCCGTTGCGCCTTCACCGTGGTCCCCAAGAACCTCACCGCACTCTGCTCCAACGGAGAGCACCGCCCGGTCCACCCCCTCTGGCACCGCCGCTTCACGACGAAGTTCAACGGTGTCAGCTACATCACCCAGCGCGGCGCGGCGGCCCTCTACAGCGAGAAGGGCCGCGCCGAAGTGGCCTCACTCATCAGTCACTACATGGGGAACGCCGCGATCCTGCGTGAGGCTGTCGAATCGGCTGGTCTCAAGGTCTACGGCGGCGTGAACGCCCCCTACATCTGGGTCCATGGTCCTGTGGGCCAGACCAGCTGGCAGATCTTCGACCGGATGCTCAACGAGGCCAATATCGTGGTCACCCCCGGCAGTGGCTTCGGCCGCGCGGGCGAAGGCTACTTCCGCATCTCCGCGTTCAACAGCCGCGAGAAGGCGCTCGAGGCAGCCGCCCGCATCAAGGCGATGAAATGGTGACTGGGAGCCGGAAGTTGGAAGCTAGGAGTTGGGGAAACCTTCATCGGCGGCTACGCCGATAATCACTCCACCAAGCTGTTGAGATAGAGCGGCGGATTGGCTGGGCAATGGAAGGCCCATGCCGTAAAATTACGCACCGCATGATCAATCAATTCGAGCTGAAGGCGAACAAGAAGGCCTTTGAGATCAACATGGCGAAGCCGATCTACGGCACCTTCGCCGAAATCGGGGCTGGCCAGGAGGTAGCCCGCCGTTTCTTCCATGTCGGGGGAGCCGCCGGGACGGTGGCCAAGACCATCTCGGCCTACGACATGACCTTCTCCGACGCGATCTACGGGAAGAGCACCCGCTTCGTCAGTCGTCAGCGTCTCGGCGAGATGCTCGACCACGAGTATGACCTTCTCATCGAGCGCCTCGACGAGAAAGTCGGTGCCGAACGGACTTTCTTCGCCTTCGCCGACACGGTGGCGGCCCGCGCCTACAAGACGAAGAACGACTCCCACGGCTGGATGGGAATACGCTTCCAGAGTTCG
This sequence comes from Chthoniobacterales bacterium, assembly GCA_044236545.1. Lineage (GTDB taxonomy): Bacteria > Verrucomicrobiota > Verrucomicrobiia > Chthoniobacterales > UBA6821 > UBA6821. The sequence continues at coordinate 9,724 of JBIIGI010000039.1, forward strand.
CCCCGCTCCCAGCCCAACGAGATCATTCTCCACGTCCGCATGCTGGATGAGGAGAATCTCGAACAGCAGGAGGCCCTCGGTATCGTCGGGGTGAACCTGATCCACGGGGCCTATTTCAAGCGCAAGGACCTTAAGGCCTTTATTGGGTCGCTGGTCGACGATCTCGGTCCCTCGCGCATCGAGATCGACATGATCCGCTTCTCGGGGCCCGACTTCGCGATGGTCGACAACCGCATCATGTGCCTCGAGCTCGTCACACAGGGACTGGCCCAGGCGGTGCTTTTCCGTGGCGATGGCGAGGTCATCCAGGCGGCCGATCTCTTCTACCGCAAGCCCCTCCTCGTGGAGCGCGGAAGCTTCCGTCCCGTCACCAACGTCGCCTACGACATGCTGACCTGCGCCCAGACGATGTTCCTCACCGAGGAAGATCTCGCCGGAGAGCAGCCTGAGATCCTGCACGAGATCACGATGAAGCATCTGATGCGCAGCGGGCAGCTCGACCTGCAGGATTTCCTCGACCGCGTCGACATGCTCGGGGCTCTCGGGCGCACCGTGCTCATCTCCAACTACGGCGAGTATTACCGCCTGATCCAGTATCTCCGCCGCTACACGGACCGATCGATCGGCTTGCCGCTGGGAGTGCCGACGCTCCATGAGATCTTCGACGAGAAATACTACGGCAATCTCGACGGAGGGATCCTCGAGGGGTTGGGGCGTCTCTTCAAGAAGGGGGTCCGCCTTTATGTCTACCCGACCCAGGATGAAAAGGGTCACATTCTCGAGGCATCCTCCTACCGCGTGGAACCGGGGTTGCAGGCGCTCTACTCCTACCTGCTGGAGAATCGCTTCATCGTCCCGATGGCCGGCTGCAGGCTCGATTACCTCGGCATCAAGTCGGTCGATGTGCTAGCCAAGATCCAGCAGGGGGATGTTTCCTGGGAAGGGATGGTTCCCCCGCGCGTGGCCGAGATCATCAAGTCCCGGAAGTTCTTCGGCTGGAAAGGATGAGCGGAAGAGGCGGGCGTCATGCCATCGCCTCGAACCGGTAGATGGTGGTGTGATCGTGGCGCTTTTCGGGGCGTAAAATGATATCGCCCAAGACGGACGTGTGCACCGCCCCCGGGCATCCCTGACACTCCAGGCAGAGTCCCGCATGCTTCCCATAAGGCCGCCCCGATTTCCCGGTCAGGGAGTCGTCGAGGATGGCTGCAGTGTAGACCTGCACGCAGTCCTGGGTAGTGTGGGCGGTCATGGTAACCCCGCTCGCCGGATCGGTGAGGATGGCCGCCGGCACGAGTTCCCCAGATGAGGAGCGGCGGATGAAGTGGTTGTCCCCGTGATGATTGAGGAGGCGGGGGATGGCCTCGCCGAGGAGGCGCGGATGATTGAAGTCATTCCCGTGACCCGCGACGGCGCTCTTGGTTCCAAGCAGTGTCATGGCATCGTCGGTAGCGGCGATCTCGTCGGAGAAAACCTGAAGCGTCTGCCCGAGGATGTCGCCGCTCCCCTCGCCGGCGAGGTTGAAGTAGGAGTGGTTAGTGAGACTCAGCGGGGTGGCCTGGTCTGTTTCCGCGCCATAGCGGATCACGAGTTCGTTCCGGACGGTCACGGCATAGGTGACCTCAACGCGCAGGTTGCCGGGGTACCCCTCCTCGCCATCAGGGCTCAGGTAGGTGAGTCGCAGGGCGGCCTCCTCGGCTGAGGGAAGCAGCGGTTCAGCATTCCAGAGCCGCTTGTCGAATCCCTGCGGTCCGCCATGCAGGTGGTTGGGGGCATCATTGAGGGCCAGGGGATACTCCTTTCCGTCGAGGGTGAATCTTCCACCGCTGATTCGTCCGGCCACCCGGCCGACCAAGGTGCCAAAGTAGGGGTGAGGACCCAGGTAATCCTCCAACCGGTCGAACCCCAGCACCACATCGATGGTTTTTCGATCGCGGACGGGGACACGGAGGGCGGTGACGATGCCCCCGTAGGTGATGACGTCGCATTCGAGTCCCTTGCCATTCGCCAGGGTGAAGCGCTCGACGGAACGGCCGTCCGGAAGTCGGCCGAAGGATGAGCGGGCGATGGAGGGCTGGATGCTCAAAACTCGTCGTAGGCGATCTGGTTGGCGGGAACGCCGAGGTCGGCGAGCATCTTGGTGCAGACCTTGACCATCATCGGTGGGCCGCAGAGGTAGTATTCGACGGCTTTGGGATTTGGGTGATCCTTGAGGTGGCGTTCCAGCACGACTTCGTGGATGAAGCCCTGCAGTCCCTTCCAGTCATCCTCGGGTAGAGGGGAGGAGAGGGCGAGGTGGAATTGGAAATTGGGGTATTCCTTGGCGAGGTTCTCGAAGTAGTCGCCGTAGTAGATCTCCTGGCGAGAGCGGGCTCCGTACCAGAAGCTGACCTTGCGGGCGGTCTTCTCCGTCTCGAAGAGATGGGAGAGATGGGAGCGCAGCGGGGCCATCCCGGCGCCTCCGCCGATATAGACCATCTCGCGCTGAGTCGGCTTGATGTGGAAGTCGCCGAAGGAGCCGATGGCAGTGACGGTGTCGCCGGGCTTGAGGTTGAAGACATAGGCGGATCCCACACCGGGAGGGCAGTCCTGTCCCGGCGGCGGCGTGGCGATACGGACATTGAATCGGAGGGTCCGCTCGGTCTGCTGGTTGGAGGCCAGCGAGTAGTTGTTGCGTCGGCCGCTCTCGGGATTCCGTGCGACGAGGTCGAAGACGTGCTGGGCTTCCCAGACGGAGGCGTACGGCTCGGGGATGTCGAACTCCCGGAACCGGATCATCCCGTAGGAGGGGATATCGAGCTGGAGGTAGTCGCCGGGGGTGAAGGCGATCTTCCCGGAGGGATCGACCGGTTCAAGAACGAGTTCCTTGATGAAGGTGGCCACGCTACGGTTGCTGACGACGCGCAGGGTGTAGGTCTTCTGGTGACGCGCCGCGGCGCCACCGATCCGTGCGATGTTAAGACGAAGGCGTCCGTTGCGCTCCTCCAGTGGATAGGTGGCGAGTCCGCGGCAGATCGGCGGACGCGCGGGGGATCCGTCGGCGAGGTTGAATCGTCCGTTGTGCTTGGGGCACTCGATGATCGATCCCTTGACGAGGCCGTCGGCAAGGTGGGTGTTGCCATGGGTGCAGATGCCGTCGGTCGCGAAGAGCGCGCCATGCTCGTCCCGGTAGAGGGCGTAGGTCTTCTTGCCGTGGTCGAAGCGGATCACGTCTGCCGGGCCGAGATCCTGCGCGGAGCAGACCTCGATCCATCCATCGGCATCGGGTTGCGCGTCGTTGGCATGGAGGCCCTCCTGCAGGCGCGCTTTCGGCTCGGGCAGCTTGCGCTTCACGTGATAGGTGGGATCCTTCACCTGGCGCAGGACGGTCGGCAGGATCTCCTTCCATGCACTGAGGATCGAAGGGTAGGGAGGGGGGCAGTCGTCCTTGATCAGTGTGTGCAGGCGGGAGAGAGCGTGGTAGGGAACAAGCGGGAACATGTGGTGCTCCACATGGTAGTTCATGCTCCAGTAGATGAACCTGCTGAACGGGTTCATGTAGACCGTCCGGCAGTTGAGGCGGTGATCGAGCACATTCTCCGCCAGGCCGGCATGCTGGGGCGTGTTGTGCACGATCATGAGCCAGGTCCCGAAGAAGTGGGGCAGGATGATCAGGAAAACTGGAACCCAGCTATTCAATGCGATCGAGCAGGCGATGGTGGACAGATAGATCGCCAGGACGATGCGGGCCTTGAGGTAGATCTTGGGAAACTCGCTCTCGGGTATGTAGGTTTTCTCATCGGCGCTCATCCGTCCCAGGGCATGGCGAAGAAGCCCGGGGTAGTAGCCGCGATAGTTGCCCAGGTTGAAGAAACTTTGAAGATGCGCCGCAATGTCGGGGGGGCGCGGAATCTGGATCTCCGGATCGCGGCCGACGATGATCGTGTCGCTGTGATGGCGAGTGTGGCTCCAGCGCCAGATGGTCGACTCGCGCATGACCATGAAGGAGGCGATCTCGTAGAGGGCATTGTTCATCCAGTCGGTCTTGAAAGCCGTACCGTGGCCCGCCTCATGCCAACGTGAGTCGGAGGCGGTTGCATAGAGGACGGAGTAAAGCATGTACGGAAGGATCACCCACCAAGTGCCCCAGAGCGCGATGGTCCCCCAAGCCGTCAGGCCCAGAAGGACGAACCAGAGGATCGTATCGCGGATCGCCGGTCCATCGCGTCGTTCCAGCAACTTCCTCATGGTTGCCCGGGGAACGGGGCATTGGTACCACTCGGCTTCGGCGAGGCCGCGCTCGATGGCGCGGGCAGCGTTTTCACCGGTCAGGCTGTAGTCGAGCTTTGTCGGCGGTTTGGAGATGGCGGCGGTTGCGTGGTCGGTGCTCATGGTGATGGGGGATGGGTTTTGGCGAGGTGTCCGGAGGATGGTAAGGGAATGCTTGCATCAAGCTAGTCCCTCCGTGAGTTTTGCCAATGGTCAGGAGTCGTGAAAACATGCACGAAATTCGCATCAGTGCTTGGGTCTTCCCAATAAAAGTGACACTCTATGCACGACCATTATGCCCTTTCCAGACATCGAGCCAGCCCGCGGGGATGCCCTTGTTCTGAAATATCTCTACGGGGGAGTGGTCCATTACCGTCCGGGCGACCGCCTGGTTCCACGGACCCTGAAGGACTATGAGTTGGTGCTCATGATCGAGGGGGCGGCCGTCTACCGGCACGATGACGAGGAGCATCAGGCTCCGCCCGGGAGCGTGATCCTGGCCCGCCCCGATTTCCGGGAGTCCTACCGTTGGGACCGCCGCCTTGCGACACGCCATGCCTATGTCCATTTCGACATCGCCACGATCCCCTCCGACTGGCCCGATCCGCGGGAGTGGCCCGTCTTCCATGCGAATCCCCCGGAGGTCGTCGCCCCGATGCTGAGGCACTTGCTCGAGAACATCGCCACGCACGGGGAGTCGGACTGGCCCACGCTCAGCGCCGGTGCGGAGGAGAGCCGTTTCCTGCAGTGTCTGATGACGGTCCTTCTCAAGCCCTCGCACGAAAGCGGGCTCTCCATCGGCGCCCGCCTCCCTGATCCCGTCCATACCTCGCTCAACCTGATGAGGGAGATCCTCGACATCAAGCCGGCGAGGGCCCTCCAGTTGGGGGAGTTGGCGGAGCGGTCGGGCGTGACCGGGAAGCACCTCTGCCGTCTCTTCCGGAAGTCGCTCGGCCACTCGCCCATGGAGACCTTCCGTTTGCTCAAGCTCCAGCTTGCGCTCGCCCTGCTCGGACGCTCCGGTCTCGCGGTGAAGGAGATAGCAGACCGCTGCGGCTTCGAGAACCCGCTCTACTTCACGCGCTGCTTCACCCGCGTCTACGGGAAATCCCCCACGCTGGTGAGGCGCTCCCTGCTAAGGAGCGAGCCGCCGCCCCCGAATCCCCTTCCCCCGGAAATCGCCCCGCGGATCTATTGGTGAGGCGCCGCAAGTCGGTCATTTCTCACGCCCCGCGGAGGATCTTCATCCAGAGATTGAAAGCGACAAGAATCACGAGCAGTCCGGTGATCTGACGAATCCGGACGGCTGGAAGCAGGAGGGCTCCGGAGTGGGCGCCGATCAATCCCCCGGCGAGCACCGCGAAGGGCAGTAGCCAGTAGGCCTCAAGCCCGGTGGGGTGCCACCCCTGCTTCTGGAGCTGTCCCGCCAGTCCCGAGATGCTGTTGGTGAAAATAAAACAAGCGGCAAGGGCCGCGATCTCGCGTTCCGGGGCCCAGCGCGCAAGATGAAGGATGGGGGCCAGAAAGATGCCTCCCCCAATGCCGACGATTCCCGAGAGGAGACCGAGCGGTGCACCGAGCAGCGGTCCGAATCGACCTATCAGGCGGCGGAACGGGGTCTCGACGGCTTTGCCCGGCTTGAGCGGCAGCAGCAGGAGAATCCCCGCGGCGCTGAGCGACAGGGCGAGCAGGAAAAAGAAGGTCATTTCCCGGATCGGGTAAAGACCGCCGAGATACGCCGCGGGAACCGAGAGCGCGACAAAAGGCAGACTGCGGCGCAGCGAGAAATGGCCGACCCTTGCGAACTGCGCGAATCCCTGTGCTGAGACGATGAGATTGCATCCCAGGGAAATGAGCGGCAGGAGATGGGAGGGTGTCCCGTGAATCTGCAGGAGCGCCAGATAGGAGGAGCCTCCTGCAAAGCCGACGGTCGAGTAGACCAGCGCGACGAAAAAAAACAACGCGGCGAGCAGCGGGGTCGTCACGGCGTCATCCCCCGATGAAGGACATCTCGACCTTTGGCGGCCCTTCCCCCGAAGCCGAGAGGGCCCGTAGCTCCGAATAGCGGTCCGAACGTGCCCTCCAGAGGCCGGCAATCATCCCGTAAAGTTCCTCGTCGTCGGGATTGCGGGCGCGGATTTCCCCGAGCAGGTCATGCCCCTGCGTGGCGAAGAGGCAAGTGAAGAGGCGACCGTCGGCGGAAAGCCGGGCACGTGTGCAGTCGCCGCAGAAGGGGGAGGTGACGGAGGTGATGATGCCGAACTCCACCTGGTCATCCAGGTAACGGAAGCGGCCCGCCACCTCGCCCCGGTAGGCTGGCGAGACCGGTTCGAAGGGCATCATGGCGCCGATCAGATCCAGGATATCCCTTCCACCCACCACGGATTCCGGGCGCCACCCGTTGACATTGCCGACATCCATGAACTCGATGAAGCGCAGCGTGATGCCGGCCTCCTTGAAGTGGCGCGCCATGGGGAGGATCTGGGAATCGTTCGTGCCGCGCTGGACGACCATGTTCACCTTGACGTCGAGTCCCGCGGCCCGCGCCGCGGCGATGCCCGCCAGCACGAGGTCGGGATGCTTTCCCCGGCCGTTCATTGCACCGAAGACCGCCGGGTCGAGCGCGTCAAGGCTGACGGTGACGCGCCGGAGTCCGGCCTCCGCAAGACGCTGGGCGAAGGAGGGCAGCAGGAGCCCGTTGGTCGTCATGGCCACATCCTCGAGAAGCTCGAATTTTCCCAGTCGTTCGAGGAATTTCACCACGCCGGGTCGCAGCAACGGCTCCCCACCCGTGATGCGGAGCTTCCTCACCCCGCAGCGGACGAAGGCGCCGATGATCCGGTCGAGTTCGGTGAGGCTGATGAGTTCCTCCTTGCGCAGGAAGGCATGGTCGTCGCCGAAGACATCCGCCGGCATGCAGTAGGTGCAGCGGAGGTTGCAACGGTCCGTTAGCGAGACGCGCAGGTCATGGACGGGCCGTCCCAAGGTATCGCTTGGAAGAGCGGCATCCGGGCCTGTCCGGCTTTCGTGGCTCGTCGGTCTCTTTGTTGTTTCCGGCATGGAACGCTGCAAGCTACCCTCGCCCCGGCTTCCATGAAATCACTAATCACGCCTTCGCGCGCCGAGACCCTCATCCTTCCCCTGAGGAAGCCCTTCCCGGCGGAGCCTTGCGATTTGGAACGGGCCGCGGGAAGGATTCTGCGTCAGGAGATCAAGGCCGATCACGATTTCCCCCCCTTCGACCGCGTGACGATGGACGGGGCTGCGGTCCGCGCCGCGGAGATCAGCTCGGGCCGGAGGAACTTTCGCATCCGAGGGATGGCGGTCGCAGGAGAAGCGGGTGCCGTGCTTCCTACGGAGGAGGGTGCGGCGATGGAGGTGATGACGGGGGCGATCCGGCCCGACGGTGCCGACTGCATCCTGCCGTGCGAGTGGTACCGGCTTGAGGAGGGAGTCCTCACGCTCTCGGAGGAAGCATCTCCGCAGGCCGGTGTGTTCATCCATGCCCGTGGATCCGATCATCGGACCGGCGAGGTCCTGCTCCCTCCCGGTATCCGCCTTGGGCCGGTCGCCATCAGCATCGCGGCCGCCTGCGGGTCCGAGCGACCGATGGTCTCCGCGCTCCCTCGCCTCGCGGTGATCGGAACGGGTGACGAGTTGGTGCCCGTGGGGGAAAAGCCCGGACCCGGGCAGATCCGCCGCACCAACATCGCCGCTCTTTCCTCGGCTCTGGAACTGGCCGGGCATCCGCCCTCCGAGACCGGATGCCTCCGCGATGACCCGCAATCCCTCCGAGCGGGGCTGGAAGGGATCCTCTCCCGCAACGACGTGGTCGTCCTGACCGGAGGGGTTTCCAAGGGAAAGCGGGACCATGTGCCCGAAATCGCCCGGCAACTCGGTGCCCTGCCCGTCCTGCACGGCATCGCCCAGCGCCCCGGCAAGCCGATGGCGGTCTGGAACATGCCGGACGGCCCCGTGATCTTCGGCCTACCCGGCAACCCGGTCTCCGCACTGGTCTGCCTGCACCGCTATCTCCTTCCGGCGCTCGGTAATTGGAGCGGAGCGGTTCCGGTCGCAACGCCCCGGATGAAACTCTCCGGAGGCTTCGTGCGCCCCCCCGGACTGACGCTCTTCCTTCCGGTTGTTGCGGAAAGCAACGGGTCGGCGCGTCCTCTGCCGGTTGCGAATTCCGGGGACTTCGCCGGACTGATCGGCTCCACCGGATTCATGGAACTGGATGAAACGTTTGCAGAGGGGGGTGAGGCACCATATTTTGCATGGGCCGCATCATGAACCCCTCCGCACCTGCTCCGACCTGGAGCCATCTCGACCCCTCCAATAACCCGATGATGGTCGATGTCTCGGCCAAGCCGGTCACCGCCAGATCGGCCCGCGCCGAGGCGCTCATCGCCCTGCCTCCCGAGGTGGAGGCACAACTCCGGGACGGAGAGATCAGGGTGCCGAAGGGCCCCGTGTTCCACACCGCCATTATCGCCGGAACCATGGCCGCCAAGAAGACCTCGGAGCTGATCCCCTTCTGCCACACCCTCCCTCTCGACGGGGTAAAGATCGCGATCGCCGCGGCCGGGCAAGGACTGCTCCGCATCGAGGCCTCGGTCAAGGCGACCCACAGGACGGGCGTCGAGATGGAGGCGCTCACCGCCGCGACCGTGGCGGCGCTGACCGTCTTCGACATGTGCAAGGTCTTTTCCAGCGCCATGGAAATCCGGGTTGTGCGCCTGCTCGAAAAGCTGGGGGGCAAGGCCGATTATCACGCCGATCAGGCCCCGCGATGAAGCCGCCGCTCCGAGGTCTCCTGCTGGCGGGGGGAAGAAGTACCCGGATGGGACGCGACAAGGCCTCGATGATCCTGCGTGGGAATGGGCAAACGCAGGCGGCGAACGCCCTGCGACTGCTTGAGGGAAGCTGCGCTCGGGTATTCCTTTCGCTCCGCGAGGGACAGGAAAAACCGGAGGGTTGCGGCTCCGTGGAGATCCTGCGCGACGCGGTCTCCTGCGGCGGTCCCCTGGCCGGGATCCTGACTGCCATGAGGCACGATCCGGAGGCGGCCTGGCTGGTCCTTGCCTGCGACCTCCCGTTTGTCGACCCGGACGTGATTTCCCGTTTGCTGGCCGGTCGAGACGACGCGCCCTTCACGGCATTTGCCAGTGCCGTTGACGGATTGCCGGAGCCGCTTTGCGCGATCTACGGGCCCGCGGCGCTTCCCATCCTCGAGGAGCACGCCGCGCGGGGCCATGTCTGCCCCCGCCACATCATGGCGGAGGAGGGGGCCCGGCTCCTGGAGCTTCCCGCGGCGGCGCGTCACGCCCTGGAAAACATCAACACGCCGCGGGATCTTGAAATGATGACCCGTTTCAGCGATCCCGGCGCCGCCGCGCCGGAACCAATCGGAGAGACTCCGGGCAGGGAAGTCCGCTTGGGATGGTTCGGCCTACTCGCCGAACAACGTGGCCGCCGAGAGGAGATGCTTGTCACCCCGGCGGGCACCGTCGGGGAGTTGTTCGCCGAATTGGCCGCGCGTGACGGGACGGTCGGGGTCACGTCCGGTGTCCGCTTCGCGGTCAATGATGAGTTTGCCCCCCCGGATCACCCGCTCAAGGCCGGTGACAAGGTGGTCTTCATGCCCCCCTTTTCGGGAGGGTGACACGCCGTGAACGCAGATTTCTCCATCAGCCAGCATCCCCTCGACATCACGCCACTGCGTGAGGCGCTCTCCTCGCCCGACTGCGGCGGCTTCGTCCACTTCGAGGGGCGCGTGCGCAACCATCACGCCGGCCGTGCCGTCACGGCGCTGCGTTACGAGGCCTACCGCGAACTGGCGGAGAAGGAGGGGGCGCTCATCGTCGCGGAGATCTCCCGGAAGCACGGGGTGAAGGCGGCCGCCGTCCATGCGGTCGGCGACCTGCGTCCCGGCGACCTTGCCGTCTGGGTGGGGGCCGCAGCCGCCCACCGCGAGGCGGCATTCGCCGCATGCCGCGAACTGATCGACGCCATCAAGGATCGGGTGCCGGTCTGGAAGCACGAGACCTATGCCGACGGCAAGTCCTCCTGGATCGCGGGTTGCGACCATGCCGGCACCGCCGGAAACCCGGATCACCAGTGAACGTCGAACTCCACGACATCTGGATCTCGCCCGGCCATGATTTTAAGGGGCGTCACGGACTCGGGCGCCTAGGGCATGGAGTGAGGCGTGTCGCGGAGGTTCTCTGCCATGCCGGAAAGGGAATCGAGGGGGACCGCTACCACGGCGAAAATCCCGGGGGCAAGACGCAGATCACCTTTCTCTCCCTCGAGGTTGTCGAGGAGATGCGCCGCACGCTCGGGATCGCGCTTCCCGATCCCTCCGTTCTCAGGCGGAACGTGCTCCTCTCCGGGGTCGATCTCAACACCCTCATCGGACGGAAATTCCGTCTTGGCGGTCTCCTCTTCGAGGGAATGGAGGAGTGTCGTCCCTGCTACTGGATGGATGAGGCCGTCGGGCCGGGGGCCAACGCCTTTCTGGCCGGGAGGGGAGGGCTGCGCTGCAGGATCCTTGAAGACGGGATCCTGCGTTGCGGACCGGCGTTGCTTGAAGTTCCTGACTCCGGAATGGAAAACGCCGGGGTCTGACCGTACGCTCCGGTCATGACCACCCGTCCCGATACGGAGGAAGAAAATCCGGGCATCAGCCCGTGCCGCGCCCTGCGTCAGGAGGAAGGGCGGGAGACGGAGGTCGGCGAGGAACTGACGACCGAACGTCCCCTGCAGATCGTCGTGAACGGGCGGGCGTTCTCCATGACGATGCGGACCCCCGGTGCCGAACGTTATCTGGTGAGGGGGCTTCTCCATGCCGAGGGAATCTGCAGCGAAGGGTTCCTGTCATACGAACAGGCCGAGATGGAGGACGGAACGTTGGTGAACGTGATGACTGCGGATCGCCCGGAGCAGGGGGAGCGCCGCACGCTCGCCTCCACTTCATCCTGCGGCATCTGCGGAAGGGAATCAACGGGAAGGCTCTTCGAGGGGGTTTATCCCGTGCTGAGAGAGCAGTCGGTTTCGGCCGCTGATCTGGAAAGAATCCACCGGAATGCCGGACAGCTTCAGCGGACCTTCCGGGGAACGGGGGGAAGTCATGCCGCATCTGCCGCCAAGGCCGGAGGGGAGGTGCTTGCCCTATTCGAGGACATCGGGCGCCACAACGCCGTCGACAAGGTGGTCGGATTCCTTCTGGAGAACGGTCTTGCGGAACAGGCCGACGTGCTGACGGTTAGCGGACGGGTCTCCTTCGAGATCGTCCAGAAATGCGCCCGGGCAGGCATTCCCATCCTTTCGGCGATTTCCGCCCCTTCCTCACTTGCCGTGGAAACGGCGGGGCGCTGGGGGATCACGCTGGCGGGGTTCTGCCGAGAGGGGCGGGCCACCTTCTACAGCGGATTTCACAGGGTCCGCCGCTCGATGACGGAACTTCCCACCGGTTGAGAAACCACATAAAAACTCACATCATGACGAAACCAAAGGACTCCGCCGGAGGCTGGGGGGCGCTCAACTCCTCGATGCATTTCCTCCGCAGGGAGGGATTCCTCAAGGGGAACGCGACCCTCCTGCGCATGAACAAACCGGGCGGCTTCGACTGCCCCGGATGCGCATGGCCCGATCCGAAGAACCACTCGGTGGCGGAGTTCTGCGAGAACGGCGTCAAGGCGCTCACCTACGAGACCACGCACAAGCGGGCGGATCCCGCGCTCTTTGCGAGGCACACGGTCTCCGAGATGAGGGGTTGGGACGACTTCACGCTTGAGAACACCGGACGCCTGACCCAGCCGATGGCCTACGATCCGGGAACGGATCACTACGTCGGGATCACCTGGGAGGAGGCCTTCTCGCGGATCGCGGAGCAGTTGAGGGGCCTCGACTCGCCCGACGAGGCTATCTTCTATACCTCCGGACGCACCAGTAACGAGGCGGCGTTCCTTTACCAGTTGCTCGGACGCCTCTACGGAACCAACAACTTCCCAGATTGCTCGAACATGTGCCACGAATCGAGCGGTGTGGGCATGAGCGAGTCGATCGGAACCGGCAAGGGTACGGTCTCGCTTGAGGATTTCGAGAAGGCCGACGCCATCTTCATCTTCGGCCAGAATCCGGGAACCAACCACCCGCGCATGCTCACCGAACTGCAGCGGTCCTCCAAGCGCGGTGCGAAGATCGTGAGCTTCAATCCCCTGAAGGAATCGGGATTGCTCGCCTTCACCCATCCGCAGCATGCCGTCGACATGCTGCTCAACCGGAGCACCCCGATCAGTTCCAGTTACTATCAGGTGAGCGTCGGGGGGGATCTCGCGGCGGTCCGGGCCATGATCAAGCACATCCTCGAGCAGGAGGAGTCGCGGCCCGGCATCCTGGACAGGGCTTTCATCGGGGAGCAGACCCATGGTTTTGAGGCGTTCCGCGCCATGGTGGAGTCGACCCCGTGGGAGGAACTTCTCGGTCAGTGTGGCCTGAGTCGCCAGGAGATCGCTGAGGCTGCGGAAACATACATCCGGGCGGAGAGCGTCATCTGCTGCTGGGCGATGGGGCTCACCCAGCACAGGCACGGCGTCGCCAATATCCAGGAAATCGTCAACCTCCTGCTACTGCGCGGGAACATCGGCCGTCCCGGCGCGGGGCCCTGCCCGGTGCGCGGGCACAGCAACGTCCAGGGTGACCGGACGATGGGCATCACGGAATTCCCGACCGAGTCCTTCCTGAGTTCCCTGGAGAAAAACTTCGGGTTCACCGCCCCGAGGAAGCACGGCTATTCGGTGATCCATGCCATCAAGGCGATGGCGGAGGGTAAGGCCCGCTTCTTCCTCGGCATGGGCGGAAACTTCGCCTCCGCCACCCCCGACTCCGACCTGACATGGAAGGCACTCTCCAACTGCGACATGACCGTCCATGTCTCGACCCACCTGAACCGCAGTCATGTGATCCACGGGAAGTCCGCGCTGATCCTTCCCTGCCTCGGGCGCTCCGAGGCCGATTATCAGGCAGGCGGTCGGCAGTCGGTGACCGTGGAGGATTCCATGAGCATGGTGCATGCCTCCACCGGCATCAACAAACCGGCTTCCCCGGAACTCTGGTCGGAGCCCGCCATCGTGGCCGGCATCGGCCGCGCCCTCTTCCCTGATGGTCCGGTCGACTGGGAAGCCCTCGTCGGCGACTACGATCTCATCCGCCGGCGCATCGAGGCGGTGATCCCCGGCTTCGAGGGTTACA
>JBIIGI010000040.1:0-23063 GCA_044236545.1 Chthoniobacterales bacterium
ACTCCCGCGATTTCGGCAAGATCCTCGATGTGTTCGGAGGTGACCGCGTAACTGTAGCCGGTGTGGTGGGCTCCTCCGGCATGGATCCAGGCGCCGACGGCAGTCTTGAAGTCGGGACGGCACTTCCAGACGGCCCGCGCCACGGGCAGCTTGGGAAGCTCATGGGGCGGCTTGATCGCATCGACCTCGTTGACGAGGAAGCGGAAGCGGTTGCCGAGATCCATGAGGGCGACGTTGACGGCCGCGCCGGCACGGGCGTCGAACACCAGTCGGGCTGGATCCGCCTTACCGCCGATCCCGAGGGGATGGACCTCGAGACGGGGCCGTTCCGCGGCGATCGAGGGGCAGATCTCCAGCATGTGGGAGCCGAGTACCAGCTGACCGGAGGGGTTGAGCTCGTAGGTGTAGTCCTCCATGAAGGAGGCTCCTCCGGGAAGATCCGCCGAAATGACCTTCATCGCGCGGACGACAGCGGCCGTTTTCCAATCACCCTCGCCGGCGAATCCATAACCCTCCGCCATGAGGCGCTGGACGGCGAGACCGGGCAACTGGGAGAGGCCGTGCAGATCCTCAAAGGTGTCGCTGAACCCCGTGAATCCACCCTGCTCGAGGAAGGAACGCAGACCGATCTCCTGACGAGCGTTGTAGCGAAGGATCGCGTGGAGGTCGCCCCCCTTGCGAAGCGGGGAAGCAACGTCGTAGGTCTCCGCATACTCGGCGCAGAGACTATCCACCGAGGCGTCGTCAACGGCCTCCATCACCTCGACAAGATCGCCGACGCCGTGCGTGTTCACGGAAAATCCGAAGCGGGCCTCCGCGGCGACCTTGTCCCCGTCGGTCACGGCGACCTGGCGCATGTTGTCGCCGAAACGGACATACCTGCCCTTCTGCCAGTCGGCCCATGCACGGGTGACGCGCATCCAGGCGCCGACGCGATCCTGCACCTCGCCGTCGCTCCAATGGCCCACAACCACCTTGCGGGGGAGGCGCAGGCGGGCATGGATGAACCCGTGCTCACGGTCGCCGTGGGCGGCCTGATTGAGGTTCATGAAGTCCATGTCGATCTCGGCCCATGGCAGGTCGCGGTTGAACTGAGTGGCAAGGTGCAGAAGCGGCTTGCGCAACTGGAGCAGGCCGTTGATCCACATCTTGGAAGGGGAGAAGGTGTGGCACCAGGTGATCACGCCAGCGCACTCGGGGGCGCCGTTGGCCTCGAGCAAGGTCGCGCGGATCTCCTCCGGACGGGTCAGGACGGGCTTGAAGACAAGCCTGAGAGGGAGTCGGCCCGAGGCATTCAGTTGGTCGACGATGGCCTTGGAGTTCTCGGCAACCTGACGGAGCGGCCCCTCTCCGTAGAGGTGCTGACTGCCAGTGAGGAACCAAATTTCAGGGTTGGGGATGTGTTTCATGAAAAGTGTCGGTGCGTTGTGGGGAGAAGGACCTGATCAGGCCCGTGCAAGGCTCCTCTTGCTGATAGCTAGGAGTTCCTTCATCACACCGGAAAGGTCGGCTTTACTGTTCACGCCGCCGAAGGCGTCGTGCAGTGCACGGTAGAGTGCGAAGAGTTCGTCGTAGGTCTTCTTCGAGGCGGGATTGGGGACATAGGCCTTTGGCTTGATCTTCACCATCGCCTTCTGGGCCGCCTGAAAGTCCTTGTGAGCCCCGGCCAGGACCGAGGCCGAGATTGCCGATCCGAGGGCACACGCCTGGCTTGATCCGGCCACCTGCATGGTGCAACCGGTGATGTTGGCGTAGATCTGCATCAAGAGAGGGTTCTTCTCGGCGATGCCTCCGGCGCAGACGACGCGCTTGACGGGAACACCATATTCGCGGATCCGCTCGATGATGGCTCGTGACCCGAAGGCAGTCGCCTCGATCAGCGCCCGGTAGATCTCGGCCCGTGTGGTGTGCAGAGTCTGGCCGATCATTCCTCCGGTCAGGAGAGGATCGACCAGGATGGTGCGGTTGCCGTTGTGCCAGTCCAACGCCATCAGGCCGCTCTGGCCCGGCTTCAGCTTGGCGGCCTCCCTGGTCAGGGCACCGTGCAGGGCGGCATCACCGCCGCAGATCCCCTCGACCCACCACTTGAAGATGTCGCCGACCGCCGACTGTCCGGCCTCCACGCCGAAGAACCCGGGCAGGATGGCTCCCGGCACGATGCCGCAGATGCCGGGAATATCGGCCACCTTCTTGGTCATCGGGACGACGGCGCAGTCACAGGTGGAGGTGCCGATCACCTTCACGAGCGTCCCCTCGGCGACACCGCACGCGATAGCCCCGTAATGGACGTCGAATTCGCCGATGGCGATCGGAATCCCCGCAGGAAGGCCGAGCGTCGCCGCCCATGAGGCGCACAGCTTCCCGGCCGGCTCCGTGGCGTCGTGGGCTTTCGCGTAGAGACGGTCGCGGAGCGAGGCGAGCTTGGGATGGAGCATCGCCAGGAACTTCTTGTCGGGCAACCCGCCCCATTCGTCGCTGTAGAGCGCCTTGTGACCCGCAGCACAAATGCCCCGCTTCACCTTCAGCGGATCCTCCACCCCGGCAAGTACCGACGGGATCCAATCGGCGAACTCGACCCAGGAATAGGCGGCGTCAAAGACCTTCGGTGCGACCTTGAGGCATCTCCAGATCTTGCTCCACCACCACTCGGAGGAATAGGTGTTGCCGCACTTGGCGATGTACGCGGGACGATGCTTGGCAGCGAGTTCGGTGATCCGGGCCGCCTCCTCCCAGGAGGTATGGTCCTTCCAGAGCCAGCACTGGGCGGCAAGGTTCCGCTTCCACTTGGGATCCATCGCCAGGGCACGGTTCTTCCGATCGACGGGAATCGGACTCGATCCCGTGGTGTCGACACCGAGACCGATCACCTGGTCGGCGGAAAAGCCGGGCTTCTTACCGGCCTCGGCAAGCGCACCCTTGACCGACTTCCCGAGGCCCAGCAGGTAGTCGCCGGGATGCTGGCGGGCGAGATGATGATCCTTGGGGTCGAGCAGGATCCCCTGGTTTCCGCTTGGGTAATGGAAGACGGAACTTCCGAATTCCTTACCGTCTTTGCAGCGCACCACAAGGGCGCGGACTGAGTTGGTGCCGTAGTCGATTCCAATCGTGAAGGACATGCGGATAAGGTTGAAACTTGTGCCCCATGATTGGCAAGGTACAGGATGCTTGACAGTTGAATGAAACCACCCCGGAAGACCCCCTCCCTGAGCGACATCGCCACCCTCACGGGACTCACCAAATCAGCGGTCTCGCTGGCACTGCGTCATGATCCGCGCATCCCCAAGGCCACCCGGCAACGCGTGGAGAAGGCGGCCAAACGGATCGGGTACCGGCGCAATGCCGTCGTCGCCCACCTGATGTCCCAGCTCCGGATCGGGGAACAGAGAGGGGAGCGGGCGACCATTGCACTGCTGAACCTCAACGAGGATCCCTCCGCCTTCCGCTCACATCCCACCATCCCAGCTTATGTGAGGGGATGCAGATCCCGCGCCGTGGCCCTCGGTTACATCCTCGATGAGATCACCGAGCCGGCCACATCCCTCGATGGCAAGGGACTTCTGCGGATCCTGCAGGCCAGGGGGCTGAGGGGGTGCATCCTCACCGGCCTCATGAAGAGCAACCGTCTTCCCGCCAATCTGACCCCGCTCTGGAACGCGTTGCCATGTGTCATCACGGGGGTGAGAACGGAGGATCCCCGACTACCGTTTGCCTGCGCCGATCATCATGCGGTCGCCCAACTGGCCCTCTCACGGATCCTTTCCTCCGGTCGGCGACGTCCCGCATTGGTCCTTGAACACGGCATCGATGAACTCGTGCAGGGACGCTTCACCGCAGGGTTTCTGATCGCCCAGCGTGAACTCCCCGCACGCGACCGGATTCCTCCGTTCTATCACCGCGGTGGTGACTCGAAACCCTCCCCGGAATTCATCTCATGGTGGGAACGTCATCGTCCCGACGCGATCCTGACGCTTTACCATGTCGTGGAGGAGTGGCTAAAGGCACTCGGTGTGAAGGTGCCCGAGACAACGGCCCTCGTGCAGCTTGAGGCACGTCCCGAGCGCAATGACTGGGCCGGAGTCGACCAGCACAACGACCGCACGGGAGCCGCCGCGGTGGACCTGCTGGTGCAGATGATCCACGCAGGCGAGACATCACACTCCACCTCACCGAGAGCCATGCTCATCGAACCCACATGGATCGAGGGGAGCACACTCCCGGCAGGCTCACTAGCCTAGCATCAGGCGCAGATTGCGCACGGAGTCGAAGTATTCCACCGCCGTGGCACGGGCGGCCTTGGAGAGTTGATTCCAATCCTTGAACACGCGGCGCGAGGCCTCGACCGCTTCCTCAAGGTTGGAGACAAAGAGCTTTCCCGAATCCTTCGGGAGGAAGCGCTCGGCACCGGTCGGTTCGGTGACCACGGGGCGACCGAGCGCCAGAAAGGCCGCAGCGCGATCACTCAGCCAGCCACTTCCCATGATCGCCTCAAGCTTCACCGCGGTGAACTCGGCCGTGGCCCCCGCCAGATAGCGGTAGTAGGCCTCCGGCGTGCGGGTCAGGGCATGCGGGGTGGCCACCTTCCATCCCAGCGAGCGGAGGCGCCGGCGCTCGGGGTCATCGGGATTGAGATTCATCGCAAGCTCGAAGACCGCCTCCGGCATCCGTTTCGGGAGATCCATGTAGGGGGCGAAGGCGGCCTGCTTGGAGTAATCGCGCCACTCACCGCCGATCATGATGTTACCGTCCCAATACCACTGGCCAATCGTCGTGAAGCGCGGCTTTCCGGCCGGGCGCGGCTGAGGCTTCAGCAGTTCCGTGTCGACGAGGGGAAAGTAACTCTTCCACGAGACGATGGGGTTCGGGAGACGGGAATCGATAGCATCCATGCAGAGTCCGATCGACCAGAACTCGTCATGGCAGGACTGCCCCATCTCCATCTGATCCATCCAGTAGAGGACCTCGGTCGGGTCGAGGCTGCAGAGCAGGCGGCGGCCGAAGAGATTCGTTAGCGGCGGCTTGATCGAGTAGCTGAGGTTCAGCAGGAAGGAATGAGGAGCGAGTTCCCTGAGTTCCTTGAGCGGCATTCCGAAAACCCTCATCCCTTCCGGGTGATGCTCCTCGGGACCTTCGGTTCCCTGCGGCGGGCGGAGCAGAAGGCAGTACTCGAGACCGTAGAAGGCCATCCGGCGTCGAAAACTGCGGACACACCGGGCATCCTTCTCCGGGTCGCCACTCTCCTGAAGCACCTCCAACCAGACGCCGCGACGGCCCATCCGCTTGAGCCCCGTCAGATACTGGAGGGGCACAGAGAAATTCCCTCCCCCTTCGGGATACTTCGCGGCAAACCCGCAACCGACGAAGACGGGGGGGAGGGAGGAAGTCATGGATCAGTAGAGAAAAGAATAATATGGAACTCAGGAACTCAGGAATGGAAAGAAAGTCAAAAGGGCGACGACGTTTTTTGAGGCGAACCGCTCGGGAAATCGACCTTCTGGATTCACTGATAATTCAATTCCCTTCTTTTCCTGAGTTCCTGAGTTCCAAATTAATAAAACTTCAGAGGACGGGGCTTTCACGAAAAATGAAATCTCGAACTTAGGAAAGAAAGGCGCAGGAGTTTTGGATGCAGCGTAAGGCCTTCAAGCGAAGCTGTATGAAACATACTGCGAGCGCAGAAGAACACGGCGATGCGCCAAAAGAACAAGCCTTCATCAGACGCCGGCGCGGTCGAGGAGTGAGGCCAGTACCCTCTCCGCCTCGAAGACTTCCCGCGCGATCGCAAGCGCGGCGAGGCTGTGCTTTTTGTAGTCGGCTCTGATCGAGGCGACGGCACCGGTAATCTCCTCCATGCTGGAGAAGGAGAGGAGCCCCTCCTTCCCTCCGTAATGGGAAGTGAATCCGGTCTCCTGCGTGATCACGGGGCGGCCGGCCGCAAGGTAGCAGGCGGTCCGGTCGCTGAACCAACCTGTGTTCAGACGGATGTACTGGTCCTTCGCACAGGTGAACTCTCCCCTGGAGTTGCGGATGTAGTCGCGGTAGCCGTTCCAATCCACACTCAGGTCGTGCGGAAGGACGAGCTTCCAGTCGTTCTTCTGGAAGAGTTCACGCTCCTCCTCCTTCTTGATGTCGGTCGCCATCTCGAACGGCTCCCCGGAGCGCTTCGGCGCCTCCACGAATCGGAGAAACTCCAGCGACTTGCTCCAGAGGTAACTGGAGCCGCGCCATTCGATATCCTTCTTGCCGCTGGTCGACCAGTTGCAGATCGTCGTGAACAGGGCGGCGGAATCGGGCGCAGGAGCCTCGGCCGTGGGGCACCAGAGATCGGTGACCACGGGTTGACGGGTCGGAAGCCAGTTGAATCCGTGCGTGGGAACCGCGAAGGCGGGTGTGCCGATATTCTCGCCGAAGGTGAAGAGATGCCGGTGCTCCTTCAAATAATCGATGGTGGCGGACTCATCCTTGTCGATCTTGATCTGCTCCACCCCTGGATCGCTCTCGACGTAGATCAGATGCCGGATCGAACGAAGATCGTCGTTCATGTCGTGTGACCCGCAGATATTCAGGGCGCAGTCGGCCTCCCTGTAGAGGGTCTTGAGTTGGGAAAGCGACATTCCGGCGCTCTCCATCGGATCCTTGTAGCGGGCGCAGTAGGCCCAGCGTCCCTGGAAGCCGTGCTCCTCGGCCAGTCGTCCCAGCGTCTGAGCGGCGTAGGAGTAATCGTCGGAGACATTGAAAGCGACCGGATCGTACGGGTAGTTCAGCGTGTCCTCGACGTAGTAGACCTCGTGGCCCAGCCGCTGCAGGCCGACGATGTAATGGATGTGCTGCCAGATGACTCCGGCGATGGGCATGCCACCCATGAATCCAAGCACGATGATTTTTTTGCGTTTCATGATTCTTTCTTCTCCCCGGCGTGGTGGCCGGCGGCGTGATAAAGCTTCGCGTAGGATCCACCCGCGGCGAGAAGCTCGGGCCCGGTCCCCTGCTCGGCAATGCGGCCATGCTCCAGCAGAACCACGCGGCCGAGATGATGCACCGTCGAGAGCCGATGGGTGATGATCAGCGTGGTGCGGCCCCGCATCAGTTCAGCGATCGTCTCCATGATCGCCTTCTCCGTGGAGGGATCGAGGGCGGAAGTCGGCTCATCGAGGAGGAGGATCGGGGCGTTCTTGAGGAAGGCCCGGGCGATCCCGATGCGCTGGCGCTGGCCGACGCTGAGATGCCCTCCCCTCTCCCCGACCGGCGTGTCGAAGCCCTGCGGTTGGGCCATGATGAAATCGTACGCCTGGGCCCGCTTCGCCGCCTCGATGATCTCGGCTTCCGTCGCCCCCTCGCGACCGTAGGCGATGTTCTCGCGGATGCTGGTGGAGAAGAGGAGCGTGTCCTGGAGGACCATCCCGATCTGGGAGCGGAGCGAGGCCTTGGTCAGTGACTTGAGATCATGCCCGTCGATGCGGACCACGCCCGCCGTGGGATCATAGAAGCGCGGAACCAGCGAGAGCAGCGTGCTCTTGCCAGCGCCGGTCCCGCCGACAAAGGCGACCGTTTCCCCGGGAGCAATCACGAGGTCGACACCGGCAAGAACGGGGGCCTTGGGGTCGTAGTTGAAGGCGACCCCGGCGAAGGTGATCCCCCCCTTGGCGACACCGAGGGGAACGGCACCGGGGGAATCCTTCGTCTCCTCCTCGCGGTCGAGCACCTCGAAGCAGCGCTGCGCCCCTGCCGCCGCCCCCTCGAGGGCCCATGCGGTGTAGGTGAGTTGTTCGATCGGTTGGTAGAGGGTCGCCAGGTAGGCGACGAAGACCAGCATGTCACCGAGGCTGAGATTGGCTTTCATCACCTGCAGCGATCCGGCCCCGTACATGACGGCCGATCCCAGCGCCATGAGCGTTCCGACCACAAGCGCGCTGCGGCTGGAGGTCATGTTCAGGCGGAAGTTCGCCTCGAGGCTGCGCGTCGCGTGGGCCAGGAACTGCTGCACCTCGTGGGATTCCCGGCCGAAGGCCTGCACCATGCGGATCGAGCCGAGCCCCTCCTGCACGGTGGCAAGCAGGTCGCTCTCACGCTCCTGAATCGTCGTCGATTCCCGGCGGATCCGGTCACCGTAGTAGCGGATCGACCAGACCACCGGGGGAAGCACCGCGAGGGAGACCACGGTCAATTGCCAGTTCATCCGCAGCATGATCACCAGGGCGCTCACGAGCGTGACCACGGCGCCGAAGATCGTGGCGAAGCCCTTGTTGTAGATCGTCTGGATCGACTGCGAATCGTAGGCGACGCGGAAGGAGGAGTCGCTGCTGCGCCGGGCATCGTGGAACTGCAGAGGAAGAGCCTGCAGGCAGGTGTAGAGCTGGGTGCGCAGATGAAGCAGCGCCTTGAGCCCGATGCGGATCAGCAGGACGTTGGAGAGGAGATTCACCAGGCCGGAGAGCAGGGCGATCACAGCCATGGCGACGCAGAGAGCGATCACCGCCCCGTATCCGTCGGTCCACCCGAACCACTGCTTCACGAAAGCACTTGCCTCGGCCGTGCCGTGTGATGTGTCGAGGATCCCGTCGACGATGTACTTGAAGGGCCACGGCTTCAGGAGATTGAAGCCGATCCCAATGATCATCAGAACCACCGCAAGCAGGGTCTGGCCTGTGAAAGCCCGGAAGTAGCGGAGCGTGCGGAGATAGATCGACATGCCTACCTCTTGGGTAGGGAAAGATCAGCCCAGCTTCAAGACGTGACATTCCTTTGCCCAATACTTTGGCCCATGCAATTGTCATAAAAGCACTCTTGCAGCGACCGCCCGGCAGAGGATAGTTGCAGCATGGCAGTTGCTTCAGCCCCACCCCCCGCTTCCTTCGCTCTGGCGGAGCTTCTTCTTTCGGCTGCCCGTAAGGCAGGGTGCCAGGATCAGGGGATCGTGCGGGAGGCCCTGGTGCGTTCCTCCTTTTCCCAGCAGTCCCCGGTGGCCGCGGTGATCTCGACCGGCACGATGCCCGAAAACGATTTCCTGAAGGAATTGGCGGCCCTGCTCTCCCTGGAATGGCGCGATGAGGAGGATGTGGCCCCCATGGAGAATATCCGATCGGCCTTTCCCGCCCGGCTTGCGCTCGGCTTCCAGATCCTTCCCGAGAGCATGGAGAGTGAGACCGGCGAGATGCGCCTCCTCATCTGGGATCCATTTGACCATGCGGCATGGCAGGCCGTGACCCACCACCATCCGGGCCCGGTCCGCACCGTGATGACAACGCGGCGCCGCCTGATCGAGGCCGTGAAATCAGCCTACGGCGTGGGAGCGGAAACTTTCGATGAACTGCTCGAGGGGCGCGATGAGGAGATCGTCTCCGAAAAGGAGGAGGTGAACATCCTCGACAGCGACGACTCGGAGGCCTCCGTCATGAAGTTCGTCAACCAGATCCTGCGCGAGGGCCTCCAGCAGGGGGCGACAGACATCCACTTCGAACCGTTGGGCCACGACCTTCGCATCCGCTACCGGATCGACGGTGTGCTCCACGAGGTCCCTGTTCCCCAGCAGATCAGGGTTCTGCAGGACTCGGTGATCTCGCGTCTGAAGATCATGGCCTCACTCGACATCGCCGAGCGGCGCCTCCCCCAAGACGGCCGGATTGCGCTGGAACACAAGGGGCGCCCGATCGATGTGCGAGTCGCCACCATCCCCTGCGTCCATGGAGAGAATGTCAGCCTCCGACTCCTGGGACAGGAGCAGTTCGACTTTGCCCGGCTCGGGCTGGAACCCGCGATTGAGCAAAAGATCCGTTCCCTCATCGCGATGCCGAACGGTATCGTGCTTGTCACCGGCCCGACCGGCTGCGGCAAGAGCACCAGCCTCTACACCTTCCTGAGTTCCCTTAACGTGAAGGAGCGCCGGATCGTTACCATCGAGGATCCGGTGGAACACAAGCTCGACGGCGTCATCCAGATCGCAGTAAAGCCTGAGATCGACCTCACCTTCGCCAGGGCCCTGCGCAGCATCCTGCGCGGCGATCCCAATATCATCATGGTCGGCGAGATGCGCGACGTGGAAACCGTGGACATCGCCATCCGCGCGGCCCTGACAGGTCACCTTGTTTTCAGCACGCTCCACACAAACGACGCGGTCGGAGGCATCACACGGTTGCTCGACATGGGCGTGGAACCGTTCCTCGTGGGTTCCTCCGTGCGCGCCTTCCTTGCCCAGCGCCTTGTCCGCAAGCTCTGCCCGAAATGCTCCCAGCCCGCGGGGATTCCGCCCGAAGAACTGCAGAGGGTCGGTTTTCCCAAGGAACTGGCTGCGGGGCTGCGCAAACCGGTCGGGTGCCAGCAGTGCCGCCATACCGGCTACTCCGGCCGTCTGGCCCTCATGGAGATCTGCCAGATGACCCCGGCGATGCAGGACCTCATCCTGAAGCGCGCCACGGGTTCAGAACTGACCGAGCAAGCCGTTCAGGACGGAATGGTCCCGCTACGTCAGGACGGATGGCGGAAAGCGGCGGCAGGCCTGACCTCCCTCGAGGAGGTCCTGCGCGTCACAACGGCCGAATAAGGCCGGATGATGCTCCGGGAAGTTGCTGACAAGGGCCAAGTGCCCCATTGCGATTTTCCAGAGCCCCCCCTAATCTGGTGAACCCCCGCTCCAGCCGTGAAAAATATCGTCTATTTCGATCTCGAAACCCAGCGCACGGCAAATGATGTCGGAGGTTGGGACAAAAAAAGCGACATGGGCATCTCCCTGGGTGTGACCTACAGCACGGCGACCCAGAGCTACGAGATCTTTCCCGAAAAGCGCGTGGGAGATCTGATCGAGCTTCTCAACCGCGCCGATCTTGTCGTGGGCTACAACAACCGTCGCTTCGACTACGAGGTGCTGATGGGCTACACGGTCCTTGACCTGCCTCACCACCTCCCGACCCTCGACCTTCTGGAAGTGGTGGAAAAGGCCGCTGGCCACAAGTTGCCGCTCGACTCCGTTGCGCAGGCAACCTTGGGAGTCGGAAAAACGGGGGACGGCCTGGATGCCATCCGCTGGTGGCGCGAAGGGAAAATCATGGAGATTGCCGAGTATTGCTGCTTCGACGTGAAGGTGACGAAACTCGTCCACGAATACGCCCTTCAGCACGGGGAACTACACTACATCGACCGCTTTTCCCGCAGGCAGAGCCTGAAGATCGACCTGCCATGATCCAACCTCTCGACACCTCCCGAAACAGTTGGCGACTTCTCTGGCTGGATCTTGAGGAACCTGTGCCGAAAGACTCCCGGGCGGATCGGGCCGATACGGGGCTGGAATATTATCTCCCTACCTGCCTGCTCGTCACCACCGCCTCCGGAAAGCCGCTCTGTCCTCCGGAAATCATGGAGGAACTTGATCAACCTCGGGCCGAGCAGCTTCTCGGCCGTCTTTTCGACGAGCATGGGACCCCCGACCGACTCACCATCGCGGAAAGCAGCGACTGGGACACCGAGGCATGGCGGAGCTTCGCCCTTGATTGCCGGATCGAGATCGCCTTCGGCGCCTTCCCGCATGCCAAACCCGAGGATATCCGGCAAGTGGCACGCAAGATCACCCAACGCCTTCAGGGAAGCGGTTTCCACTCCCCAGCCATCGTGGCCCGCGGCCTCGTCTCCTCCTCACGCCGCCTCCGATCCGCCGAAAAAAAAGCAGCCCACCTCCGCAAGGCGATCGAGCAGGATGCCGACTGCGCCGACGCGCGCATCGAACTGGCCGACTCCGATTATCAGGCCGGGCGCTGGAACGAATGCCGACGCGGCTATCAGGAACTCATCGAGCGCGAGGAGAGACGCTGGCGGGGCGAAACTCCCGAATGGTGGGGTGATTCCGAGACACGCCCCCTCCTCCGCGCCCTCTACGGCCGGGCCATGACGGAGTGGCAGCAGGGGCACTTCGACCGCACCGCGGTGGATCTCCAACGGATCATCGGCCTGAATCCCATCGATAACCAAGGGGTGCGATTTCTCATCCCTCTTGTCAACCTGCTTGCCGATGACGATGCCATGGCACTCAAGTCATTCGAGGAATACGAACGCAACTACCCGGATGACTACTGCGAACCGGCCCTGCTCTTCGGCAAGGCGCTGGCACTTTGGAGGGCGGCCCAGGATGAAAAAGCCGAGGCGGCCTACCGCTCCGCAATGGTCAAGAATCTGTATATCACCCCACTTCTCCTGGAACTCCCCCTCCCTCCCTCCGACATCTGGCATCCCAACGACCGTTCGGATCTGGGCTACGCCCAGGATTTCATGCAATCCTACGCCACGCTCTGGGATAGGGATCCAGCTTCCATCCGCTTCGTACGGGAGTTTTACGCCGACATGGGACAGACGCTCGATCGTATCGTGGCCCTCCGCCGTCAGATGAGCGAATGGCAGGACCAGCGCTATGCGAGGGACTTCAAGGAACGCTGGATGGCAATGTCCAGGCAGAACGAGTCTCTTACCGGCGATTCGGAGAGGTAGAGCTCACATGCTGCCACTTCAACCCGAACTCCGAAGATGAAAGTGATGAGCTGGCCTAATACCTAAAGCTTGGTGATTGGGTAGTCACAGGCTTACGCTTACGGATCGGAGCGGGTTCACTGGGACGGACCGGAGCGGGTTTCAATGCTTCATTGGCGACATATCCTCGCTGACCGTCATTGAGGATCACGTAACTGTAACCGATTTCCTTCCGCATCACCCTCACTTCCTCACCGCTCAGAAGGGAGTGATCGGGGCCGTTTTCCTGGGCGGGCCCATAATAATAGAAAGGAGTGTGCGCGGCCACGACCACCATGCGGGGTGCGTCCGCCATGTTATACTCAACCGAACTACAGGACGCCGTCACCATGACTGAAGCGATGAGCAGAACTGGAAACGTTCGGCTCGGAAACATGCAACGGCCTGATTTCTCCCGAGTCACCGGATTGGCAGGTTAAAATTGATGAGTTTTTTTGAACTGGTCCAATGTGACCTTGAGTAACTCGACGGACTCCTCCACGGTCAGCCTTTCCGCAGGAATGACCAATTCCGGATGTTCGGGGTGCTCGTATGGGGAGTCTATCCCGGTGAATTGAGGAATCAGCCCGGCGCGGGCTTTCTTGTAGAGCCCCTTGGGATCCCTTGATTCGCAGGTCTGCAGTGGAGTGCTCACAAAGACCTCCAGAAACGCAACCCCCCTCTCCCGACAGAGTTGCCGGATGGCGAGACGCTCGCTACGCAGGGGGGAAATGAGTGAACAGATGCTCATGATGCCCGACCGCGAAGCCATGAGGGCGATGGCCCCGGCCCTGCGGATATTTTCCATCCTGTCAGCCGCTGAGAAGCCCAGGTCCCGGGAAAGTTCCTCCCGAAGCCCATCGCCATCAATGAGTAGAGGATGGCCTCCTTCACTCCGGAGGCGCTCCGCAAGCCCCTGAGCAAGGGTTGATTTCCCCGCACCAGATAATCCTGTCAGCCAAACAATCATGCCTGAGGATGCATCAAGACAAACCAGGGAATCCAGCATGAATCAGCAACGGCTTTGCCTCCCATGGGGGTGCCGTGAGAGAGCCTCGTCATAAACCCGCTCAATCCCGGTGACAAGACCCCGGATTTCATACCCTTCCAAAATCGCGTTACGGGCCTCTTTGCCCAGGGCCCTTCCAGACTCGGGATTTCGGAGAATACATTCCACCGAGGAGGCAAATCGAGGCTCATCTCCGGGAGCGACAAGAATGGCATCCTTCCCATCCGAGCAGACCTCGGCGATTCCATCAACGGCAGATGCCACAACCGGCAATCCGCAGGCCATCGCCTCCAGCAGGACCATCGGAGTCCCCTCGAAATCGGAAGTCATCAGCAAGGCATCAAGAGCATGGTACAGAGCCAAGCGATCGCTGACATGCCCCAGAAAGCGAACCCTATCGGCTATCCCAAGCGTGGCGGCCTTGGCCTTCAACTCCTCCCCCTGAGGACCCGTTCCGGCAATCACAAAGACCGCAGAGGGATTCCCTGAGAGAACCCGGGCCGCAATATCCATGAAGAGCGTGAAATTCTTCTGGGCCACAAGCCTCCCCACCCCGCCGATCACGAAGCAATCACGGGAAATGCCCATCGCATCCCTGGATTCCTCCCTTTGAGGTTCACTCGCTGGCTTGAACACCTCCGCATCGATCCCGTTGGGAATTACCGTCACCAGGTCATCCGGCAGATCCTCACGATCCAGCAGATAACTGCGCGTGCTTTCCGAGACGGCTATCACACGATCGGAGCGGCGGTTCCAAAAAGCATCCGCCGCCAACAGCAGGGGGTTTTTCTCCCTTGAGGCATCATTGCACTGGTCATGCACGATGATCGCCGGATGACCGGCCATGATCGCGAGCGGCTTGGCGCAGAGGTTCGCCCCGAAGAGATGGAAGTGGAGGATGTCGTATCCCCCCGAGCGCATCAGTCGCCAAAAATTCGGGAGATAAAGAGGAGGGAATTTTCCGGGGGAGAGGGAATGAACTGCGATCCCCTCCTCCTCGAATGCCTTTGCATAAACACCTCGTCCGTGCATGCAGGCCACCTCGGGAAGATAACGCGTGCGATCATGATGCTTCACCAACTCGAGTAGAAAGGTCTGCGCTCCACCCAAATCCAGGCTATCGATCACATGGAGAACCTTCCTCACTTCAAACCCTCCAGAAATGCTTCTGTATTTTTCGCATTATCAAGCCACTCCGAGACCATTTTTTGAGCCCCGTCACCCATCCTTTGGGAAATTTCGCTTCCAGCAATCAGTTCGCGGGTCTTCGCGACGAAAAGTTCAACATCCCCCCCTGCGGAAAAACCAGCACCAAAGGTTTCAATCAAACCATCGGGATCTAGTTCCAAGGATAGGATCCCTGCAGCCCCCTGAGCGGCCTGAATCATGACATTGGGGAACCCTTCCGCTTCGGAGGTGCTTACCAAGAAGCGCGCCCTGTCGTAGGTCTCCTGGATCTCAGCGTAGGGGACACGCTCATGAAAAGTAAGATTGGGTATCCCTGCGGCACGGGCGACCACGGATTGCCATAACTCTTCATCCTCCCTGGGGCAGATCATTTCACATCGGGTGTCCGGCAGTCTTTCCACCAGGTCGAGAAAGAGATGCGGGCGCTTGATGTGCTGGCAACGCCCGACCCAGAGAAGATCAATGTCTTTGGTTGCGGTCCTCGGATTTGCCCTCGGCAGGATCAGGTTGCGGTACATTCCGCAGGAAAGCCCCCCCCTCCCGAACAACCCCCGCTGGTGCTCCGACATCGCAAACCTGATGTTGGAGAGCGCGACACCCCGCTCGAACAGCCCTCCTTTCCATCCATGGGTTTTTCCGAATGAACCGTCGATCTCCGTGTCGAGACCGCAGATAAAAACCAACTTGTAACCGAAAATCGGCCGTAGCAGACACAGTATATAGAGCCACGCCGTCCAACCCAGCACGCAGACGTATTCGGGGCGATATTCCGCCAGCAGGCCCGCGACTTTGGGCAATGCCGTGACGGCATCGGACATTTCTCCCGTATGGAAACGGGCCGCATTCCTTGTCACCACACCGTTAAAGACCCTGCCATCCTGCTGACCGGTATCTCCCCCCGCGATCACGACCTCATGGCCGCGGCACGCAAGTTCCTTCGCAAGCAACGCCACCTGTAGCTCGGCACCTCCGGAAACACGGGTTGCCCCGGGATCGAGCGCGTAATGCGCATGGCTGGAGAGAAAGAAAAACCTCATGCGCGTCCGCGGTTCCGCCTGCAAGGCATTCAGTCTTGGGAGCGGAGAATCCTGGCGGGGTTCCCCGCGACAACGCATCCCGGAGCCACATCATGGATCACGACTGATCCCGCGCCAATCACCGCCCCATCCCCCACTCTCACGGGACCAAGAATCAGGGCGTTCGCGCCGACATTCACGTTGTTTCCGAGAACCGGCAAACCTTGTCTTGGCAATCTGTCGCCGATCGTGACCCCCTGCCTGAGGAGGCACGAGGCGCCTATCCGCGCCCCGGGATGAATCACCAGACCCGTGCCATGCTGGAGTGAAAGACCTGGACCGATGTCCGAACGGTAGTCGATCTCGATACCCATGATCCAATGGATGACCAGCACATAAAGGCAAAGTAGAGGAGCCCCGAGAATCCAGAAGCCCCCGGGTAGCCTCCTGACCCTCTGGCAAAGCCTGAAGAACAAGGTGACAAACCTCCCCTTGGGGCTGCCCTGATTGGCTTCCCAGTCCTGGAATAGTCCTGTGTTGACTGCGTCTTTGGTGACCATGCTTGGGTTCCTTGGATGGCAAGGCGGGTGCCCTAACTGAGAGCCATCATGGCTGGTCATGCGCGTTAACTCCAATGCATTCACTCTCCGAAGCATAGACGTGCTGCCAGAAGCCGTACCCAGGGGAGCTGGAACAATCGGCGCGGAGCATGCCTCCCCAGCGAGGAGATCAGGCGGATCACGGGTTGGCCGGAATTCACCAGCAATGTCTGGTACTGAAGGCCCGGTGCCTGTCCAAGTGGCCCGTGGATACGGCTGTAAACCGCCGCCGCGTGCTCAAACACCCTGCAATATTCATCCCAGTCTATGGCCGTCGGATCTTCCCATGAGCGGGCAAGGATCTCCTCCTCATCGCTGGAAAGAATCGGCCCGAGGAAGCAACGGATGTTTCTGCGCCTGACGGCCGAGATATCGTGACCATCCGAATCCTTTCTCATGATCGAAGCGCCGTGCACCCTGTATTTCACGAGTTTTTGCGTCATCATTGCGAAACGGTTTCGAGCCGCGATCTCGGACCACAGTGCGTAATCCTCGGACTTTCTTGAATGAGGATATCCGCCGTAATCATCCAGGATCCTTTCCCTCCTCATCATGACGGAACAATGGGGAACGGGGTTTCTGAAGCAGAGCTCCCATCGCAAGGCCTGCGGCGACGATGGCACCCTCATTACCCCCCGGGGAACCCCACGATGATCGATGATCGATGCGGCCGATCCGACCGCATCGATGGCGTCGCGGGAATCCAGGAAATCAACCTGCCGGGCAAGGCGGCATCCTGTGGAAACATCGTCCGCATCCATCCTGGCTACCAGTGGGGCGGTAGCAATGCGCAAACCCTCGTTTAGCGTGAAGACAAGCCCCTTGTTGTCGGCATGCCTGACGAGACGGATGCGCCCGTCACGAAAAGAGGAAACGATCTCCGCGGTTCCGTCGGCGGATCCGTCATCAATCACCAGTAGTTCGAAATCCCCGAATGTCTGGGCAAGGATGCTTCTGATCGATTGCCTGATGAAAGCGGTGGCATTGAATGCCGGCATCAGGACGGTGACCGCGGGTGATCTCATCGGCACAGGACCTCTTTCAGAATCATCGCATGACGCGCGATCCACGGGTGAACGTCGAACACCTTTTCCGCTCGGGCACGGGCCTCCCCCGCCATAATGTCGCGCGCCGTCATGACGCGTTCGACCGCGTCGGCAAGCAGTTCCGGATTGCCGGACACATCCCTTGTCCATCCTTGCGCCACGGGCACAAGAACCCCGCACGCCTCGGAAACAAGTTCACCCATGCCGCCGCTCCTCGTTCCCACCACGGGAAGACCGCAGGCCATCGCCTCGATGGGAACCGTTGGGCAGGGATCGTTGTATTTCGTGTGAAGCAGGAGGTGTGCGTTGCGGTAGATCGCTGGAGCTTCCGCCTGTCTGAACGGGGGGAGTATGGAAACATTCTCCTCCACGCCTCTCAGGGCATCGCGGACCTGGGACCCGGCACCCGACCATCGGAACTCTCCCGCAATCGCCAAGCGGACATCATGACCCCGTGAAAGCAACACGCGGAGGGTGTCGAGCGCGGACTTCGTCCTGTAGAGAGCATGACTGGTTCCGGCGGCAAGGAGACGCCAAGGTCCCGACGGCAAGGGGACCTGTGCCGGAGCGAACAGGGATGTGTCGACCGGATTGAAAAGAACTTCGGAGGGAACTTCCGACGCCCCGAGATAACGCTCCGCGCTGATCCTAGAGAATTCGCTCTGATTGACGATGTAATCGGCCCGGGAACGGAGAGCGGCCAAGCGCCTGTTGAACCACGGATAGGAATCCCCGTAAAAGCCGGGATAGGCGACCCCGTTCTGATTCCAGACGAGTTTGGCGCCCCTTCTTTTGGCAACATCGACAAGTTCCTCGGCATGAGGGGGCAGGGCACTGCTTACCAAATAGATCAGGTTGAATTCGTCGAGGGCTTCCGGGAATGCCTTGCGGAGATGGATGAGTTTGATCTCGCCTCCTATGGGATGTCCCGGTGCGGGCAGGCGGGTCCTGCCGTAATTAACCCTTGGATGAGGATCGTCCGAGATGGTCAACAGCCGAACCCTGGATCGCGCGGCCAGTTTTTCGGGCAAACGCCTCATCATGCTCCCGGCCTCCCGGAGTGCATGGAAAGCCTCGCTCCACGGCGATGTCGGATCCGGCCTCACCATGGCAGATTACGGCCCAGCAGGAGGGATAAATCGGCGTTCAGCGGCGCGTAAAAACCATCCAGAATCCCTCTGGCCGCGTCAGGAACGGGTTCCCCTCCACCACTGTCACGGGCATGGGGAATTCTTCCTGCGGTCACGGGATTGAGACCCAGATGCTTCCAGGCCCGCTCGAGATGCTCCTGAGGCGATGCCGTCAATTCTTCCAAAAAAAAGACCAGTGATTGCTCGCGAGGAAAACACCTCCACCATTCCCTGAGGAGATCGGCATACATGCCGCATCGGACATAACGGAGGGGATTCTTCCACTGCCTGAGGGCAGAACGGCAAAGCGCCGTGGCAGATGGATCGGAAAGCCAGCGAATGGCGTTGGCAACCGTCGCCGTAAAATCATCGGAATCATTCCCGGATTTTCGGAACATCCTGTACTCGGACCAGGCCCTCGCCACCGGTTCCCTGAAAATGAAGATCAGTTTGGCATCCGGCATCATCCCGGCCGCACGGGCGGGAACATCGGGATGAAACCAGTACTCCATGCTCGCGTCGCCGCAAATCCATGGGGCGAACGGCCTGGCAAAAGGGAAGTTCATCCTCAGGCGAAGTTCGCTACCCGGATAACGGATCAGGCTGGCAGGTTCCTTGAACGGCCCCCTCCTGATTGCTGGATGGAGGAGCAATGCGTCAAACAGCGAGGATGAACCGCATTTAGGCGCACCCGGCATCAGGAATGTCGGCCTTGTCCTGAGGGGGGACGTGAGGAGTCTCCATGCCTTGGAGATCTCGGCGTTGATATCGGGTTTCTTTGGCATTTTATCAGCTTGTCCGAAGCAGGGACCGGATTCTTGCAGCGATCTTCCCGCCGACAGCCTCCCATGTAAACTCTCCCGATACCATCCTTCTGCCAGCCTCACCCATCCCCCTTGCACGATCGGGATTCCTCAGTAACGCAATAATGGCATCGGCGAAAGCCTCCGTATCTGCGGGATCGACCAGGAGCCCAGTGACCCCGTCCCGGACCCGTTCCGATCCGGCGCCGTGAGGCGTGGTGATGACAGGAAGGGCGTATGCGGCGGCATCCAACGCCAGCATGCTGGCCCTTTCCACTCGGCTCGGGACGCAGACGAGGGTGGCCTTGCGAAAGAGCCGGTCCAGTTCGCCGAGCTTCACCCGCCCGTATGCCCTCATCCCGGGAATCACCTCGGGTGGCCGTGCCCCTACCAGCCAGAGTTGGGATTCGGGCAACTCGCGCCGAACCTTCTTATAAGCCATGGCCAATTCACATCCTCCTTTGATCCCCCACTCGGCTCCCACGAACAGGATGACGGGTTCTTTCGGAACATCCGGAACCTCAAATGAAGGGAGCTCCATGTTGATCCCAGTCGAAACAGTGAGGACGCGACTTTCGGGCACTCCGTAATCCTCAATCACCGAACGCGCACAGAATCTACTCAGCGTGAAGACCGTCGCCGCCTTCCCGTAAAGAGACGACTCCAGCCGCTTCCATTCGCGGGATGCCGACGAGGGCGATCCCCCGCCTGGTTGACGCTTGTGCGCCTCGCGGGTGTGATCGGTATAGATGAAGAAGGGGACTTCCGGATGCGAGGCATCGAAGATCGACTGGGTCTGGAAGATGAAGGCGGTGTTTTCCGGGGTGACCCTGCGCAGAATCCACCGGGAGATCAGCTTCCATGCCATTGGTTCAGCGAAGACGAAATCCCACGGACTATGTTTTCCGCAGAGGATGGAACCGAGCCGCGGAAGCGCAGCCTTAATCCTTAAATAGAGGGATCCCAGGGGGTACCCGGAGAGGATGTCCAGCACGACATCGATGACCACGGGATCATGTTCCGGAAATTTTTCCCGGAGCATTGCCTCGACTTTCCCATTCACGTGGGAAAATGAGCCGTATTTGACGATGAGGATTTTTTTACGCCTAGCTTCCACAGTTGGGCATCTGGAATTCATCGCTCAGGGGATTGAAGAATCGAATCCACTGCGAACCGGTGCTTTCTGGCCACCACCTCGCTCAGATAATGGGCTTCAACCGTCTTTCTGGCAGCATTCGAGGCGAGGTCATGGCTCGATCCTTCGAAAGCCGCCTCCAGTGCCTCCCTCCACTCTTCGGAACTTCCGCAGATCGTGACAGCGGAAGGATCGGCGGCTCGCTCAAGAACATCCAGGTAACTCTGCTGGGGGCTTGCGATGGCCGGCAGACCGGCAGCCATCCCAAGGGTGATCTTCCACTCGGTGTGGGACTGGTTATAGGGGTTTTCCAGACCACGAGGGGAGATGATCACCCCGCCCGCGGATGAATAGAGCCTGAGCAGATCGGGGATGGAACGGTACCGATGAATCGTGTGGGGAACGGATGACAGAAGGGACTCAAGGGCACGGGCGGTGGTTGCTTCAAGACGCCCGAGCGCGGACTTCAAATCCCCTGTGACCAGATGGAGCATGATGCGATTTCCCAGCAGTCGCAGCGATTCCCCGGCCGCCAACAGATCCGCAACCTTGTCAGCCATGCCTGACCACCACACGGGAAGGAGGATGCCCGTGCGCGAAAACTGATTTTCAAGTCGTGGCAAGAAACACCGGGGGATGTTATCAGGAATCCAGAATGTCCTCGGATTCAGTTTCCGGCATATTCCCGCCAGATGACTCGACGAGGCGATGACCCCCGAAGATCCTTCGGTCATCGTGACAGCCTGATGGCGCTGTTCTGGAGTCGGCCTCAGGTGACGCGCCGGGAGCATTGCATCGCTTTCGGTGTAGTAATCGACATTGGCCTCAAAAACGACCTTGGTTCCGGCCTTTTGTAGGTGATGAGCATGCTCGACACAACCAAGCGCCATGGACTTCAGGAAAATCACGGCATCATAACGGCGCCATGGCCTGAAGAGTTCATAATGCATCCCCGAGGACCGGTCACGGTTCACTTCCCTGCCGATCCATCCGAACCGCATGAAGTGCATGGGCGAGGATCGGTCGGGCCACCCTCCGAGCAGATGGTGGGGACGCATTCCCCGTGAGAGTGCGCGCCACTCCGGAAAACGACTGTTTATGATGAACCCGATCCTCTTCACCCGGCGGAGGAATGGGGAAAGAACGATGTGATCCGCTTGGTGACCAAGGGACCCCTCCCGTAACGTTGTTCCTTGGAATCCCTCGGTGCTCCGCGGAGGAGGAAAGCGATCCAACCGCGGGTGAATCGCAGGATCGGCCACGTGTGACGATCCATGATGCAGTCACGATTCCGGGGGGCTTGCGCATCACGCGATGACCTCCTGACAAAGCAAGGATGGATGCACCGGAAATCCGCATCCTCCCAGGCTACATCCTCATGAAGGTTCCGGCGTAGCCCCTCGTGATATCCATCCCGGAAGACAATCGTTCCCCCGTGCATCCGTTCCCTGCAGGGTCCGTGCCAGGCCTCGATGGCGTTGAAATTATAGAGTTTTGTCATGCTGCGGCACGGGGGCGCCAAATGACCTTGTGCCCAACCTTCCCCGACGTTGATCCTGCGAACGTTCAGGACGCTTCCGAAAATGCACCAGTCCTTGTCAAACTCGCCCGCCTCGAGGCGTTTTCTCATCCTTGCAAGACCCTCGGGATCGTAGATCTCATCGCCGTCGAACCCAAAGACCCAGGCATGGGTTCCGGCATAATCCTGGATGAGGTCATGGCTGACGGAGGGTGTCATGACGCTGTGAATCTCGAGCTTGTCACCGAATTCGGTTTTCAACTCTTCAAGAATTTCAAGCGTGCGGTCCGATGAGGGGCCCTCCACCGCAATCACCTTGTCGCAGAAATCGATGGCGTTTCTCAGAACCCTTTCGACATACAGGTCCTCATCCTTCACCAGAAGAATTCCAATGATTTTCATGCGCGGCGCTCCTTGGGTAACAACGTTGCAGAGATCATGGCAAGATTCATCCCTCCGATCCACCGATACGCTCCCGACGCTTGCGGATCCAATCCCGGCAGGGCATCTCAAAATAGCGGTAGGAAATATCGGAAAACGCCAGGACAAGCAGGACGATCATCGAAAGATTAACGACCCCGTGCCCGAAGAGGCTTGCGGAGATATGCTCCCTGCCAAGCTGAATGAGGTATACGAACCATCCCATCACAAGAATATGCCATAGATAGATTGAATAGGATCTTTCACCCAGCCATTGGAAAATGCTGTGTTTGAGAATCCCTGGAATGATTCCCGTGTCATAGGCGGTGAAAAGGATGAGTGCCGGGAATGCATAGAGCAGGCACTGGTCGGGGAGTCGCCCCTGCCTGGTAAGGAGAAAAATGATCGCAGTGCCCGTCAAAACCGAATCGATCAGGGGAAATCTCATGATGAACAAGGGTGCTTTGCGAAAGACTGAGCACAGGAGGAATCCCGCGACGAACCCGAGGATGCCTTTTGCCAGAAAGCGCGATTGCCACTCGAATCCACCCAGATTTACGGGAGGAAGATGGTAATTGGCCATCAACCATGTGGCGAACCCGGCAAGGAGCGTGGCCAGAATGCCGAAGCCCCACCTGTCCTCTGATTTTTTGACCAAGAGAACCAGAAGTGGAAAAACAAAAAGGTAGCAGAAAAACTCGATGCCTATCGACCA
>JBIIGI010000101.1:0-6692 GCA_044236545.1 Chthoniobacterales bacterium
CCCCTTTGTCGAGGAGGCGAAAAAGCATCCCTCCCTCTTTGCCTGGTGGTGTGGCGACGAGCCCAGCGCCAGGGGACTGGAGGTCATCAAGGTTGCTGAGAAGCTTCGCCAGCTCTTCGTCGAACTGGATGCGGAGAGGCCCTCCTTCTGCGAGGGGGTATGGAGCGTGGTCGAGCGCGACGTGATCCCCTGGATCGCGAACATCAAGGAGCCCGTGTTCATGCCCGAGGTCTACCCGTTCTGGAACAGCCCGTTCCGTGTCGGTGTGGGCGACTTCCGCAGTTCCGGCTTCAAGCCCCCCACCGTCGCGCCGGGTGGCAAGCCCGTCGCCAACGTGGCCGGGTTGCCCGGATTCCAGCAGGGAGCGGCCGCGGCAGAGGCGGCGAAAGCGAAGGACGGCGAGTGGATCAACGTCGACATCGTCGACCAATACCGCCAGGTACGCCCGATGATCGGCGATCGCGCCTTCTGGCCCTGGCTCCAGATTTTCCGTGAGAGAATCCAACCCGGATGGGACTGGCGGATTCCCACCGTCGCCGAGGCCCGTTGCCAGGCATGGATCGCGCTGGCGGAGGGGTGCCACGGCCTTGCCTGGTTCGGTTACGAGTACCTGCGTAACAGCGGCGACCACGTGCAGATGTTCCCCGAAGTGAAATCCATCATCGCCTCCGTCGACCCGATCACCGACGTGCTGCTCGACTGCAAGGTCTCGGAGAACATCGCGACGGCCGTCGGCGGAGGCAGCCGCTATTACACCAACGCCCTGGTCGAGACCCTCCGCGACGGGCGGGGAACTCCCTACCTCGTCGTGGTCAACCGCAACTGCGAGGAGACCGGCAACTCCCGCGTCAGCGTCAAGGCCCTCCTGCCCAAGCCGAAGTCCGGAGCCCGCTGGCTGGCGGTCGACCCTGCCTCGAATGCCGTCATGGCCGCGGGCGCTGATACCGGAATCTCGCTCGAGCTGGACCTGCGGCCCGGCGAGGGGCGCATGGTGCGACTCGTCGAGGAGTCTCAGGGCAAGCCGGTGATCAGCCCCGACATCGCCACCGTGAAGGTCGGCGAGACCATCGCATTCAAGTCGGCCGGCGGCATCGGCGGGGGATCCTCTCCCCGCGCCTCGGTTGCAGACTCCGGGATCAAGACCTCCGGCGGGGCGGTTTCGGGAGGTGTGGTTTCCGGCGGCCCCTCCTTCGAGCGCTGGTCGGTGGTTGGCTTCCCGGCGGGCACCATCGATGCGAAGAGCGGCCTCTTCAAGGCGCTCAAGCCGGGCCAATGCACCGTCTGGTGCCGTGATGCCGGGGGCAACTCAGGCTTCACCCGTGACATCCGGGTCGAATAACACCGTCCGCGTCACTACTGCGCCCTCACCAGACACTTTTTTCCACCCATCACACACCATGAGCCGAACGCCCCTCGCCGCCGCCCTGATCCTGACCTCCGCGCTGCTCGCGCACACAGCCCCCGCCGCACTCATCCCCGTTGAGAATCCCGGCTTCGAGGAACGCCCCGTCGAGCCCGGTGAGCAGGGAGGATACTACGTCAGCGGTCCCAACGGGGAGGTGTCGGGCAATCTCAAGGGATGGCTCCACCCGCAGTGGGCCAACGTGCGCGTTGAGCTCAAGGAGTCTGGTGAGAACCACGTGACGGGAGGCGAGGGGGGGCAGTTCCTGCTCCTCTATCCCTGGGTCAAGACCAAGGAGGGACAGGTCGACGGCAGCCAGGTCTGGCAGATTCTCCCCGATACGACGGTTCAGGCGGGCACCTACACACTGACCGTCTCAGCCGGCTACGCCGGCAAGCTCTGGCACGTCAAGGCGGATGCACGCTTCTCGCTCGAGACAAGCAACGGCGACTCCGTCAGCCCCGTCTTCACTGAGCTCGCCGGGTGCACCGTCAACCTCGAGGAGCGGTGGCGCAACAACGAACAGCCCAAGGACACACTTGAGGATTTCTTCCTGAAGGTCGAGATCCCCGCCGGCAGTCCCCGGATCGGCGAGCAGTTGGTCATCCGACTCTCCTCCAACTCCAACGACGATACCGATGACAACATCGCTTTCGACAACGTCCGGCTAGACTTCCAGCCTCTGCGCTAGTCAAGCAAGGGAGCGAGTGATCGAATGGTGAACGGCGGTCCTCAGGCCTAGGTTAACACGATCCCTTCCAATTTCTTATCCATAGGGAGGAGTACCTGCGGGAGTGAAAAAAAACCAAAAAAACCTCTTGACACTCTTCATTCTGTGTCTTAGATAAGACACATAGGACAGAGTGTCCTTATCGCACAATAACAGCATCCCACCACAACACACCCCACCACCATGAACACAAACACCACCCTCAGAAACACCCTCCAGGCGGCCCTGCTCACGGCCACCCTCCTACTTGGTATCAGTGCCGCCCAGGCTCAACTCGTCACCAACAACATCGCCGTTCAGAACTTCAGCTTTGAGACACCTGTGACGGCGGATTATGTGAACATCAACGGGGGCTTGCCCGGTTGGTCTGCCCCAGCAAACGTGAATACCTATGTCGTGAAGAACGGCGGATTGGTAAACTTCACGAGTGGTGTGACCGGAAATCAGGCGCTTTTTTTCGAGCCATACGCCGATGGCGGTAATTCCTACGTCTATCAGAATACCCGCGAGGTATTCGACGCGGGAACTTATACCATGACGGTGGATATCGGGTATGGTTTAGGTTTTGCCACAGCTGGGGGAAATGCTACCGCCAACTTCCAACTGCTTTCTTATAACGGAATTTCCTACAATTACTCGGTTGGTGCGGCGGCAACTACAGTCAGCGCGGCCACACTTGCCGGACACAATGGTAACCTCCAATCCTACACCTTCACCTTAAACCTGAACGGAACAGAGAGCTTCATCGGTGACGATGTTGTCATCTTCCTGCAAGCCCAAACCACGACGCCGGGCACTTGGCAAAACGTCTCCTACGACAACGTCCAGCTCAACTATGTGGCCGCCGTTCCCGAGCCCTCGACCTACGCGCTGGTTCTGGGTGGTATCGCCACCCTCCTGCTGATCCGCCGCAGGGTGCAGTCCTGAAGAGGATTTCCCAGTAAAGTCTTGTTTGCTTTAAGTGCAAAGCCGCCCACGGGTTGACCCCGTGGGCGGCTTTTTCGTTGTGTGAACGCGTGATCGGGCGAGGGAATTCCCTAGGGGAGGAGCACAGGGCAAAGGAGTGGAAGGAGACGTGACGGTTGTGAGTGATCCACAGCGTTGGATGTGATTCGGCTCGACAGTGGGGGAGGGTGCGGCCCAACCTTCAGCCCTCGCCATGGGCAGACGCTCAGTAAGTCAAGGGCCTCCCGCAGCCCTCCCCGTCATCCAACCCTCCGCCTCCATCCTGGCGGCAGGGATAACACGCCTGCTATCTGTCGGCGATGTCCACGCCGGGCGCCGTCTGCGCCCTGTCCGTGATCTGGCGATTCTGTTCGGCGTCGACAAGGGAAAGGTCTGCGCGGCCCTCGATGAACTTGTCGAGAAGGGGGTTCTCATCAAGAGGCACGGGAGCGGCACCTTCATCCGCTCGGTTCCCCGGATCCGTGATACTGACGAGACCGCTTCCCCGGTGCGCGGTCTCGTTGCGGCCGACATCCTTGCCCCGCTCGGCGACGGCACATCGCGACGCAAGCCGCTGAGCGGCCATCGCAAGCTCACGTTCCAGCTATGGACCACCCCCGACGAGGCGATGCCCGTGCTGGCCGGCATTGCCTCCGGGATCGGAGATGTGCTGGGTCCCGGCGGGCATCTGTTGCAGGAGAAGAGTACCCTGCCGCCTTCCCGACTGGTGCAAGACCCGGGGGAACTCGCCGCGAGGCTCGCCGCCGAACCAGCCGACGGCTATCTGGTGTTCGGCCAGCTTGAGAAGTTCTTCGAACAGCAGTTCGAGGCCACGGGCAAGCCCTGGATCAGCTTCGGGTTCTCGGGTCCCCTCCGCCATCATCCGGGAATGATCATGGATTGCCTGGAGGCGGTCCAGCGGGGGACCCAGGCCCTCCTGGAGGGGGGGTGCCGCCGCGTGGCCATGCTGGGTTATCCGGGCCGGCGCAAGGACATGGACTTCGAGGTGTTCCAGTATTCCAGCGCCCTGCGAGAGGCAGGTGTGGAGAACTATCACAAGGCGCTTTTTGTGAAGGCGGAGCGCGCCGAGGTCCGGCATGCTCTGGAGGAACTCCTCGACTCATCCGCCCCGCCCGACGGTCTCTACATCGCTGATGACACCCTGCTTCCCCTGGTGGCCAGCGATCTCGACCGCAGGGGAATCGTGCCGGGCAGGGACCTGGGCGTGGTGACCTACTGGAATGAGGGCAATTCGGGTTTCAAGGGGTTCGACAGGGTGAACTGGAGTCGCATGGAGATCTCTCCCCGACGATTCGGCCAGACGCTCGCTCGTAGTCTCCTCGCCGCGACCCAGTCCGCTGTCACCGGCCTGGCCAGCTACCGCATCCTTGCCGAGTGGCGTCCCGGGAGCACCCACTTTGCTCCGGGAGGCACCGGGAATCGCTGAAAAAGTTCGGGTCAACACAACTGCAGGTTGCCGCTTTGCCACGGGATCAAAAGGGAGGATGGGGCTGCCTCCCCGGCAACGGTGCCCGCTTCGGGGGTGTATCCCTGAATTTGCATTGGAAATCTGAAGGGCAGAGGGGAATGGGTTAAAAAAGTTAGCCGTAACGCAGGCCGTCAGGCCGAGGCCGGGCTAGCAAAGTTAAAGCGTTACAACCAAGGCTCTGAAACGAGACCATGGGATGGTCGAGTTGTAGCCACCGAAGGTGGACCCAAAGGGTGAGCCTTGCGAACATCGAGTGCAGGGATGCACGATGAAGCCTGCGAAGCAGTCCGAAGGACAAGGGCCTCGGGAGAGGCCGAGGCAAAGCATGCGAGAACAAAAGAGCCGCGGAGGATCCCGTCCCGCGACTGCGGGAGGCCCCAAAGGGCGCCACCGCATGCTGAACGCCGAGTGACGGGAGTCACGGAGTAGCCTGTCCCGTTACTGCCGGGACGGTCCCGGAAGGGACGAACCAAACACCCCGGGAGGGTGTGCGGAAGACTGCGACCCTGTCGCTGCCCGAAGGGTGCCGTGGCTTCCCGGGAGGGAAGCGGCATCAATGCATTGGGAGATGCTGAGGCAAAGGCAAGTGGTGGCAAAGTGGATCAAAACAACCCTGATCTGATAATCGAGATGGCGAATTCAGAAAACTCGTCGCAGCAGCACAGCCCGAAGAGTCGAATCAAGGTTTCCAATTCAGTCCCTTGTAACCCTTTTAACACTTCAACGTTTTTAACTCCCTGAGGGGCCACCATCCGGGTGAACAATCCACACCTATTGATGCCGCCCTATTGCCAAATCCAGGTTTATTTCCTGCGACCCGTTCCGTGCGGTTTGGGACCTCCCTTCTCGGTCATGGCCCGCACATGGGCGCTCGGTGAGCGTCCCTCCATGCGCTTGAAGCAGCGGGAAAACTGGAACTCCGAGGAATAGCCGATCCGTGCGGCGGTTTCTTTCACCGAGAGGTTCTCATCCAGCAGGAGTCGCTTTGCGGCCTCCATTTTCAACCGGAGAACAGTCTGGTAGGGGGTCTCGCCG
Organism: Chthoniobacterales bacterium; assembly: GCA_044236545.1. Classification (GTDB taxonomy): domain Bacteria; phylum Verrucomicrobiota; class Verrucomicrobiia; order Chthoniobacterales; family UBA6821; genus UBA6821. Next base: position 5,602 of record JBIIGI010000101.1, read on the forward strand.
GAAAGTTTCCGATAGGTGTGGGCGAAGGTGGAGAGTCCCAGTCCGGCGTGGCGTGCAAGGTCCTCCACGCTCAGGAACTCTGCGATGCGCGAGCGGATATGGTTCTCCACCCTGGAGTGGAGATCGGGCCTTCCGGGGCGGGTCCGCGTTGAACGGATGACGTGCAGGTGTGGCGTGGTCGGCTTGGCCGTGACCACCAGTGACAGGAGCTCGAGAAAGGAGGCCTGAGCCCGCCATTGGAACCCGGAGTGGCGGTAGAAGAGTTCCCCGCTGATTTGCCCGATGCGCTGGGGAACGATCGATTCAGGATCATCGAAGTGACAGTAGCCCTGATTGGCGGTGAGAGCCTTCAAGGCACGCAGCATCGGACCGGCGGCAGTGAAGAGGATCCATGACTCACGGGCCGAGCCCCCGGCTTCCTGCCACTCCTCGAAGAGAAGTTTGGGTCTGTAGAGCGCCACGACCCCACCCTTCCGGAGGAACTCCGTGCCGCCGTTGATGCGTTGCGGTTGATCGGCGTGCGAGACATCCAGGACCCAGCTGTTCCAGCAGGAGCGCCACCAGCGGGTGACCGCGAAACCCGTCGTCCCGGAGTTGGCCGAGTGCAGCCAGGCTTGGAGGCCCTGCCTTGAGTTCTCGAGGTGCCCGCCGAGTTGGATCGGCGGTTGCTTTGCAGGAATTGACATGTCTGGTGCAGGTTAAGCCATTGCAAATCGCTGTAAATGCGGAATCATCAGGTCATGATTCTTGCAGGAAAAACGTGCCTCATCACAGGCGGTGGAACAGGCATCGGCAGGGCGACTGCACGGCGGTTTGCCGAGGAGGGGGCCGATGTGTGGGTCGTTGGCACCACGTCTGAGACTCTCGATGAAACCGCATCGATGATCGGCAGTTCATGCACGGCGAGCGCGTGCGACGTATCCGATGCCGAGGGGTTGCAGAAACTGGTCGACTCGATGCCGTCACTCGATGTCCTGGTCAGCAATGCGGCTGTCAGCTTTGCCATCGATCCGCTCTCCGACCCGCTTGAGCTTTGGCGGAAAATGATCGAGGTGAACATGTGGGGGATGGTCAATGCCTGCCGCGCGGCC
>JBIIGI010000041.1:0-22684 GCA_044236545.1 Chthoniobacterales bacterium
GGAATGTCCGTCACTCCCCTCCCCGCGGGCCGGGAGAACGGGCTCGGATTCGGAATGGTCGGGTGTGGCGGACATGAATGGAAATGGAGAGGAAGGAACGAGGAATGTCGGAGGTCGGAATGGATCGTTGATTACTGATTCTTGGCTCGGCTTTCAGCCTTCATACTCCGTCGTCCGTCCTGCCTCCGTCCTGTTTGATTCTTCATTGTTGCTTTTGCCTTTCTGTCTCCCCAGTCACTCCTTGTTCACTCCTCGTTCACATTGAAGGTGACATTGCTGATCTTGGCAGCGGCAAGGGCATTGAGGACGTCGATGGTGCGGCTATACTTGGCCTGGGCGTCGCTGACAATGGTCACGACGGCGGGTTGCCTGGCGTTGTCGGCGTTTTCCTTGAGCCGCATGAGCGTGGCCCGCAACTGGGGAAGGTCGGCACTCTCCGGCGTATCGAAGGGCTCGTCGTTGAGCGAGACCTCACCCTCGTCCGAGATCGAGATGATCGTCTCATCGTTGAATTCCGCCCCGGCCGAGGTTTCGGCGCTTCCGGGCAAACGGGTTGTCAACTCGTTCTCGACCTTCACGGCACCGGCCATGACCATGAAAAAGAGCATGATCACGAAGACAACGTCGATCATCGGCGCGATCTGAAATCCCATCGTGGCATCCTCTTCGTGTGTGAATGTCTTCATGGCGCGATCTCCCTGTTCTAGTCGTGGTTCACCGCCGAGAAGGAAATGTCCGAAATGCCCGCCTCGGCCGCGGCGTTCATCGCCTGGGAAACAAAAAGGGCCGGGACATCGCGGTCGCCGCGGATCACGACGCGGAACTCGGGATTCTGGCCCGGTTTGGAGGCGGCCACCTGCTCCCCAAGGGCCTTGGCCGACTTGAGCGAGTCGACGAACTCGGAGGCCTTCGGGTATATCCGGTCCTGAAAATTGAAGAGGGCGCGGCTGGTCTCGGGATCCCAGCGGACGTTGATGATCGCCTCCGAGCGGGAGTCATCCTTCTTGGAGGCCTCCGCGGCGAGGGGAAGCTTGATCTCCTTGTCGATGTTGAGCACCTGGGCGGAGGTGATCGTCATGAAGAAGATGAGGATGACCAACAGGACATCCACCATCGGGGCGATCTGGAAATCGGGCTCCCCTTTCTCTAGTCCTCCTCCTCCTCCGGCCATGGTGGAACGCGGAAACCGCGGTTATGCCGGCTCCCCGGCCTGCTCCTCGGCGGCCATCCAGTTGGGGGTGTTGGCGTAGATCTCCTCGCCGCTGATGTGGACGCCGTTAAGCGCCTCGTAGGGCATCTTGCGGAAGAGTTGGTTGATGATGTCCTGGATGTGATGCATCGCCGTGGTCGAGCGGCTCTTGAGGAAATAGAACATGCCGAAGGCGGGAATCGCGATCAGCAGACCGCTTGCCGTGGCCACGAGCACCTCGCCGATGGCGCCCGAGAGGCTGGCGGGATCTCCGATTCCGGAAGTTCCGAGGGTGCTGAAGGCCTTGATCATGCCGGTGACAGTTCCAAGCAGACCGATCATCGGCGTGACCACGCCGATGACGGAAAGGTAGTTGATGAAGGTGTTCATCGCGGCGCTCTCCTTCTGCATCTCGGAGATCATCCCCTCCTCCACCATGACCTTGCCCTCACCAAGCAGGGAAATGCCGACGCGCAGCACATTGGTCATCGGGGACTTGTTGTCGCGGCAGAAGGTGTAGGCTCCGATATAATCGCCCTGCTGGAAGAGACTCTTGAGCTCGGCCTCAAGCGCGGGGGGGCAGGTTTTCTTGATGGAGGTCCTCATCACCCCGTCGGTGGAAAGATAGACGGTCAAAACCGACATCAGGCCGATCGGCACCATGACCCATCCGCCCTCCACGAGCGTTTCGAGCAACGTCTTCGAGTGAGTTCCCTTGGCATCTTTCTTCGGTGAGTCCGCGGCCATCACGGACACGGAGGAAATGCAGAGGAATCCCAGGAAAAGCAGGGAGGTGAATGTGCGTAAGGTCGATTTCATGGAGTGATTCACTAGGGAAAGTAATGCGGTTCGGGGCGCGATCAAGATTTAGAAATCCCTTCCGCGATTTTTTTTGCCTCGGGGGCCTGGGGCGATTCCGGATAGAGGGCCGAGAGATCCCTCAGGGTCTGGGTGGCGCGCTCCTCATCCTTGAGGAGAAGACAGGCATTTGCCGCACCAAGAAGCGCCGCGGGTTGCAGCAACGTCGCCGTGGGATAAAAAACCTTCAAGGTCAGGAAGGCGCGGACCGCCCCCTGCCCATCCTTCTTCTGAAGCAATGCCCGGCCCAAGGCCAACTGCGCAAGGGCCGACCCCTCGTCACCCCCGATCCGGGGAAGCGATTTGGCCCCCACCGTCACGGCTTCCGTCTCCCCGGTGGACAGGGGTCCGAAGAGGGCGCCGCCCCGGGCAAGGGATTCCGCGTGGGGTGACTTGATCGCCCCGATTTCACGCGCGAGTGAAGCGGCCTCTTCGTTCTTTCCCATGGAGGCCAGGGCAAGGAGCCGGAGTTCCGCCATCCGTGGCCACCAGGAGCCGGGAACATCCTTGAACTCCCCCTGCTTGGAGACGTATTCCCCGGTGAGAGAGAGCACCTCCGCGGCTTTTCCTGCAGATGCGGCGGCCGATGCCTTGGAGAGCTCTGTTGGCTCAGGAAAGGAAATCCTTGTGATCCTGGCAACGGGGAATCCCACCTCGATGACACCCCCCTCGGGAGTCGTCGTCTTGATCATGACAACATTGCCCGAGCGGCGGAACGACGTGCTCTTGATCACCTGCCCGTCCGAGGTGGTGATCTCCTCGCCACGCAGGAGCGTGGCTGCCGCGAGCAGGAGGGGAAAAATCAGCTTCCGTAAAACGGGCCGGGAGTAAGTGCGGACGGGTGACGGCGTCATGGCTTGGTATCGGGGGAGGCGGCGGGGGCAGGGCTTGCGGAGGCTTCCGGGGACCCGGTTGGCACGGCCGGGGGAGGAAGACCTTCCATCATCTTCCGCGCTTTTTCAGCCCTCGGGTTCTGGGCAAGTCGTGGCTTGGAGAGCATGTCGTGAAGGTGAGCCGATGCCTTCTCGGGTTGGTTGAGTTTGACAAAGGCATCGGCGGCCTTGAAGTAGGCGTCGATCACCACCTCGGGATAGCGCTGGTAGGCCACGAAGACCCGCTGGTAGTACTGGGTGGCGGCGGGAAGATCCCCCTTTTTCTCCTCGATGTCCCCGAGCGCCAGCAGGGCCTGCGCTGTCACCTCACCCCTCCATTCCTTGGTCCCTGCGACCTGTTCGAAGATTTTCTTCGCCTCGTCGGGGCGGTTCAGGGCTGCCAGAGCCCTCCCCTTGCCGTAGGTGATCTGAGCGATCCGCGACTCGGCGCCGATCTTCTCCACCGCATCGTCGAACCAACGGAGCGCCTCGTCGGGTTTGTTCCGCGCCAGAGCCACCTCACCCATCCCGCAATAGGCGCATTCCATGAGGTCGCTTTTGGGGAAGGCCGTCATCAACTCCTTGTAAAAGGCTTCGGCCTTGTCCAGTTCCCCTTTCCCGAGGGCGATGTCCCCGCATTCCGCAAGCAGCATTGCGCTGAGTTGATCCGGGGTGAAGTCACGGTAGATCGAGGTCATCAGTTCGTTCTGGCGATCCTGTTTCTTGGTGAACCCCGCCAACTGGGCGCGGGCATAGCGGAGTCGCGCGCGGGCCAGCGGGGAATCCCCCACTTTGGAATCGTCGAGGTATTTCGCGAAGTCACCCTCCGCGTCGTAGGGAGGGAGAGGGGCGGGGGTGGGACGCGGTTTTGGCGTGGCCTGGGCCTCAGCAGCACCGGGTGCATCCGCTGCAGGGGTGGTGGGCGGCGGCGGCGCGGCCTTGGCGAGAGGTTGGCGCGGGCGCTTCGCACAGGTTTGCGCCAACAGGCCGAGAAGCTGTTCCACGGCGTCCTTCTTACGGTCCTTGATAGTCTTGAGGATTGTTTCGGCAAGATACTGCTTGGCCTCGGAGGTCTTTCCCTCCTTGATCTTCGCCTTCGAGACCCAGTAGACCGCGACCGTGGCGGCGGGATGATCCGGGTGTTTCTCCTCGAACCGGCCGAACATCTCCGCGATCGCCCCCCAGTTATTGCTCTTCTGATACTGCTTGTTGGCCTCGAAGAGCGAGTATTTGAGAAGTTCCTCGGTCTGGGCTAACTGCACGGAACGCCGATAGGCCTCCGCGGACTCGGCCGGCATTTCCTTCTCCCGATAGGCATCCCCCTCCAGGGCGAGCACCTCGGGGAGCATCATCTCACCCTTGTGCACGGTCTCCCACTCCGCGCAGAGCTTCAACACCTCGTCGTATTTCTGGGCCGCATTGTAACAGAGGGCGATCCGGTAGTCGGCATCACCCGTGAAGAGTCCCTTGGGATATTTCTTGTTGTAGTCGCGGAAGCCGTCCAGTGCCTTGGCGTAGTCGCCGAGTTGAAAGTGACACAGGGCGATCCGGAAAAGAGCCTCCTGGGCGGATCCCCCGTCGTTGTATTTGGAGAGGTATTTTTTGTAGTTCTCGATGGCCTCCTTGTACTTCTCCCTCTTGTCCGGATCCGCCACAGCCTGGGCGAACTGGCAGTTTGCCATCAGGAAGAGCATGTCGGGGGCCAGCGGGGACTTGTCATTCTTGCCGATCAGCGTTCCGAAAACCGTCTCGGCTTTGGCGAAGTCCCCGGTTGCCATGGCGACGGATCCCTTGAGAAAATTGGCCTCGGCGGCGTATTTTCCCGATGGGAACTCGCGGAGGTAGCGATCCATCGCGGCATCTGCATCCGCCGAGCGCCCCATCGCTCCGTAGGCGGAGCCGATACTGAAGAGCGCGTCCTCGCGGATCTTCGGATCGGCCGTTTCCAGCAGGCTTTCCCAGATCACGATGGTCTCCCATTTGTAATCAAGCTCCTCGTAGGCCCTCGCCTGCCGGATCCGGACGGGTACCGAGGTGTCCGGGAGTTTCTCGAACTCAGCCGCCGCGGCCTTGAGTTCCTCGATGTTCTTTTGAATTCCGGTATTCGCGGAGCTGATCTCCATCACCGCCTTGGGATTGGTCTGGAGCGTCGCCTTGTTCTCGGCAATCCGGTTCTCCAAGGAGGAGATCCGTTCTTTCTGCAGCCTGATCACCTCCTGCTTCGGGCGCACGACCGAATACATCTTGAGCGCCTGGGGACGACGCCCCTTGGCAAGCAAAGCATCCCCTATCCTGACCGCCAGGATGTCGAATTGCATCGGGTTGTCGACCAGTTCCTCGCGGGCCTTCACCTGATCGAGCAGTTTCAGAGCCTCCTCAAGCTCTCCCTTCTTCGCCTTGATCTCGCACAGGGAGAGCGCCGCCTGAACCGAGACGGGATCATTGACTCCTCCGGCGATCACCTCCTGCAACGTCTTTTCGGCCTGGTCGGATTTTCCCGCCTGAACCAGCAGCGAGACCTGGGCCATTCTGGCCTTGCCCCCCAGTTCCCCTCCGCACTCGGCGGCGCGTTGCAGGTTTTTCTCCGCCTCTTCCTTGCGTCCCGTCTGGTTCTGGATCTGAGCCAGCGAGATCAGGGCCTTCGCCTTGTCTTTTCCATCGGGGAACTCCTTGAGCAGTCGGTTGAAATAACTCTCCGCCTTCGGCAGGTTCTTCTGGTTGTAATAGGTCGCCGCCAGATTGAAGAGAACCGACTGAAGGCTCTCCCCTTCGAGGCCGAGAGTGAGAAGAGTTTCGAAATTCTTCGCCGCACCGTCGTAATCACCCGACTGGAAGGCGGAGGATCCCGCCTTGAAGAGCTCTTCCGGTGTCGCCTCAGCCCGGAGGGAGGGGGAGGCGAGCAGGCAGGCAATCAGCAAGGGGAAAAACCAAGGTCTCCCGCTCCCTGGGGGGCGGCAGCGGAATGACGGATCCGGAAAAATCTTCATCGCAAGCACAGATTGCTAACCCCATTCACCCCAGTGATCAAGCAAGGTATTCCCCGGATCCGAAACCAATGCTTACGCCCAGTCCGGTAACACACTATCTGATTGACCACACGAGCAACTGAATCTTATCGCTTGATAATGATACACCCATCCGGAAAAGAGAGATCCATGCACTGCTCCCTGAGCAAAATCATCACGGCGACCAAGTTTCCCCTCATCGCCGCCCTGATCCTCTCCCTTCTGCCAGCCACACTCACGGCAGGCACCAATACCTTCAAGGCCAATGCCGCAAACGGCCTGAAATGGTCGGCGGGGACGGGATGGGACTCCAAGCCGGTGAGTTCCTCCGGAACGACCCTGATCTTCCGCAATGAATCACCACTTCCCGACACGCCTGACACCAAAAGGTTGGGATACGCGATGAGCACGATCAATGATCTGGGCAATCCCTTCAATCTAGGCGCCCTGCTGATGGATGTTTCGGGAATCACGAATACGTACACCAGGGTCTTGATCGCCGGGCAACCCCTTCAGTTCAATTCCTCGGGAAGCAACAATCCCACGATCACATGCCTCAGCAAGCCGGGAACTCACATCGATTACCTTCTGGATAACGAGATCCGCTTCCGTGACAACCTGGAAGTGTATCTCACCAATAGCCAACTCAATCTGACAGGACCTCTCAACGGCTCCGGAACCATCACCGTCAAGGCGATCGGCTCCGGCATCGGAGTCTTCAACACGAATCCCATGCTGCGCGCTGACTGGAATGTCTCGGGAGCGGGCATTGGTATTATCGGTGATGCCTCGCTTGGTTCCGGAACCATCACGCTGAGCAGGGGCTCTTCCTTGGGTATCGACCGCAACAGGGAGGGAAGAATCACCCACACGATCAACAGCACGATCACCGGCCCCTCCAGGGAAAACGTCCAGTTCCGCCTGGCGCTCGGCAACAGGGATATCCTGGCCAAGCAGAACAGCTACGGCGGCACGACCTCCTACTCCCGTTACCCCTCCACCAACACCGGGGGAGCATGCACCCTGCAGCTGGGCATCCACGATGCGTTGCCGACCAACACCGCCCTGAAGATCTTCCAGACCGAGACCAACAGCACCACGGCCACCACCCTCGATCTCTACGGCTTCAACCAGACGATCCGCTCGCTCGAGAGCGACACCAACTACGCCAACACCGCCAATACCATCATCACCAACGGGGCCTCCTCATCCTCCAAGTTAACGATCAACGGCACCTCCAACAGGCGCTACGACGGGCTCATCGCGGGCAACATCAGCCTCTTCAAATGGGGAACGGGAACCCAGACGCTCACCGGCCTCAACACCTACACCGGTAATACCGTCATCGTCGAGGGGGCCATCAGCATCCCGCGCGCCTGTATCCCGCAGAACTCGGTCCTGAATATCTCCTCCAAGGCCTCCATCGACCTGAACAGACCGTTCACCAACACGGTCTCCACCTTCCAGATCGACAACATTCCCCAGCCTCCGGGTGTCTACGGTGCAGTGGGGTCGGGTGCCGAACACGAGACCGCGCAGATCACCGGAAGCGGCTTTATCAAGGCAGGAAGGTAGAGCCCCTCGATTCCAGCCGGATTAAGGATGGCGGGGGGTCTTTCGAAGGCCCCACCCATCACCCCCGAGCTGAGCCGGTTTCTTCTTTGAAGTTTCCGGCATGCCGATCATCTGCCACTATCTTCCGATGCCTTTGTCTTTTCAGGATCGCATCGGTCAGCTCGCAGGGCGGTGCGCCGTGCCGGGCCTCATCCGCTATGTGGCACTTTTCAATGCCCTGGTCTTTATCCTTCACCTGCTGGCGCCGGGCTACGACTCCATCCTCGACCTCGATCCGTCCCTGGTGATGCGGGGGCAGGTCTGGAGATTGGTGACCTGGATCTTCATCCCGGAAACCCTCAGTCCTTTCTGGATTTTTTTTGCGCTTCTCTTCCTGCTCTATCTCGGCGACGGACTGGAGGCCGCGATCGGCCCCGGCAAACTGACCCTCTTCTATCTCTCCGGCATGGCCGCCTGTACGGCAGTCTCCTTTGCCTTTTCCCTGGGCGGGGAAGGGGGATCTTCCCTCACCCGGGCCAACACCTTCCTGAACCTCTCCCTGCTGCTCGCCTTCGCAACGGTCTATCCCGACTTCAAGGTGCTGGTCTTCTTTGTCCTGCCGATGCGCATCGCATGGCTCGCCCTCATCAGCGCCGCGCTCATGATCCTCTCCTCCATCGGACAGCCTCCGGTTGTCGCCGCTACCCTCGGTGCAGCTTTCCTTAACTATCTTCTCTTTTTTGGATCCGATCTGCGTGGATATCTCGGCATCCTCCGACCTGCCGCCAAGCTGGCTCCTGCATTGCGCGGGAATCGGGAACCTGTCGCCGAATCCCTTCACCGCTGCGAGGAATGCGGACGCACCGAACTGAGTCATCCCGATCTGGAATTCCGCGTTACGGCATCCGGCCACGAATATTGCAGGGAACACCTGAAACGCTCCAATGGTTGAATCCCCCCATCGGGCCCTTTTTCCGAGTTTCTGACTTTCTGAATTCAGCCCTCTTCTCTTCCGTCATGCAAATCGACGCCGTTATCTTCGATATCGGGAATGTGCTCCTGACCTTCGACTACTTCATCGCCGAGCGGGCGCTCCTTGCCCACACGGGCCAAGCGGTCGCCCCTTCCATCGAGGAGCTCCATCCTCACCGGATGGCCCACGAGAGCGGCACGATCAGCCGCGAGGAGTTCGTCAGGATCGTCAGGGAAGCCTTCGCTCATGACGGACCCGAGGATCACTTCATGGGGATCTGGACACGGATCTTCGAAGTGAACACCCCGATGGTCGAGTGGGCCCGCACACTCCATGGGAAGACGCCCCTCTATCTCCTCTCGAACATCGGCTGCATCCATCACGACCATATCTTCGAGGAGTACGATTTCTTCTCCGGGCTCTTCCACGACGGTGTCTACTCGTACAAGGCAGGCGTCATGAAACCCGAGCGCCGGATCTTTGAACTCGCCAAAGACCAGTTTGGAGTCGATCCCGCGTCCACGCTCTACATCGATGACCTGCTGGAGAATGTGCAGGGTGCGGAGTCGGTGGGCTTTATCGGCCATCACTACGATCCGAAACGACACGACCTCTTCGAAGCAAAGTTGAAATCGCTCTCCTTCCTGTGAGTACGCGGCCTCGGCGGACAGCCTGGATCCTCGCCGACCAACTCTCGGTCACCAACTCATCCCTCCTCTCGGCCAGGAAGGGGACGGATTGCCTGCTCTTCATCGAATCCCGACAGACCTTCGGAAAGCTCCCCTACCACCGGCATCGCCTGATGCTCCTTCTCGCGGCGATGAGACACTACGCCGCGGAACGGGAGGCCGAGGGATGGGAGGTCGACTACCACCGGATCAACGATGCTCCCGACATGCGCTCCGTTCTGGCCCGTCACTGCGCGGCGCGGAAGCCCTCCGAGATTCTCGTCACCCGGCCCAACAATCACGATGAGAGCCTCGCCCTTGACTCCCTGTCCGCGAAGCTACCATGCCCGCTCCGCATCGTTCCAGACACCCAGTTCCTCTGCTCTCGGGAAGATTTCGCCGAATTGGCGCAGGGAAAGAAGCGTCTGCTGATGGAGAATTTCTACCGCGAGATGCGAAGGCGGACCGGATTGCTCATGGAGAGTGAAGGGAAGCCGGTCGGCGGCGACTGGAACTACGATGTCGAGAACAGGGCCACGCTACGCGATTGGAAGAAGGCGGGATCACCACGCCCACGGGCACTTCCAAGACCGGAACAGGACGCCATCACCCGGGAGGTCTCGGCCGACCTGGAAATCTGTTTTCCGGATGCACCCGGAAAAGCCGTGGACTTCGCCCTTCCGGTGACACGGGAGGACTCCCTGAAATGGATGGAGCACTTCGTGGAAGAGCGCCTCCCCCAGTTCGGAACCTGGCAGGACCTGATGATCCAGGGGGAGGCCGACATGTTCCACTCGATCATTTCCCCGATGCTCAACATCGGTCTTCTCGATCCTCTGGAATGCGCCAAGGCGGCTGAATCAGCCTTCCGGAAAGGCAAGGCGCCCCTGCATGCGGTGGAGGGATTCATCCGTCAGATCATCGGATGGCGCGAATTCGTCAACGGGGTCTACTGGCTGAAGATGCCCGAGTACGCCTGGGTCAATGGTCTCGAAGCCGAACTCTCCCTCCCCTCCTTCTTCTATGACGGCAAGACGGACATGAACTGCCTCCGTCAGACCCTGGGGGAAGTCCTGAAGGGGGGATTCAATCACCACATCCAGAGACTGATGATCCTCGGCAATTTCCTGCTGCTCGCGGGAGTCAGGCCCGATGAGGCGCTCCGTTGGTTCAACGAGATGTACATTGACGCCCATGACTGGGTGATGGCCGCCAACCTTCTAGGAATGGCCCTCCATGCCGATGGCGGATTCATGGCAACCAAGCCTTATGCGGCCGGCGGATCATACATCCACAAGATGAGCAACTACTGCGAGGGATGTCCCCACAGTCCGGATATCAAAACGGGGCAGGGAGCCTGCCCCTTCAACCTCCTCTACTGGAACTTCTACGAAACCCATCACGGGCGCTTCGCCAACAACCCGCGCACGGCCATGATGGTGCGTTCGTGGATGAAGCGACCAGAGAATGAACGCGCCGCCATCATCACTCAATCAAAGGCTTTTTTGGAATCGCTTCAGTGAACTCGATCAAGCGGAACAGGTTGATCGGGCTGTAGAAAGGGAATGGCCTTGGGGGCTTTTGGATCCGCCTCCATAATCACCGCGCCGGTTTCATCCTGACGCATCAGAGTGATTCCCTCGGCTGACAGAACCCCATCCCATTCCTGGCCCGGGAATGCATCGCGACCGATTCCCCCGACCGGCGTGACCAACACGCGAGGCCCGACGGCCCGGATCAACCGGAGCGTGGAGGTGATCTCCGCCCCTCCCAGGGGAATGAGCAGCACCTCGGACCGAAGAGCTTCCGGGGAAACAGTCTCCAGGAGATGCCTGGAGTTCTCCGGAGTCAACCGGGGCAACATCATGATACGGAGGTTTCCCAGGTGGATGCGCGTCACGAGCATCTCGCCGCTGACTCCGGGTCGGGGATCGAGGATCTCGGCCCGCGTCTTCCCGGTGATTGGCCATTCCTCACCGGCATGAAGTTCATGGGGATGTCTCATGGAAGCAACGATCGACCTTGCTACCGGTGAGCGGAGACCGAGGGGAGGAAGCGGCGGAATCGCCACCTTCTCCACGGACAATTCACGCCCGATCTCGGGCAAGCCGCCGAGATGGGCGGCGTCCGCCCTGGTGATCAGGGCGCTCGCGATGGAATTCGCACCGCTGGATTCCAAAAATGGAAGGATGATCCGGGAAGCATCCTTCCGCCGCCCCGCATCAACGAGGGCAAATCCTCCCCCACTCCGGATCACTGCGCAGGAGCCCCCGCGCAGATCGAGGATCGTCATCACGGGGTAAGGCTTACCCGGCATCCCGACAAACCAATGCCCGCCCGGAATCAGCGCCCACGCTTGCACCACCGTCAAAAGCAGCTTGGTGACCAGCCAGTTGGCGTTGTTGAATGCTCCCGCCACCCAGAGCGAGAATCCCCCACTCAGGAGCGAAAGAGCGGCGAGGGAGAGAACGCAGAATGCCAGGGGAACGGCGAGAAGGTTAGCCCCCAGTGCTGATAGGGAAACCAGATGAAAATAGGCGACTGTCGGGATCAGAGAGCCGATCCAGGCTGCAGCGGAGACCCCCGCAAGACCGGCAATGTGATTCCAGCAGCCATAGCCAATCCGCTCGCTGCGAGTCAGCAGGACCCGGGGAAGGAAAGGGTCCGGGGCATGACGCTCCCGAAGCCAGGTTTCGAGCGGCGGAGCGGCCGCAAGGATCGCAAAGACAACGGCATAGGAAAACTGCCATCCCGCGGAAAAGAGCGTGTTCGTGTCGAGTGCCAACTGCAGCAGGGCGGAGGCTGCCAGCGTGTTCAGCATCGGTGCGCGGCGGAAGAGGACCATGCCGCAGAGCAGGATCGAGGCCATCGTGGCGCTACGTATGCTTCCCTCTTTCAGTCCCGTGACGGCTACATAGAAAAAGAGTGCGGGGATCGTCACCGCGACAGCCCACGACCGGGGCAGACGCGCAGCCTTGAGCACGAACCAGATGATCACCGCCAGCATCCCGACATGCAGACCGGACACCGAAAAAAGATGCATCGTCCCGGTGAAGCGGAAGTCGTCGGTGAACCCCTCGGGAGCGCTCTCCGTCACCCCCAGCGTGATCCCCTTGATCGCACTAAGGACCGGCAGTGCATCCCCCATTCCGGCCTCCAGGATCCTCTCCATGCGGTGACGCGCCGTGATCGCCAGGGCCATCATCGGATTTCCATGTCCGCGAGACATGATGGACCCCGGTTGGGAGGGGTCGATCCGGAACATGGTATAAACACCGTGACGCTCGAGCCACCACCGGTAGTCAAAGGCTCCAGGATTGCGAGGCGGCGGCGGAAGCATGCCCTCACCGTGGAATCCGACCCGATCCCCATAGGAGGGCACCTCCCCTTCCCATCGCACCTGCACCGTCACCGGAATGGTAGTCACCTGCTCCTCCGCATCGTTCTCGGCGATCCGCTCCACGCGCATCGGAAAACTCGCCGAACCAGAGGGGGTAATCCTTGGCTCGCCCTCCACGATCCCCTCGACAGCATATTCACAGCGGTGTGAATCTAGCAGGAGGGAGAGTTTGCGGGCGGGAGCCTCCTGCCAACTCCAGATCTGCATCATCGCAAAGACGGCGGCCGTGAGAACCCAGCAATGGGCACCCTCGCGGCGGAGCGGAAGGAGAAGCATCCAAGCCGCAAAAAGGGAGGCGGCAAGCCACCCCGTCACGCCGAGCCAAGAGGCAAGAAGGATCCCGAAGATCGCGGCAATCAGGAGACCGACCAGCGGGAGGCGCTGACGTAACGGGGAGATGTTCCTCACGCGGAGCTAAGAGGCATCAGAGGCAGCCCCCCGGATGGCTCTCACCCGGAGAAATGTCGGAGGCTAGCCCCCTCCGCCGGTATCGAAGGAGAAGGGGCTGTAGCAGGACTCGGTGTAGGCCGAATCATACCAGTCGTCTATCATGGGGGCATTGTAGAAGAAGGGTTGCTGGTCCTGATTCAGCTTCGAGTTGTCCTTCACATACTTGGGCACCTTGCCACCCTGCTTGGGCGGCTGATTGTTCCCGTAGAATCCCTGCGTCTCCGTCAGGTAGTTGAGAAGATGAGGTTTGGCACCGGCGGCCTTGAGGCCGGCGAGTTGTGCGTAGCTGAAGTTGTAGACGCGCTGGGTGGAGCGAAGGTAGCCGACGACGATGTGCGTCGGGACATGGCTGGAGGCGAGATTCCTAATGTCCTGATAGTCGAGCGGCTGCGCATTGTTCATCTTCGCGGCGGTTCCCGCATTCACATGGGCGGAGGCAACGGCGGCCGTGATCTGAGGATCGACTTTGGGGCCCGACGAGCATCCGACAAAAAGAAGCGAGATCAGGAGTGCCGAAGCGGCAAAATAGGAACGGAAGGTCTTCATGACTGACGCTTGATTACCCGTTCCACGAACTCTCTTCAATGAGATTCAGAAAGTAGAGGCTGAAGGGGTTTAGGCTGAAGACAAAAGGCGCGTGGGTACGCGGCTTAATCATACTGAAGGTAGTCCGAACCCGCTGATGCGGGAGAGAAGCAAGCTCCACGGATGGAGCGCGGTAGATCACGCGAATGCGTGACCCGGAGGGCGGCACGGCTTGCCGGTAGGCAAGTGCCGTCAATGCCTGATCGGGGGTCGACCGGCAGATAATTAGGCTGTCCGGGATCTTTGCCCCACCTACACCATCACCGATTCTCCTATCACCCCATCAAGAGTGCTGTGGGAGGTCGGTGGGGTTTTTTCTTGTCGGACTTCCCGTCCGCAGTCATTTCCATCATATGATTCTACGATCCCTCAGCAAATACCGCGATACCGGCCTCCTGCTTCTCCGGATTCTCATCGGGATTTCCTTCCTCGCCCACGGACTGCCGAAGCTGACCGCCGGGCCGGAACTCTGGATTAAGCTCGGCAAGTCGATGCAGTTCGTCGGGATGGGGGCCTATCCCCTCTTCTGGGGACTGATGGCGGCCCTCTCGGAATCGGTGGGAGGCTTTCTCCTGCTGATCGGCTTCTGCTTCCGACCTGCCTGCCTCTTCCTGCTGACCACCATGGCGGTTGCCACGGTCATGCATTTCAACACGACTCCAGGCGACCTCTTCGAGAAATGGAGTGTTGCCTCACACGCGATCGAACTGGGATCCGTCTTCCTGTCACTCCTGCTGATCGGCCCCGGCAAGTTCAGCGTCGACCGGGAATGAGGTTCCTTCAAAGGCCGCGATCATACCGTCGGATCGCCCCGTGCCTCACTGCCATTCTGTCGTTGGCGGCCTGTTTCGGAACGTTCTGCCGGGCCTCCGACCTGATGCCCCCTTCCTTCGAGCGGAATTCGGCCAAGGCCCCGGAAGTCATTCCCCTCGGCATCTGGATCTCCTCGATCGGAAAATTCAACTTCCCCGACAACACCTATCGGGCGACTTTCTGGATCTAGGGAAAGCTGCCGAAGGATCAGGAAAAGCTCCTCACCAGGCTCGACTTCGTCAACGCCGACAACCACAACTTTCTTAACTCAGCGACGATCCAGGCAACCAGGGGGCCGGTGACCTACCAGAAAGTGGCGGGAACCTTCCGAAACGAGTGGAAGCTGAAGAACTATCCCTTCGACCGCCACACACTCAGGATCTGCATTGATGCCTGCGAAACACTGGAGCGTCTCAGCCTGTCGGCGGACAAAGTGGTTTCGGGTTACGATCCGGACATCAACACCCGCGGCAGCAATGACCCGGAAGGGGTGAACGGGTGGAGGATCACCGGCTTCCGCTTCCTCTCCTCGGTGGCAAACTATGCGGAGTCACCAGACAAAAACCTAAACACCGCCGCCGCCTGTTCGACCGTCACCGCGGAAATAGACATCCGTCGCTGCTCCTACGCGATCTTCTGGAAGATGACCGCGGCGGCTTTTGCGGCCATGATCCTTGTTATCATCACTTACTTCCTCCCGATCGAAGGGTCGGAAAACATGAGTCCCTATTTTGCCACCTTCGTGGGAGCCGTCTTTGCCATCGTCATCAATCTCAAGTCGGCGAATTCCGAACTCGGCACCTCCGGCGACATAACCCTTATCGACAAGATTCATCTCGAGGCCCTTGCCTATGTCCTGTTCGCCGCCTTTGTCACGCTGGTCGGAAGGCGCCGGATCGCCGCCGGAATCCCTTCCATCACTATCAACCGTCAGAGGGCCCTGATTGCGGTGGCAAGTATCGTGGCGATGGCGGCCCTGATCTCCCGCCAAGTCTACCTTGCCGTCGTGAACGGGTGAAGTGACCGAAGGATCAGCGCCGAGTTAGCCTTGCGCCAGATTACTCACCGATACCCTGTAGCAGGAGAACTTGCTAAAACTTCACCCCTGCCGACCAGAAGATGTTCTGGCTAACTAGGTCACTGTTCCCGGCGGCGGCGTTGTAGAAGAAGGAGGTGTTCCAGCGCTTGGAGAACTCCACGGTGAAGCCGACGCCCGTGTAGAGGAAGTCCCTGATCGGGGTAGAGCTCCAGTTCGAGAAGGTCGGGCTGGTTCCACCCAGATTGCCGCTGATGGCGTAGGGGATCTGCATGAACTCATGCTGCCAAGAGAGGTTCACCTGGGGCACCACGACCACATTCTTGTTCGCCACCCAGCTGTAGGCGGCATGGGCTCCGACGCTTGAGAGCATGCTGGAGCTGTTCCACCCGCCCGAGTTGAAGCTCAGGCTCTGGGCTCCTGTTTCATTCAGGGAGTTCACCCCGAGGTAGGTGTACTGGAGCGAGGCGGTCGGTCCGAAGGTGAACTTGCCCTTCTTGATGTCGTAGCCTGCGGCCAGCATGGTATCGAGTTCCCCGGCTCCGGGGGCGCTGTTGGCCGTCCGGTTCATCCCGGCATACTGGATGACACGGGTGGCCTGGAAGTTGTGGTAGCCGCCTCCGGCAAGGGCGTTGACGAAGAGTCCCTTGCCATCCTTCTGGCCGTAGGTGCCGAAGACTCCGAAGCGGACGGCGTTGTCGATGAGTCGGCTTCCGGTTCCCAGGCCGGAGCCGTCGGCTCCGCTCTTGGTGTAGGTTCCCTGATAGCCGCAGTAGATGCCGGTGCCGACGTTTTCGTTCCACTTGTAGGTGAGGCCGGTGGTGACTCCTCCGCTCTGGGAGTTATAGCCGGGGAGCATGTTGCCGCTGTTGGCTTGGGCGAAGATGCCGTTGCCATCGACGAACATCCCCCAGTGGTTGTCGAGTCCGGGGCGCAGGATGTCTTTCTTGGAGTCGAGGACGCCTTTGCCAGTTGATCCATCACCCTGCCCTTCGAGGAGGGGCATGTTGTCGGCGAGGCCGCTCATGCTGAATCCCCCACCCTCGGCGACGCGGAGGCCCCAGAGGCGCTGGACGAGCTGCATGTTCTGGGCGTTGGCGTTATTGAAGGCGATCGTTGCGATCTGCTGGTAGAAGGTCGGCATGATCGCGTTGAAGGCCTGGTTGTACTGGGAGGCTGTCAAGCTGTCCAAGGAGGTGGAGACCACCTGTTGGTCACCGCTGGTGTAGGGGATGAAGCTGTTCAGCGCCGTCGCCACGTTGCTCTGGTTGCGGTTGGCTGCCAACTGGGTGTAGCTCGAGGGGGCAATCAGCATATTGGCCTGGGTGTTGTTGCCACTCAGGAGCAGGCGTCCGCGGAAGCCCTCAGGGGCCACGATCGAGCTGAAGGCTCCGCTGATCCCTCCGCTTGCGGTCAGGAAGTTGTACTTCTGGCCGAATTGGAGCTGGTTGACTCCGTCGGTCGTGATGTTCATGGTTCCATTCAGGATCGTGCTTCCGGTCACCACCACCCGGTCGTAAACCGAGGTGCTGTAGATCTGCTGATCCCAGACGGAGGAGGCTCCCATGACGAGATTGCCGCCGCTCACGAAGAAGGTGCCGGGGCTGTTGCCGGGGGCAATGGTGCCGTTGACGGTCAGGTTGCCTCCGGTGAGGGAGAGGGTTCCTGATCCCATGAGGGTACCCGAGGGATCCACTGTCAGGCTGTTAACCGTCAACGTGCCGTTGATAGTGACACTATTGGAAACGGCCACATTGGCACTGGTGGAGAGATAGGCTGAGACTTGGTTGCCATTCGTCGAGAAGGAGTATCCCGATATTCCCGAGACGCTGAAGCTATTGGTGGTGAAGCCTGCCAACGAGGTGTAATTGATCAGAGTATTGGTGGCGTTACTCAGGTCCGTATTAAGGAACCGGAAGACATTGGCTCCATTGTTGGTTCCAGCAGAGTTGGTCATGCCGGCGACAGTCAGGGTCTGTGATCCGGCTGTCAGCGCAACCAGGCCGTTGGAGCCCCAGATGAAGTCCCCGACCGTGAGATTGGTGGCCAGCATGAGCGTGGCGCGATCCGCATAGCCGCCAATTCCCAAATAACCGGTGCCCAGCGCATTGGTGCTGGCGGCAACCAGCGTTCCGGCATCGATCTTGGTGTAAAGGGAGTAGCTGTTACTTCCGCTCATCACGGATGTGCCGGTTCCCAACTGGCAGACCCAACCGGCGCCGATGATTGAACTTGTGAGGTGGAGCGTGTCGGATTGGTTGAAATTAATGCCATAGTCATCGCTGTTCGTCCCGGTGAATTCGATTGTTGTCGTCACGACATTGCCCGCGGTGTCGTTCTGCTGATAGCGCCCGAAGTCGAGGTCTCCATTGGTGCCGATCAGGATTCGAGAGGCTGAGAGGACACCACCGTTAGCCACGGTGAGAGTCCCGCTGCCGGCCACTCCAATCGTTAGATCTCCGCTATTGCTCCATGCCGATCCAGTTCCCGTGATCAAAACCGAGTTTCCGGTGGATGTCGCTGCAAACCCAATATCCGCCACAGAGGAATTCACTCTTCCTCCATTGGAGATCACAAGGCTGTTGCTGCTGCCCATGTATCCAACAAAAATATCCGCTGTCGTCGTCCATATTGAGTTGCTGCCAGTCACCAGAACGCTGTTGTTCATGGAATTGGTATCGTATCCGATGGTTCCTCCCCGGAAGTGCTTTCCATTGGAGACCATGCCCCCATCGGATATCACAAGAGAGTTGTAACTTCCTGAATAACCTACATTAAAGTCGACCTCACTACTCCAACGAGAACCGGTTCCCGTCACGATAGCCGTATTGCTGTTAGCCCTATCGGAAGTTCCTATGTAGGTCCACCCATTGGTGATTGTTCCACCATCGGAAATCACGACGCTGTTTCCACTGCCATCTTGGCCTATCCTGAGCTCCCAAGTATTAAAAAGAGTGTCCTTTCCAGTCACTAATACCGAGTTGTTCGACGAGGCAGCGTTGTTACCGATGAAACCCCAGCTATTCGCCACAGTTCCCCCATTCGAAATCACCAGACTGTTCCCGCTGCCATCATTGCCGACATAGAGATTACCCGTGTTAGTCCAGAGCGAGTTGCTTCCCGTCACCAAAACCGAGTTGTTGGAGGCCGTGGCTAGGTCGCCGATCTTGGTATCCACGCCTACGGTAACGATTCCCCCATCGGAGATCACTAGACTGTTGTCGTGACCGGCGAGTCCGAAGGTCAGGTTGCCAGAGTTGACCCATCTAGAACCGGATCCGGTCACCAGCACCGAATTGTACGCATCCGTTGGATCCACCCCATCGTCGAAGCCATTCACATTGGAGACAAATCCGCCATCCGAAATCACCAGACGGTTCGACTGACCGGCGTAGCCGACGTAGAGATCTCCGGAGTTAATCCAGGAGGAATTGCTCCCCGTGACCGTGACCAGATTCCCCGTGGCGGTTGACTCACTGCCGATGTATCCCATGGCGTTAAAAACCTTACCCCCATTGGAAATCACAAGGCTGTTGCCACTGCCAGCATTGCCGACATAGAGATCACCCGTATTCGTCCAGGCAGAGTTTGTTCCCGTAACTAGCACGCTGTTGTTGGAGGAGGTGGAGGCATTTCCGATGTAGCTATTGCTGGCTACAGCCACCGTGCCACGGTTGGAAATGACCATGCTATTGCCACTGCCCTCGTAGCCGACGGTGAGATTTCCTGAATTCGTCCAAGTAGAACCCGCATCTGTAACAATCACAGTGTTATTGGAAGATGCGGCTCCCCATCCGAGGACCCCACCGAAGTCCACCTGCGAATTGTAAATGCTTCCTCCATTGGAGATGACCATGCTGTTGCCTGCTCCGTTGAAGCCCACGAAGAGATCGCCACTGCTGATCCAGCGCGATCCGATCCCTGTTACCAGCACGCTATTATCGGTGGATCCTTCATTGAACCCGATGATCCCCCCGGAGAGACCTCCTGCGTAATTGACCACCCCGTTGGAAACGGTTCCTCCGTTCGAAACCTCCAGTCTGTTGCCCGTGCCGCTGTATCCAATAACAACATCTCCTGCGCTGAGCCAAGTAGACCCGCTCCCCGTGACGACCACGGAGTTATTGGAAGAGTTGGTAATAAATCCGATCACCCCGCCGGTAGAATCCTGCCCGCCGTTGATCACCATTCCCCCGCTGGAAATCACTAGGCTGTTGCTGGCACCTTGATTACCAACAAAGAGATCGCCGCTGTTGGTCCAAAGCGAACCAGTTCCAGTAACAATCACCGTGTTACCGGTCGAACCTGGGTCTCGGCCTATGTAAGAGTTTGAAGAGAAGACCTGAGCCCCCTCCGACACGGAGAGACCATTGGAGGATCCACCATAGCCTACCGTGAGGTCACCCGAGTTCGTCAACACGGATCCCACACCGGATACCGTTACAATATTGGCGGTTGATCCTGCATTCACTCCAATATCGGAATTAATAGCCATTACATGACCCCCGTTGCCGATGAGCAGCGCATTGCCGCTGCCACTCACACCGACAAGCAGGACATTTGAGTTACTCCAGAAAGACCCCACTCCGTCCACGAAGACCAGATTCCCTGATGCATTCGTGTTGTCTCCGATCACCCCGATGTAGCTGGTGACACGTCCGCCTTGCTCAATGAGCAACGAGTTGCCGGAACCGCCGTAGCCAACGGTCAGGTCATTGACGCAGGTCCAGGTTGAAGCAACGCCATTCGAGTCGGTGCCAAACACCTCAACAACGTTGCCATCGGAGCCGGCGTAAAAACCAATCACAGAACCGTAAACACTCAATCCGTTGGTCACCTGACCACCGTCGGCAATCTTCATGTCGTTGGCGGATCCATACTCTCCAACAATGAGATCCCCATAGAGATTCCACGTGGAGCCACTCCCTGTAATGATAACCGAATTACTATACGCTGAAGCCGCAGATCCGATAACGGCGTTGTTGTTGGTGACGACGCCTCCATCGCTGATGATCATCAGGTTATTTGCGGTCTCCTTACCCACATAAAAAGTCGCATTGGTGACACTCAGTGAGCCTTGGACCTCAAGAGTTGCCTTATTGTCGATGAACATGTTACCGCTGACATCAAGAGCACCACTGGATCCGATGAGAACGCTTGAAGCGGGACGAAACTCAGGGAAATCGACTGAGGTGAGACCTGGATCATAGTATCCCGGCAAACCGCTGGCATTGCTGGAATGACAGAGAAAGTCCGCTGAAAAGGCGATCAACTGATGGTAATCAGTAAACTGGTACGGGGCATTGGAGTCCATGCCGGCAGTCTTAATATTCGATCCGGTCGGGATCAGATAGACATAAGGGCGAAGATAATTGGCCCACCAGAACTCCTGATAGTACAGTACCTTGCCATCTCCATTATCACCCTGAATGTTAAACTGCTCCGCATCATCCCTGTTCTGGTATCCCACGTTCGTGAATCCATAGTCACCCGGATAGTTCACCTGAGCTGCGACATCCCTAAGGGTGTCGTCGGACAGGTTGGGTATCATGGGAGGCGGGGTAGTAGTGGGAATTTGGAGCTCCCCCCTGTTGTACGCCCAAAGAAATGTCGGCTGGTTTGTCGTGCTCCAAAACCCGTTGGAATTTGTGGATACCGGGGCGAAGTTCGTGTCTCCCGTACCTGCAAGCATGTTGCTCCAGAACTGTCCGGATGACATTGCGCTCCAATCTGCTGTCTGATTCACATAGGTATAAGCTGGAGCAGCTCCGATATTGGTCGTGATGACGGTTCCTGAGGCGTTTGTCACCGTCACCGTGGCGCGGTAGCCATTCGTGAAGATCGTGGTGAGCAGATACAGGCCGGAAACACGATGGTGGTTATCAAGCAGGTGCTGAACGTTCGCATTGGTATCGAATCCATTTACTCCATAGATCGACGGAGGTGCGTTGTTTGAGGCATACTTGAGAATACCCTGCGCGCCGGGACCGTAATAATTCCCAGGCTTGTTGGTGTCGAACTTACCGTTCAACCATCCGGTTGTGTAGAGCTTGGAAAAGTTAGATAATGTGGATGACTGGCTCCATTGAACGCCGTTTAACCCAATATTGTACTGGCTTGCCTCCAATTGATCGAAGGGCACCGAGACAATGGTCTGTGACTTTAATTGCGAAAGAAGAACAAAAGTGAGAAGGAGTGCGGGAAGTATAAGGCGCATTTTCATAAGTGGATTTAAAGCATAGTGAAGGCATGGAACCAAGCTGTACCCGGAGGATGTCTTGATGCTGGTGATCAGGTGCAGGGGGCACCTTAGATCGACTGTACGCGGTACTAGCGATACTCAACCGTATAATCGATATTGAGATTGTTCGTGTTGACCTGAGTAGAGATAAAGTTCGTTACAGAGCTGTAGAAAGCCGCATTGTTCGTCCACCTGACTCGATAGCTCATAAGATCCCTTTCCGCAGAGGCGTAAATGGCTTGAGCATTCGTGGTCAGCAAATAATCAGTGATGCTTGGATTTGTCCTACTGAACTGAGCAAACTGTCGCTCAAGCGCGATTTTCTGAGGGAGGGTTGACGGCGTGAATGCCTCAAAAACACGGGGATAACGAACCAGGTTCAACCCCTTAATGGCACTCCCAAAACCCGGATCCGCCTGAACATAGACTACGCGCTTGGCCTTGTTCATGGTCAACATTCCGGTGCACATGGCACAGGGCTCCAGTGTTGTGTAGACAGTATTACCGTCAATGTACTTTCCACTCGCATTGGTGCTGCTGAGAAACTCTTGAACAACGCGAACCTCACCATGCTGAGTGCCATTATCGAGGATGGTGACGCAATTCACATTCCAGGATATTGGGAGGGAATTGGAATTGACCATCACGCATCCGATATTGTGCCCGCGGGAACCGGGAGCGCTTGAGGTCTGCCAATTCTTAAAAACAACGCTGAGAGCCGCGAGCGATAAAACCCTGTCTTTTTCCTCCTGAATCTGCGCCACCGTGGGGGTGGGCGCTGCCTGCATGGCTCCGAATGAAAATACAACCGCAAGGAATAAGAGCAGGAAGGTTAAAGGTGTTTTCATGGTGTATTTTACGATAATTTTTTCATCACCATAATTGAGTGGTTTTCAATAAAGATCAAATGATTTGGGAGTGTAAAAATCTTTCTGTAAATTGGAAGAGCGCGACGTCCTTGAAGGAGCCCCCTCTGGGGTGACGGAGAGAGGCGAAGCGTAGCGAGCCGAACGCAGTGACCCTAGGGGGGGCTGCCGCCG
>JBIIGI010000042.1:0-22428 GCA_044236545.1 Chthoniobacterales bacterium
GCGCCTCGTATCCGCCCTCCTCTGTGAAATCTCCGACGAGTGGATCACAGGAAAAATCTACCTCAACATGAACCCCATCGACTCTCCACTCCCTTAACCCATTTTACAGAAACATCTTTACGCAACCGGGCGATGCCTTCGAGACGCTTGCCTGGAACTGGCTGGAGGATTAGTTTTTATACATGGCTTCGTTGAAAGACATCCGAGAAGTTGCGGCGGCTGTGGCTGAAAAGTTTCATCCCAAGCGCATCATTCTGTTCGGATCTCATGCCAACCAGACCCAGCGGGTAGACTCGGATGTCGATCTTCTGGTGGTGATGCCCCACGAGGGGCCGGCGGCCAAGAGTGCGGCCGCCATCAGGGAATCGGTTCGCCTCCCCTTCCCTTGCGATTTGCTTGTCCGCAGCCCGGAAAAGCTCGAGGAACGCCTGAACCTTGGAGATCCCTTCATCCGCAATGTCATCATGAACGGCCAGGTGCTCTATGAATCCACTCACAGCTGAGTGGATTGCGAAGGCCTCGGCTGATCTGGCAACCGCTGGCCGTGAAATGCGTGCCAGGAAAGATCCCAATTACGATGCTGTCTGCTTTCATGCCCAGCAGTGCGTGGAGAAACTTCTGAAAGCAGCGCTCACTGAAACTGGGCGGGATTTTTCCAGAACACACGATCTCAATCACCTTCTGGATATCATCCTTCCCGTGCAACCACTCTGGGAAGCTTTCAGATCCAGCTTCCAAGAACTTGTGGCCTATGCCGTCGAGTATCGTTATCCGGGGGAAAGCGCCTCCAAGGAAATGGCCCAGACTGCCCTGAAAGCCGCCAAGGCCTTCAGTAAAGAGTTCAACAGCAAGTACGTAAAATAACTCTGGGAATAGGACACTTGGCGGTCGAAGACTGTATTAGGTGCGGCAGAGACTGCGGTAGTAATCAGGAAGTCAGGAAGGGATCATACCTTGACAAGTTGTCACGATATCGGATCATTTCTTCATGAAGACGCTCGCGGTTGGGGAGTTCAAAACGCATTTTTCAGAGGCTCTTGAGGATGTGCGCCACGGGAAGACGGTCGGTGTTTCCTTTGGCAGAAATGGCCGCCTTGTGGCAGTGCTTGCGCCACCCAAACTCTTACTCCATCAGGGAGGGGTAACCCTTGGCTCGCTGAAGAAGAAAGCATCCTTCCGCACCAAGCCCACCTTCAAGATCAGCGAAGAGGACCTGCTGGCCTCTTGAGCCGATGAAGCTCCTCCTGGACTCCCATGCGTTTCTCTGGGCCGTCATGGCACCGGAGAAGCTTGGCAAGAAAGCCCATACCGCGCTGACCACTCCGGGCAACGAGGTCTTCGTGAGCGCCGTCACCTTTTGGGAACTCTCGCTTAAGCACTCTATCGGAAAACTCATTCTGGAAGGCGTCTCGCCGGAGGAGCTTCCCGGGGTGGCGGAAGAAGCAGGCTTCACCCTTCTTACGCTGGATCCCAAGCACGCCGCGGAATACCACCGGCTACCAAAGCTTGGTCACAAGGATCCCTTCGACCGAATGCTCGTCTGGCAGGCTATTCAGTCTGGATCGACGCTCCTCTCCAAGGATCCCGAGATCAAGGCTTACACGAAACACGGGTTAAAATTGCTTTGGTAACAAGGATAAGAAATCGCATCGATGTCACAGGACCACCAGCGCGAGGAGGATTCTCACCGGGAGGCACCGGAAGATGTACCCCCCGAGGCTACCCACCCTGCGTACGGCGAGGGGCCCTTCAGCCGACCTCTCCCGAGGCCGACCGGTTGTTGGGCAGGATGCATCCGCACCCCCTGCTGCCTCACCAACCGCCCGGATCGGAGGAATGACAAGGGATCAAGCAGTTTAGAATGAAGTCTGTTAGACTGTTAGGGGCTGAAACGGGAGAAAAGGTGGAAGAACCGCGAACGACACGAAAGGGAGAAGAGACCGCGGATTTTTAATCTGGAATTGCTTGCCTGGCCGTTGCTCCGCATCGGTTGCATCAGGAAATCAGGAAAGGGGCCATGAACATTCCTTGCTGTAGAGGGATTTGACATATCTAGCCAGGTAGCTAGCTTATTTATATGGACATGGCAGGAACACTCCACATCGGGACGTTTGACGCGAAAAACAAGCTTTCCTCGCTTGTCGACCGCGCCTCCAAAGGAAGCCGAATCTGGATCACAAAGAGAGGCAAGCGGATCGCTCTCCTCTCCTCCGGAGTGGAGCGCATCGGAAAAAGCGATACGGATCCCCTTGCATCTTTCCGAAGGATCCGAAGTCGCTCCAAGGGTAAAGCAGGAAAAGGATCCCTGAAATCCCTCGTCGAGGAAGGACGCCGGTGAAGCAGATCGTTGCGGACGCCTCCTTCTGCGGGGCCTGGATCCTGGCCGATGAGATTTCGGACAAGGCTGAGGAACTGCTCAAGCAGATCCTCAAAGGTTCGCTTGAACTGGTGGTGCCCGCCCTCTGGCACTACGAGATGAACAACCTCCTCCGCTCCGCCCAGCGCAGGAAGAGGCTCACCGAGGAGGATGCCCGAGAGGCACTGGAAACGCTGAATCAGGTTCCACTTGTGATCGAGGATTTGCCGGAGGGTCCCGCCAGAAAGAGAATTCTCCACCTGGCGTTCCAGTTCGATCTCTCCTCCTACGATGCCGCCTATCTGGAACTGTCGGATCGCCACAAGATCCCCCTGCACAGCGCGGATGCCAAACTCAAGGCGGCTGGAAAGCAGTTGGGACTTCTGCCGAAGTGAGCGCTATGGGGGTTTAGAGCATCTTCTGGTCAATCTGTCGCTTGAGGGGAGACTGCATGATTAATCTGGAACTCAGGAAGGGAAATTCAGAACAAAAGGGACTGCGTGATGGAAAGTAAGCCAAGGAGGGTGGCGATCTCTTGTAAGAGAGAAATCCGCACATGACCCTTAGGCACAGAGGAATGAACGCAATATCCATGGAACTCGACCCATCGGTTCTTTCAACGTCGGCACGAGACCTCTCCAGTCTCATTCATTTCCTGAGTTCCTGAGTTCTAGATTCATTCTCTCTTCTTCACCCTTTTTCAGAGCGTCAGAATAAATCAAAAATGCTCTAGGGGCCCGTTAGACTGTTACGGGCTGAAATGGGAGAGATGGCAGAAGGAACCACAACTTCACGAACTGACACGAAAGGGAGGATGCTGCGGATTCTTAACAAGGAATTGCTTGCCTGGCCGTTGCTACGCATCCGTTGCATCAGGAACTCAGGAAAGGGATCATGGACATTCCCTGTCGTGGGCGGGATGGAAGGATGGACTCGTCAGGGAATCGAGAGACGGTTATTGTCACACAATCCGTTCCCCCTCCAATGCCACTGCATCCGAAAGCCAAAGAGTTTGCGAAGTCCGGGCTGTTTGCCGGGGTGAAGTCGTTTGCTGAAAAGGCGCGTTGGGAACGCGGCTTAGTCATTCGAGACGTCTGCCGAGAAGTCCGAAGCATATTTCGGCGAAGATGGCTGATCCGGGATCCGTAACGGTTGCGAAGCAACGGCCGGGCCAGCGATCGCCAGAAAAAAATACTGCGAGCGCAGACCAACGCCGCCATCAGCCAAATACCGGGCCGTGGGAACGGACGGGATAGACTACGCAAAGCTTAGCCCTTCAGGGCGCTACTCGCCGGAGCGAGAGCGTCAAATCCCAAGCCTCCAAGCCTTACTCAGAGAGGCTCTCCACCTTCGTTTAAAATCCCCAGATAGTCTTTGTAGACAAAGACCCGGTTGCGCCGCAGGCCCGTGAGTTCGTACGCGATGCCGACTGAAACGAGTGCCTGCATGGATTTCGAGGCGGTCGGAAAGGTCATGCACTGTGAATCACAGAGATGCTTGATCGTGAGAGCCGGGCGTTGACGCAGGGCGGAAAGAACTCGGAGGCCGTTCGCTGCTGCACGGCCCGTCAGTCGAACCTTTTGCTCATCCTCATCGAAGAGATTCATCAACCGCCTGGCTGTCTGGACTGCTCCATTCGCCGTCTGCTCGACCCCATCGAGGAAGAAGTCCACCCAGGCCTCCCAATCACCTGTGGTCCTGACCCGCTCCAAATGTCCGTAGTAGACCGCGCGGTGTTGCTTCAGATAGAGGGAGAGATAAAGCAGGGGCTCGGAGAGCAATCCCCCATGATGAAGAAGTAGAACGATGAGGAGGCGCCCGAGACGTCCGTTGCCGTCCAGAAAAGGATGGATGGTCTCGAACTGGACATGGGCCAACGCGGCCTTGATCAGAACGGGTACTCCGCTCTGATCATGCAGAAAGCTCTCCAGCGCACCCATGCAGGGCTCCACTTCCTCTTGCGGTGGAGTCACGAAACCCGCATTGCCGGGTCGCGTGCCGCCGATCCAGTTCTGGCTGCGGCGGAATTCCCCGGGGTGCTTATCGCTGCCCCTTCCCCTCGCCATCAGGACAGAGTGCATTTCCTTCAAGAGACGGTTTGAGAGGGGGAATCCCTCCTTCAAGCGCTTCATGCCATGATCCATGGCGGAGATGTAGTTGGAGACTTCCACCACGTCGTCCAACGGGGTGCCCGGGACTTCCTCCAGTTCGAACAGGAGGAGATCGGACAGGGATGACTGGGTGCCCTCGATCTGGGAGGAGAGTACCGCCTCCCTGCGAACATAGGAGTAGAGAAACAAATGGGGGTTGGGAAGAAGCGTGCTGATACTATCAAGCCGACCCAACGCGAGGGTGGCACGCTCCAGGAGAAGTTGGCGCTCACCAGAGATATCCAGCGGCGGCAGAGGAGGCAATTGCCGTGGTATGAAGGCTCGTACTTCCTCCCCGGCATGCGAGACAGCCTGATACTTTCCTGTAGCCCCTCGGTTCATCGCGATGAACCTTTAATAACGGATCCGCCTATTAAAGAAAAGGGCGTATTTCTTAAATAGAGTTCAGTATTTCCCTTCTGCCATAAATCACACTGTGATCCTCAACATCTGTTCATCCCCTGCAGTCTCTGCACCTAACAGCCTAACAGTCTTCAGCCTAATCCGCTTTGTTCAGGTGGTGAGGAGGAGTCCGCTGATGGAAGCGGCGTTCTGCAGGGCGCTGCGGGTGACTTTGGTCGGGTTAGGGAACCGCGGTTCCTTAGGGAAGCGACGCTTCCTTAGAGAATAGCCAGTGCCTTCTCCGCTTCCTCCCCAATGACTTGAGTCAAATACCGCCAGTAAAGTTCCTTTTCCACGGTCTGAGCCGCCGTGGCCACGGGAAGGAATCGTCTCATCTCCTTGATGAAGTCTTTCCTCAAGACCCCGGTCTTTCCCAACTCCTCCACCCTCTCCCTCAGGAGTGATCGAAACTCTTCGGTGGAGCGGCGATGGTCGTGGATCTTGAGCGGGATCAGTTGAACGGGGAGTTCCACTCCCTGCTGTTGGAGCCAGACGATGTCCCAGAGGTCACGGTTCTTGATACGCCCCTCGCGGAATGCCAGGGCTATCACCTTGTCTGCAAGGATCTCCTCCCTACTCTGGGCTTGAAGGATGAGACCGGAAGTCCCCATATCGACGCCATAGAGGGTACGCAACATCATGGGGCGGGGGTCGTGGCTGGGGATGGCGCAGATATCGAGATGAATGCGCTGTGCAGGAAGATCCTTACGACCAGGACAGGTCTCGACGCTCATCTTCCAGGTGCTGACCTTCCCTTCCGTCCTGACGGGATCGCTCACGCTGACTTTCAGTCCGTAGCGGGTGCCGATAGTTTCGCTGAGCACCTTCCCCAGTTCCATGAGATCGGAGCGCTTGAAATCGTTCCCTCCGGTAAAATCGAGATCCTCGCTGAGACGCGTAGAGCCATAGCAGGCTCTCAGGCAAGTGCCGCCGATGAAGGTGAGGCTGGAGAGCAGTCCCTCCTGACTCATCTCCCTAAGAATGTCGTGATGGAGCAACTCCTTCTCCACGACGGGACGCTGGAGTGCTAACTCGGGACGCGACTTGAGTGCCTCGTCAACGAGTGAATTGAAGAGTGTCGCCGAACTCATGCAGCCCCCTTCCTCATACTGACCAGGTCCATGCTTCGCCGGGTCATCTTCATGTCACGCAGGGCCTGCTTCTCCGAAGCCCTCCAGAGATGGCGCGCGGGATCGTAGGCGAGTTCCCCGCAGATCTCCTCGGGACGTTGCTCCGTATGGATGAACTCGATGTGCCCAAACTCGCCGCAATCAACGGTATGGCTTCTGCCCGAGGACATGATGGTGATCCAATTCATCGGGATCTGGGAAATCAGCCCGGCATCGCTCAAGGCCGTCTCCAGGCTGATGTAGTTGAACTCATCGGCCCGTAAGCGGGCCGCCGTATGGAAGAGAAGGTCCCCCATGGGATACCCCCCCTTAGGATAGAGGTAAATGCCACGACAGATCCTCTTGAGGAGACCAGCCTTGACTGCACGGGAGAGCAGGACTGGCAGTTGATCATACTTCTCGAATGCCGCCCTCAGATCTGAAGAGGCAAAGAGTGAGTGCTCCCTGCTGGCAAGGGAATCCAAGGTCATAGCCAGTTTTTTGAGGGGCTGCATCTGAGATAGACTCTACACATAATTGCATTTTATGCAATCTTTTGTAGACCAACTGGCAAATCCTACAGCCTAACAGGCTACAGTCTAAACCGCTCTCCAAGCCCCCGCTATACCTCATAAACAGAAAGAGCCGGGTGCTTGCGCACCCGGCTCTCTGTTGAGCTGTTAGGCTTGGAGTCGGACTTAGTAGTCCATTCCGCCCATCCCACCCATTCCGCCTCCGGGCGGCATGGCAGGGGCCTTCTCCTTCTCAGGCACATCCGAGATGGTGACCTCGGTGGTGAGCAGGAGTCCACTGATGGAAGCGGCGTTCTGCAGGGCGCTGCGGGTGACCTTGGTCGGGTCGACGACGCCGGCCTTCACGAGGTCGACGTACTCGTCGGTCGCGACGTTGTAGCCTTCGTTGCCCTTGCCCTTCTTGACTTCCTGGACGATGAGGGCGCCTTCCTTGCCGGCGTTGGTGGCCAGCTGGCGAAGAGGTGCCTCGATCGCACGACGGATGATCTCAAGTCCGACCTGCTCGTCGCCGTGAAGCTTGAGCGTGTCGAGTACCTTCTGGGCACGGATGAGGGCGACGCCTCCTCCGGGGACGATGCCTTCCTCGACCGCCGCACGGGTGGCGTGGAGGGCGTCCTCGACGCGGGCCTTCTTCTCCTTCATCTCGGTCTCGGTGGCTGCACCGACGTTGATGACGGCGACACCGCCTGCGAGCTTGGCGAGGCGCTCCTGGAGCTTCTCGCGGTCGTAATCGCTGGTGGTCTCCTCGATCTGGCGGCGGATCTGTCCGACGCGGCCCTGGATGTCAGAGCTCTTGCCGGATCCCTCGACGATGGTGGTGTTCTCCTTGTCGACGGTGATGTGCTTGGCGCGGCCGAGGTCCTCGAGGGTGATGTTCTCGAGCTTGATGCCGAGATCCTCGGTGATGCAGCGGCCGCCGGTGAGGACGGCGATGTCCTCGAGCATGGCCTTGCGGCGGTCTCCGAATCCGGGAGCCTTGACGGCGCAGATCTGAAGGGTTCCGCGGAGCTTGTTCACCACGAGGGTGGCAAGGGCCTCGCCCTCGACGTCCTCAGCGATGATGAGCAGGGGCTTGCCGCTCTTGGCAACCTTCTCGAGGAGGGGAAGCAGGTCCTTGAGGGAGCTGATCTTCTTCTCGTGGATGAGGATGTAGGCGCTGTCCAGGGATGCCTCCATGGCCTCCGCGTTGGTCGCGAAGTACGGGGAGAGGTAGCCCTTGTCGAACTGCATTCCCTCGACGACGTCCAGGGAGGTCTCGATGGTCTTGGCCTCTTCGACCGTGATGGTGCCGTCCTTGCCGACCTTCTCCATCGCGTCGGCGATGATCTGGCCGATGGTCTTGTCCCAGTTGGCGGAGACGGTGGCGACCTGCGCGATCTCGGAGCTGTCCTTCACCTTCTTGGAGATGCGGGCGAGCTCGGCGACAACGGCCTCGACGGCCTTGTTGATGCCGCGCTGGAGCGAGGTGGGGTTGGCACCGGCGGTGACGTTCTTGAGACCCTCTTTGTAGATGGCCTCGGCGAGAACGGTCGCGGTGGTGGTTCCGTCGCCGGCGATGTCGCTGGTCTTGGAAGCAACCTCACGGACGAGCTGGGCACCCATGTTCTCGAAGGGATCCTCGAGCTCGATCTCCTTGGCGACGCTGACGCCGTCCTTGGTGATCGTGGGGCTGCCGAATTTCTTGTCGAGGATGACGTTGCGACCCGAGGGCCCAAGCGTTGCCTTGACGGCTTTGGCGAGTTTCTCGACGCCGCGCAGGAGTGCGTGGCGTGCGGTCTCGTCGAACTGGAGTTGTTTAGCTGCCATAGTGTTCTAAGTGTGTGTGTTGGTGAGTGTGGTGGATTAGCCGATGATGCCGAGGATGTCGTCCTCGCGCATGATCAGGTAGGATTCGCCGTCGACCTTGACCTCGGTGCCTCCGTATTTGGAGATGAGGACCTTGTCGCCCTTCTTGACGGTGAAGGGGACCTTCTTGCCGTCGTCGTCGAGCTTGCCGGTGCCGAGGGCGATGACCTTGGCTTCCTGGGGCTTCTCTTTCGCGGTGTCGGGGATGATGATCCCGCCTTTCTTGACTTCCTTCTCTTCGATCGGCTGAACGAGCACCCGGTCGGCGAGAGGTTGGATGGATACTGCCATGGTGTGTGTTTCCTTGGTTTGTGTGGTTTCTAACAGGCGCCCGGTCCCGCACCTGCGGGAGGGCTTGTTGTTAAAGGGTTTGGTGAAGTGAAACGTTAAAAGGTTAGAAGGTTAAAAAGTGGGGTATCAGGAATTTGATTTCTCGATCCTACTTCTCGGTTCTATTTCTTCTTCTCCTTGTCCTCGTCAACCATCTCGAACTCGGCGTCGACGACGTCGGCGTCCTTCTTGGCCTCGGGTTCAGGGGCCGCTCCTGAACCCGCCTCGGGTCCAGCTCCGGCTCCTGAGGCAGCTGCCTGCTTGTAGAGCTCGGCGCTGATCTCCTGGAACTTGGTCTGAAGGGACTCGTAGGAGGACTTGACGGCCTCGATGTCGCTGCCCTTGAGGGCCTCGCGCACCTTGGCGATCTCATCCTCGATCTCCTTCTTCTTGGTGCCGTCGAGCTTGTCACCGAGTTCGGTGAGCTGCTTCTCGCACTGGTAGGCGAGCGTGTCGGCGTTGTTGCGGATCTCGATACCCTCCTTGGCCTTGAGATCGTCGGCGGCGTGGGCCTCGGCCTCGCGCTGCATGCGCTCGACCTCTTCCTTGCTGAGTCCGCTCGATCCGGTGATGGAGATCTTCTGCTCCTTGCCCGAACCGAGGTCCTTGGCGGAGACGTTCAGGATGCCGTTGGCATCGATGTCGAAGGTGACCTCGATCTGCGGTGTGCCACGGGGAGCTGGCGGGATGCCATCCAGATGGAAGACGCCAAGCTGCTTGTTGTCGCGGGCAAGCGGGCGCTCTCCCTGGAGGACCTTGATCTCCACACCGGGCTGGTTATCGCTGTAGGTGGAGAAGACGTTGCTCTTCTTGGTCGGGATCGTGGTGTTGCGGGGGATCATCGGGGTGGCGATGCCTCCGGCGGTCTCGATCGCGAGGGTGAGCGGGGTGACGTCGAGCAGGAGAACGTCCTTCACGTCGCCGCGAAGAACGCCGCCCTGAATGGCCGCGCCGATCGCAACAACCTCATCGGGATTGACACCCTTGTGGGGCTCCTTGCCGATCATGTTGCGGGCGGTCTCGACGACCTTGGGCATGCGGGTCATGCCGCCGACGAGCACGAGTTCGTCGACGTCGCCCTTCTTCCACTTGGCATCCGCCAAGCAATCCTCGACGGGCTTGATGGTGCGCTGGAAGAGGTCGTCAGTGAGCTGCTCGAGCTTCGCACGGGTAAGCTTCTTCTGGATGTGCTTCGGGCCGCTGGCATCAGCGGTGACGAAGGGGAGGTTGATCTCGTACTCCTGGGTCGAGGAGAGGGCGATCTTGGCCTTCTCGGCCTCTTCCTTGATGCGCTGGACGGCGTCGGGCTGCTTGGTGAGGTCGATGCCGGACTCGGCTTTGAACTCGCTGATGATCCAATCCATGATGCGGTTGTCCCAGTCGTCGCCACCCAGGTGGGTGTCGCCGTTGGTGCCGCGAACCTCGAAGACACCGTCTCCGAGCTCCAGGGCCGAGATGTCAAAGGTGCCGCCGCCGAGATCGTAGACGGCGATCTTCTCGTCGGCCTTCTTCTCGAGGCCGTAGGCCAGGGAGGCGGAGGTGGGCTCGTTGATGATGCGAAGCACCTCAAGTCCGGCGATCTTGCCGGCATCCTTGGTGGCGTTGCGCTGGGAGTCGTTGAAGTAAGCCGGCACGGTGATGACCGCCTGACTGATCTTCTCACCGAGCTTGGCCTCGGCGTCGCTCTTGAGCTTCGCGAGGATCATCGCGGAGATCTCGGGCGGGGAGAAGGCCTTTGGCTTCCCGTCGATCTCCACCTGGATGTGGGCGTCGCCATTGGCGGCCTTCACCAGCTTGTACGGGACGCGGTCCTGCTCGCCGCGGCACTCGTCGTACTTGCGGCCCATGAAACGCTTCACGGAGAAGATCGTGTTCTGCGGGTTGGTGATGGCCTGACGCTTGGCGGCCTGGCCGACAAGACGCTCACCGCTCTTGCTGAAAGCAACGACCGAAGGGGTCGTGCGGGCTCCCTCTGAGTTTTCCAGAACAACCGGCTCCCCACCTTCCATGACGGACATGCAGGAGTTGGTCGTTCCCAAATCGATTCCTAGAATTTTAGACATACCCTTTCCACATAAGCAAAGGGCGTGCCTAATTCATTAAACAATCATATCTACCTTATAATGAGGTAGATATATCACAATACCCACTCTTGGTCAATGGAAGAATCGGGTCACTATGCCTCAACTGTGAGTCACTATGAAATTTGATGAGTCTATCTGTCTCTTTGAGGTGCTTCTCAGCGACCATCCTGAAGACGGGCGTGAAATCCTCCGGATTGCCCATCAACCACTCCCAAATCTGTTGCACAGGGAAGAAGGAGCCGGTCTCAACCTCACCGGGAGCGAATCGGAAGGGACCCTCGGAAGTGCCGACGTAGAACTCAATGAACTCATGACCGGTCTCGGGAGTGGACTCGACCTTCCAGAACTTGGTCAGCCTGCAGTCGATCCCGATCTCCTCGCGGAGTTCCCGATGAGCCGCCTGCTCATAGTCCTCCCCGGAGTCGACATGGCCAGCCGTGCTGGAGCACCAGAGATCGGGATGGTTCTGCTTCCAAGGTGATCGTTTCTGGAGAAAAAGTTCCCCCCGGGCATTGAAAATCCAGATGTGAACGGCCCGATGGCGAAGGTTATTCACATGCACCTCGTCCCTGGGTCGGCAGCCGATCACCCGGTCCTGATCATCAACCACGTCAAAGATCTCCCCGGCCCGGTCGATCTCCGGAGCACACCCGATCAGGGCCAGCTCCGCCCAGTGATCCACCGGGAGATCCTCCGCTCGGGCCGTGACGGGATATCCCTTGGAAACGGACCACTCCTCCCAAGCACCCGGGGGGAGACCAAGCAGGGAGCGAAGCTGCTTGCGTCGTGACGCGAATCCCCGGCGAACAAGTTCGGAGAAGCGTTCCGGATCACAGTTCGGAAGACCGGCCACGGGGCGCCTGCTCACGGAGATCACGGCGGACTCCACGGCGGGCCGTGGCCAGAAAACATCGGGGGGGACGATCCTGAGTTTCTTGACCGACCACCGCCGCCCCAACTGCACGGTGAGGGCCGCGTAATCCTGGCGTCCCGCCGTGGCAGCGAGTCGCTCGGCAACCTCCCTCTGGACCATCAGAACGAGTCTGGATGCTGGTGAAAGGGGTGACGTGAAGTGCGAGATGATGGCCGTGGAGGCGCTGTAGGGGAGATTCCCCACCATCTTCACGGGGCCTTGGCCAAAGAGCGGGAGAAGGTCGGCCCGCGCCCCGTCACCTTGGATGATCCGCAGGCGACCCGACTCCCTTTCCGCCGCATAGCGCTCGTGAAGCTCAGCCGCCAGACGATGGTCGCGCTCGATCAGCGTGATGCGCCGCGCGGGGGAATCCAGGATGTGCGTGGTGAGCGCGCCCATGCCCGGGCCAACCTCGACGAGATGGTCTCCCGGTTGAGGGTCGAGACCGGCGACGATGGCCTTGGCCAGGTTCGGATCGAGGAGAAAATTCTGCCCGAGCATCTTGCTCGGCCGCACACCGATCTGTTCGAGCCGGGCGCGGAGTTCTGCTTTGGACATGTGACATGAATAAGGCCTTGGAGCGACTTGCGCCAGCCGTGAAGCGGGCGCGGTTTTTCGCCCCTGTTCCCAAGTTATTCACAATGACCGTTCCTTTCCAAGGAACCGATCCTTTTTTCCCCTTTGATCGTTTCCTCGTTTTCATGTTTTGTCCCTGCATGGTCACCATCAACACCACATATGACGGCGGGCTTCGCTGCTCCGCCACGCACGACCCCTCCGGCAAATCGCTGATCACCGACGCCCCCGTCGACAACCACGGCAAGGGGGAGAGCTTTTCACCCACGGATCTGGTCGCCACGGCCGTCGCCACCTGCATGATGACCGTGATGGGGATCACTGCGGAGCGTCACGGGATCGACCTGAAGGGAACAACCGCGGCAATCGGCAAGGAGATGAGCAGCGACACCCCCCGCCGGATTGTCGCGCTCCGTTCGGTGATGACGATCCCCCTCGCCGCCGATCATCCGCAGCGCCCCCTCCTCGAAGCCGCCGCCAAGGCCTGTCCCGTGAAGCAGAGCCTCGACCCCGGAATCGATACCTCGGTCGAGTTCAGGTGGGTGGGATGAGCCGGAAGCAGGGCGCTCGGCCTGCCGTTGATGCTTTGAGAAAATCATCCGGCGGATCCAAAAGCTCCTCCGCGGGTCCGCAAGGGAACCATCGCTTCCCTTGCGCCGCCGTCGCCCGGTGGATAAGATCACACCCTCCCAGCCCATGATCTCCGTCCAAGGACTCACCAAACGCTACGGCTCAACCGATGCGGTCCGGAATCTCACCTTCTCGGTCGACCAAGGCGAGATTGTCGGCTTTCTCGGGCCCAATGGCGCCGGCAAGAGCACCACGATGAAAATCCTCTGCGGCTATCTGCCCGCCGACGCGGGGGAGGTCAGGATCGCCGGTTTCGATATTTTCAGCCAGTCGCTCAAGGCCCGCTCCCGCATAGGCTACCTGCCGGAGAACGTCCCGCTCTACCCCGAAATGCGTGTCGTTGAATATCTCGGTTACCGCGCCGCCCTCAAAGGGGTCCGTTCCCGACGCGTCGCCGAGAAGGTCGAGGATGCCCTGGAACTCTGCGGTCTGGGCCATGTCCAGCGCCAGCTCATCTCCACCCTCTCCAAAGGATACCGCCAGCGGGTCGGCCTGGCCGATGCGCTGGTGAACGAACCCGACATCCTGATCCTCGACGAGCCGACCATCGGTCTGGATCCGAACCAGATCCGGGAAGTCCGCTCCCTGATCAGGGGACTGGCCGTCAGGCACACCATCCTACTCTCGAGCCATATCCTCAGCGAGGTGGAAATGACCTGTTCACGCGTCCTCATCCTCGACAAGGGACGCATCGTGGCGACCGGAACCCCGGCCGAACTGAGGGAACGCTCCGGCATCCCCCTCTCCGGCGAGGTGCGCCTGGAGGCACGGGTCACCGATGCAGCAGCCGCCCTGGAGGATCTCCGCCGACTCCCCTCCGTGGCCTCGGCCTCGCTGCTCGGGGACAACGCGGGATGGTCGCTTTTCGGCATCGTTCCGTCGGGCGGTGATCCGCGTCCCCTTCTCTTCGAGGAGGCGGTGCGCCGGGGATGGAAGGTCCGCGAACTCTCGGCCCGTGAGGCCTCCCTTGAGGAGGTGTTCACCTCGTTCGTGGCCCCTGCCGGATCCGGCCCGGAAAGGGGGGAGCCGTGAGGGTTTTCTGGACGCTCTGGAAGAGGGAGGTCGCCTCGGCATTCCACACCCCGATGGCCTGGGTTGTGCTCTTTTTCCTGCTGCTGGTGACGGGATTCAACTTCTACGCGGGCGTCACGGTCCTCAACCACGGCCCGACGGAGGTCACCGTCGTGGAGTCGTTTTTCAACACGATCTTTTTCTGGTTTGTCTTCCTGCTCATCTTCCCGCTCCTGACGATGCGGCTTTTCTCCGAGGAATACCGCAGCGGCACGATCGAACCGCTCATGACAGCCCCGGTCCGCGACGCTCAGGTGGTGCTGGCCAAGTTCTTCGGCGTCCTTTTCCTCTACGCGGTCCTCTGGCTGCCGACAGGGCTCTATTTCCTGATCTTCTGGCTCCAGACACGTCTCCATGCCGCGGGAGCGGTGGGCGCCTACGCGGGCGCCTATCTCCTGCTGCTGCTCATGGGGATGTTCTACCTCTCGCTCGGATGCCTCTGCTCCTCGCTGACCCGCCACCAGATCACCGCCGCCGTGATGACCTTCTGCCTGATCTCCCTCTTTTTCTTCACCGGCCTCCTCTCCTTCCTTGCGGGTAACATCGGCAGCCTCATGAGGGGCGTCACCATCACCTTCTCCCCGATCGAGCAGATGACGCAGTTCTCACGCGGGCTCTATGACACCCGCCCGGTGGTCTGGTATCTGGTGATGACGGCGCTCGATCTCTTCCTGACACTCCAGGTCTTCCAATCGCGCCGCTGGCGCAAATGAACCCCATGGGAGCACCCGCGCAACACCGCACCATCCGCCTCCGCGTCGCCCTTCAGGTAGCCGCCGCCGTGATCGTCGCGGCCGGCCTCCTGGGATGGTCGCTCGGCCACTACCATCGGTTTGACTTCAGCCGTTCCCACAAGTTTGAGCTTTCGAACCAAACCAAGGAGACGGTGTGGAATCTCGGTTCTCCCGTCCGGGTCATCGTCTATTTCTCCCCCTCCTCGATGGCCACCGGATCAGAACTCTACGGTGACATCCTGGCCATGTTGCGTGAGTACCAGTTCCACGCCCACCACTACCGCGACCTCACCGTGGAGCGGGTCGATCCGCTGCGCGATCCGGCCCGCGCGCGGGAACTGCAGGCCCGCTACCGCTTCTCAGGCGAGGAGAATGTCCTCATCCTCGACCACAAGGACCGCAGCGCCGTCATTCCCGTTCCGGAAATGGGTGAATACGACACCGCGCCGACCCGTTACGGGGAACCCCCGCGTCTGGTCGCCTTCCGGGGCGAGCAGGTGCTGACCTCCGCGCTCATCGGCCTGGTGGATCCCGACTCGACCAAGAAGGTCTATTTCCTGCAGGGGCATGGGGAAGGGCTTGCGGGGGTGCCCCCGCTCCAGTTGACGGGGCAGAACCTCAAGCGTCAGAACATCACCGTCGCGCCGCTCAACCTCTCGGCCGGGGGAACCGGTGTCCCCGCGGATGCCGCGTTGGTCGTGATCTGCGGCGCCCACTTCGATCCGTCTCCCTCCGAGTTGGAATCCCTGCGGGCCTACTGGGAAAAAGGCGGTCACCTGATGGTGTTGCTCGATCCGACCGGAGAGACGCCGGAACTCGACGCCTTCCTTTCGCAGTCGGCGGGGATTACCCCGCGCAACGACCGGGTTCTCAGGTTGCTCAATCTCGGCAGCGCGATGGGCGTCCTGCGCGACGTCACGGGTGAGTTTTTCGCCGGTTCCGAGATCACGGCTCGACTCATGGGCCTGAATGTCCTCTTGGTCGGCAACACCCGATCCCTGGCGATCAACGACCAACTCGGCGCCCGGCGCCCCGTGGTGAAAGGATCCGTCCGGCCGCTCATCCGTGCGATCCACGGCTTCCGCGGTTACTCCGATTATGCCAATGCCGACGGGAAGGGGGTGCGCTTAGATCCTGTGAGGGACAACTACTTCCCGGTGATCATCGCCGCGATGGCCGACCTCGGCGGCGTGCAGGATGACCGCGTCTCGATGGGGGCCTCCCGCATGGTTGTCATCGGCAACTCCGAGTTTCTCAAGGACAAGTTCCTGGCCGGAACCGGCCTTGATTTCTTCTCCAGCGCCCTCAACACGCTGATCGACCGGACGCGCCTCACCGGCACGACGCCCAAGACCAAGGAATTCTTCACCCTCAATCTCGATGCCCTCCAGATCCAATTCCTGGCACTCTGGACCATGCTGGCCGTGCCGCTCGCCGCTGCACTGATCGGGGTGGCCGTGCTCTGGAGGCGTCGCCGATGAGTTGGCGAGGAACCCTCCAGTTGGTTGCACTGGCGGCCCTGGCACTCTTCCTTCTCCTGTTTTTGGGGCGGAACCATACCCGGTCGCTTCATGAACCCCTCTTTGACAATAATCCGGAGGCGGCTGACAAGATCGTCATCGAGGAGAGCGGCGGATCGCTCACCCTGCTACGGAAGGGTGGAGTCTGGCAGATTGAGGGCGATCCCGCCGACCGGGCAGACCCACGCCTCGTCGACGCGCTGCTCCATAGCGCCTCGTCGCTGACCCCGCTCGATGCGATCCCCCCCGGCGACCTCATCGGCCCCCTCACCCTTTCCTCGCTGGGTTTGGCGAAGCCGAAACGCTCGCTGACAATCCGTTCCGCCGGGACACGCACGCTCCACTTCGGCATCGAGGGCGCGGCGGCAGGGCAACTCTATGCACGGCTCGATTCGGGCGGGGCCGTCTATCTGATTCCCGGAGGGATCGCCGCGCAGGCCTTTATTCCCTCAAATGCATTCCGCGACCGCCGGCTGACCGCGCTCACGGCCGATCATCTGGGCGAAGCCTCCATCTCAAGGCACGGAGCCCTTCAGCAACTGCGGATCGTGAAGGATCGACGGGGGTGGCAACTCGCAAGCCCCGTGGTGGCGAGGGCCGACCAGGAAGCCGTCACGGCCTGGCTGAAAGGACTGCTCTCCGCAAGCGTCGTCAACTGGCTGCCGGCCGGAACCGATTCCGGCAGCTGCGGCCTGGAAGCCCCTGCGGCTGTTTTCACTCTCCGGGGTGAGGGGGAATCCACGCCCGTCACCATTTCACTGGGAAGCCAGTTTTCCGGTGCAGGGGAAAGTTTTTTTGCACGTTGCAGCGACCGGCCGGGGATCTGCACGGTCACCGGAATCTCCCCGGCGCTTGCGGCCACGCCGGCAGCCCTGCGTTCCAAAAACCCTCAAACGGTCCCGCTCGACACCGTCGACAAAATCGAGATCAGCACGGGAGACGGGGGGCGGCGGTTGCTGGTGGCCCGGAAGAAAGGCAGCGATGACTGGCAGGTCGTCGAGGGTGGCTCGGACAATCTTTCCGGAATGAAGGTGGAAGAATGGTACCGGAGGTTGTCATCCCTGAAGGCTTCCGGCTTTGAACCCGCGACTCCCGATCGCCTCGCCGCGCGGGGACTGGATGCCGCCCCACTCAGGATACGCCTCATCGCGCATCTCTCCGAAAACACCGCCGAGGAAAGCGCCGGCGACATGGTGCTCGGAGAGTATGCCTTCGGCACGGCGTCGGACGGCACGGTCGCCATGCGCGAGGGAGATTCCTCCGACCTGATGCTCCTGCCGGAGAATGCGCTGGAACTGGCGGGAGGACCGGAAGGCCATCTTTCAAATTGATGAATTGTTGATTGCTGATTGCGATGGCTTGCTTGCAACATCGGCGTTTAACTCTCCGGCCATTTCCTCACTTAAAGATTTCCGACCTAACAGCCTAACAGTCTAAACCGCCAGAGCCTATTCCCATGATGCCTTCCTCCGAGATCCGCCGTTCCTTCCTCGAGTTTTTCCGGGGTAAGGAACACACCATCGTCACCTCCTCCAGCCTGCTGCCGGACTCCCCGAACCTCCTCTTCACCAATGCCGGGATGAACCAGTTCGTGCCGATCTTCCTCGGCACGACCCCTTGCCCCTACACTCCTCCCCGCGCCGCCGACACGCAGAAGTGCATCCGCGCGGGCGGCAAGCACAACGACCTCGAGGATGTGGGACTGGACACCTACCACCACACCTTCTTCGAGATGCTGGGCAACTGGTCCTTCGGAGATTACTTCAAGAAAGAGGCGATCAGCTGGGCTTGGGAACTCCTTGTCGA
This sequence comes from Chthoniobacterales bacterium, assembly GCA_044236545.1. Taxonomy (GTDB): domain Bacteria; phylum Verrucomicrobiota; class Verrucomicrobiia; order Chthoniobacterales; family UBA6821; genus UBA6821. The sequence continues at coordinate 18,060 of JBIIGI010000042.1, forward strand.
GAAGTGGAAATTCCCCGCCGAACGTCTCTACGCGACCGTCTACAGCCCCGCGGAGGGGGATCCCGCCTCCTTCGACGCCGAGGCCCACGCGCTCTGGTCCGAGCTCTTCCGCTCGAAGGGACTCGATCCGGCGATCCATGTCGTCCCCGGCAACCGGAAGGATAATTTCTGGATGATGGGCGAGACCGGCCCCTGCGGCCCCTGCTCCGAACTCCACATCGACCTGACACCGTACGGGGACACGAAGGGCGCTCTCGTCAACAAGGGGAGCGCCGAGTGCATCGAGATCTGGAATCTTGTCTTCATCCAGTTCAACGCCAACCCCGATGGCTCCTTTGTCCCCCTCCCCGCCTGCCATGTCGACACCGGGATGGGATTCGAGCGCGTCTGCTCGGTGATGCAGGGAACGAATGGATTCAAGGAATTCGGCAACGTGGTGATCTCCAACTACGAGACCGATCTCTTCCGCCCAGTCTTCGAGGCGATCGGTGCCCTCTGCGGCCGCAAGTACGGCTCGACCCTTCCCCAACCCTCCGGTGACGGCGCGATGATTCCCGTCACCGATCAGGAAAAGGATGATGTCGCCTTCCGCGTCATCGCCGACCACCTGCGCACCCTCGGCTTCGCCATCGCGGACGGCATCCAGCCCGGCAATGCTGAGCGCCACTACGTGCTCCGCCGCATCCTGCGACGCGCCGTCCGCTACGGACGCACACTCGGCTTCACCGCGCCGTTCCTTCACAAACTCACCCCCGTGCTAGCCGCCGTCATGGGCGATGCCTTCCCCGAAGTGCGCACTAGGGAGTCGCTCATCACTGAAACGCTCAGGCGTGAGGAGGAGGCCTTCCACAAGACCCTCGACAAGGGACTCTCCCTCTTCGAGCAGGAGGCCGCCAAGGGGAAGGGCATCTCCGGCGAGGTGGCGTTCCGACTCTACGACGAGCAGGGATTTCCTCTCGACCTGACCGAGCTTCTCGCACGCGAGCGCGGACTCTCCGTCGATCACGCGGGCTTCGAGACCCTCATGCAGCAGCAACGGGATCGGGCCCGCGCGGCCCAGAAGAAGGAGATCATCAGCCTCTCCTCGCTGGAAACCGCCACGCCGACCGATTTCTCAGGCTTCGACTCGAGGGAAACCGGGGCCATGGTTCTCGAGGTGGTCCGCATCAAGGATCGCACGGCGGTGATTCTCGACCGGTCCGTCTGCTATGCGGAGATGGGAGGCCAACTTGGCGACACCGCATCCCTTGCCTCGGGCGGATCGCTCTGGCGGGTCACCGACACGCAGAAGAGCGGCCCGACCTGGCTTCACTTCATCGAACTGCAAGAAGGAGAGGAGGCTCCCCTCCCGGGCTCAGAGGTCACCGTCACTCTCGACGCTCCCCGCCGGGCCGCGATCCAGCGCCACCACACCGTCACCCACCTGCTTCACTGGGCTCTCCGCGAGACCCTGGGCGAGACGGTTTCGCAGAAGGGGTCCTTTGTCGGACCGGAAAAGCTCAGCTTCGATTTCTCCAGTTCCGCACTGACTCCCGAGCAGGTCTCCAAGGTCGAGCAACTCGTCAACGAACGCATCCTGGAGAATGCCGCCGTCAGCTGGCACGAGATCCCCTTCTCCGAGGTGAAGGGACGGCCCGGCATCCTGCAGTTCTTCGGTGACAAGTATGGCGACATCGTCCGAGTCGTGCAGATCGGGGGCGCGTCTGGAGCCCTGGACGGCTACTCGATGGAACTCTGCGGCGGCACCCATGTCCGCGCCACGGGTGAGATCGGCCTCTTCCGGATTGTCAGCGAGGCGGCCGTCGCCGCCGGCACGCGACGTATCGAGGCGGTGGCGGGACTGGAGGCGCGCCATGCCGCCAGGAACGACTCCGAGCGCCTGCAAGCCGTGGCAACACGACTCGGCGCCCCGCTTGCCGAGGTGGAGAAAAAACTGGAAGCCACCCTCTCCCACCAGAAAGAACTCGAAAAGGAGCTCTCCTCACTGCGCCAAAAAGCCGCAGCGGGTCTTGCCAAGGAACTGCTGGCAAAGGCATGCACGGGAACCATCCCCTCCATCGTGGAGGAGATCCCCGGGGCCGATGGAAATGAACTTCAGAACATTGCGGATGCTCTCAAGGGATCCTTCGACGGAGTGATCCTCCTGGCAGGAGTCTCCGGGGGGGCCGTTTCACTGGTTGCCTCGGTGGGCAAGGCTCATCAGGGATCGCTCCCCGCCGGAAAGCTGATCGCCGCCGTTGCCCCCCTCGTAGGCGGCAAAGGTGGCGGGAAGCCCGATAGCGCCCGCGGCGGAGGTCGTGATGCTTCGGCCCTCAAGGAAGCCCTGGAAAAAGCCAAGGATCTCATCGCAACCGGGAAGATTTAAGAAATCCGTAAGGCGGATACATCGGATCCAGGCATCCTCACCCCACCCATGGCAAACCACTGGCTCGTCAAATCCGAACCCTCCGCCTACTCGTGGGCCGACCTCATCAGGGAAGAGCAGACCGCTTGGACAGGTGTCCGCAACTTCCAGGCCCGGAATAATCTCCGCGCCATGAAGAAGGGGGATTTCGTCCTCTTCTACCAAAGCGTCACCGATCCCTCCGTGCGCGGCATCACCAAGGTCGTCAAGGAAGCCTATCCTGATACGACGGCCAACGAGGGTGACTGGAGTTGCGTCGATCTTGCTGCCGTGAAACCACTCCCCTCACCCGTTACTCTTCAGGAGATCAAGGGGGAGAAGTCCCTCGCGGAGATCTCTCTCATCAAGCAGTCGCGCCTCAGCGTGATGCCGATCGCACCCGGGGAATACGAGCGGATCCTCGGGATGGGTGGGATCTGAAGTGAAAGTGGGGAAGGTTCGAAAGTTACAGGGCGGCTGCATCTCCTCACCTAAGAAGTTCCAGTTCCTTTTGATTTTTCATTCCCCCTTTTTTCCTTTTCCGATGACCGCCACCAAACTCCGCTGTGGCATTCAATTCAGTAACTATCTCGGGGAATATGACCCGCGTCACCGGTTGGTCGCCCAGGCTTTCGAGGGCCGGTAGCGTCCTGGTTTATCCCGGAATTTGCATTGGGAATTCCAGAAATAATAGGAGGCCGCGTTAAAAGAGTAAAAAGTGAAAATGTTACAACCAAGGCTCTGGGAAGAGCCGCATAAGACTACGACGAAGTCGTAGCCCAAAGGGCGCCACCGCTTGCCGGGAGGCAAGTGGCGTCAACGTGGATCCTGGAGAGCCCTGACCCGAGATTCAAAACCAGAGTGTCAGGGAAAACGCCGTCAAAAGATGCCTGCATGAGTTCAATTCGGCCTCGGACTTCAGCCCCCTTTTAACCTTTTAACAGTGTAACTCTTTTAACCCTTCAGGGACTCACCATCCGGGTGAAACGCTCAAACCTGTCAACGCCGCTCTCATGAAAAATCTGGGTTTATTTAACTTTTAGGGCTCCTCGCTGTTTTCAGTGGGTAAAGAAGGAAGACAGGGGAAAATCTGGAACTCATGAACTCATGAGGCACGGCTTAGCCAGCGCGGTAGCATAGCCCGTCAGGGCGAGGTGAGCGGGAGCGAGCGAGGCAAACCGCTTCACCTTTGAGAAAAGTTGCTGAGTCCAGTGGTCGACCATTTCTGGTAAAGAGAGGCAGCAGGAATCTTGGTTAGACATTAATGGAAATACTCCGGGATGAAAAACTTCAATGGGTGGCGAACGAAAACTGATTTTCCACGCTAAAAAAGGGCTGCTTCAATGACTGCTGAGGTTATTTTACTGTTATCAGAAGAATATCACTATCGTTAAAACTCTCTACAGCATCTTTCAGGAATGCCCGCAAAATTAACTGGTGTTTGCCGGGCTTCAGCAGAGTAGATGAGACCGTGACATATCCATCATAAAATGACCCTACCCTTAAGCCATCTAAGTAGAGATCGACGTGCGAGACCTGATCATCTCGATCATAGTATAATTGCACCTCCTCTCCGGAGGAAATGATATTTTTGTTATCAGGGCTCCATTGGACATTCGGCTCCATGATTTTCTCGAAAGGAGTATTCAAGGTAAAACCCAAGGCTTTGCCATTATCGAGCTTCTCACGTACTTCTTTGACAATTCGACTTGCGTTCTCCGGGAGGAATTCCCCGGTATACCAATTTACTCGCTCTTCGAGCTTCGTCTTGTACTGCGAATACACCCAAACGTAGCGATCCGTATTGCGCAGAGAGTAGTATAGGTTGTTCCTCCAAAAGTCGTCCATCTGTTCTTGGTTGAGTCCGGTGTGCACCGCGAGATCACCTTGAACATAACAGAGATCCATGCATAATCCGTAGGCTGCTAGATACTGTTTGTCGTATTTCCCCTTGAGGTCTTCCGGGACGCGGTTTTCTCTAAGCTC
>JBIIGI010000044.1:0-21520 GCA_044236545.1 Chthoniobacterales bacterium
CGGTCCGCGACCGCTTACCGGGACTCCGCCATCTCATCGTCATGGCAGGTGACGCGGATGTCGCCACCTCCGCGAATGTCCATCGACTCCGCGATCTGGAAATCGCCGGCGAGGGATTGCGGGTGGGGGGTGATCGCCGGGCGGAGGATCGGATTGCCGGAGTGCAACCCGAGGATCTCTACACGATAATCTACACCTCGGGCACCACGGGCGTGCCCAAAGGGGTAAGGCTTTCCCACCGCTCCATCATCTCGCAGGTGAGGAATCTCCCCTTTGCCCTCGGGCCGGAGGACAGGGCCCTCTCGATCCTTCCCGTCTGGCATATCTACGAGAGGGTCTTCGAGATGCTCTCGGTCTCGAGCGGCCTGCACACCTACTACACGACGCTGCGCCACTTGGGCGAGGATCTCAAGGCGGCGCGTCCCACGATCATGGCCTCGGCTCCCCGACTCTGGGAGGGGCTCCACCGCAGGATCCTAACCACGGTGGAAAAGGCGCCCCCGATCCGCAGGGCGCTCTTTCACGCGGCTCGTTTATCCTCGCACGCCGTCCGAAGGGCGGAGGATTTCCTGCGAGGAAGGAAGGTCGATCTCACCGGGCGCCCGCTTCCGGTCTCACTCCTGCTCGGTGCCTTTCATGCGACGGTATGGCTCGTCTTCATCCTCCCGTTCCTCCTGCTCGACGCGATCGTGCTGAAGAAACTCCGCGCCATCGTCGGAGGGTGCTTCCGCGGAACGATCTCGGGGGGAGGGGCGCTGCCGCCCCATGTCGACGAGTTCTTCAATGACATCGGCATTCCCGTTCTCGAGGGATACGGACTCACGGAGTCGGGCACGGTGCTGGCCGTCAGGACATGGGATCGCCTGGTCATCGGAACGGTCGGCCCGGCTTTCCCCGGCACGGAAATCCGCATCGTTGATCCCGTCACCGCTGCCATCCTCTATCCGGACACCACCCGTCGCGATCTCGGTCGTGGCCGGCGGGGGGAGATTCATGCCAAGGGGCCCCAGATGATGTCGGGATACCATAAGGATCCGGAAAAGACAGTACAGGTGCTGCGCGGCGGATGGCTCTCGACCGGCGATCTGGGGCTCGTGACCTATAACGACTGCATCAAGATCGTCGGACGCTGCAAGGAGACCATCGTCCTGCTGGGCGGGGAGAATGTGGAACCGCTCCCCATTGAGTCGAAGTTGCTCGAGTCACCGCTCATAGACCAGTGCATGGTCGTCGGACAGGATCAGAAGCAACTCGGCGTCCTGGCGGTTCCATCGGTTGCGGGCTTTGCCGCCGCCGGGGTCGAGGCGGCCGATTGCGCCTCCTTGGCCTCGCGTCCCGAGGTCCGCGAAAAGATCCAGAAAGAGATCCGTCGTCTGGTCTCAGGCGAGACGGGCTTTAAGCCCTTTGAACGGATCGGCGCGGTTGATCTTCTGGAGAAGCCGTTCGAGATCGGTGACGAACTGACCATGACCTTCAAGCTCAAGCGCCACGTCATCACCGAAAAATACGCCCACGGGATCAAGGCCATGTTTCACCACGAAAAATGTTCCTAAGCGCCCTTGACCTGAAGCCGTTCCAAAGCCATATTGCCGCGTCTTATAAAACTCCATCCATAACAAAACAACCCCATGAAACATTTCAAATCCCTCCGCAGCAAGATTGCCGCATTCACCCTGATCGAGTTGCTGGTCGTCATTTCGATCATCGCTGTTCTTGCATCCTTGGCTCTGCCTGCCGTCACCGGAGCGCTTGTCAAGGGGCAGATCACGCAGACCATGAGCAACTACCGTCAGCTCTACATTACCAGTGTGAGTGCTTCTCTCGATTCGTCTGCGGCTGGAGGTGTAGTTGTGGGATTTCCTGGAGATGCCGGATCAATTGCTGGATGGAGCAACGCACTTGTGCCTGCCTATATATCAGCTCAGTCTTTTGCTAGCCTCTTTAATGTTAAAGGTTTAGCAGCCAATACATTCGCTTGGAATGGAACTCCAAGCAGCAACGAGGCAGCAGTCTTTTTGACCACTGCAAACCTCTCTGGCACCTCCAGTAATGCTACCGTCGGAAACGTAGCTCCTTATAACCTCAAGGGTGCGGCAGCTGTGAATGCTTCTGGTCAGGCGATCTCGGTTAATGGGACAAATGTGAACGGACTTACCAATTCCATGAATTTTGGCAACCGGGTCAACTAACGCCTGACACAATAACTTCAAGGGGATCCTCCCAAAAGAGGATCCCTTTTTTTGTCTCTCGACACCACCGTCGCCTTGAGGTGACATTGATTGACTGTCATGGCCTCAAAATCCCAAAGCAAGAAACCGAAGATTTCCAAAAAATCCCTGCCTGCGGAGCGTGGGTCTGTGATGAACGGGGCGGAGATCCTGGTCGCTTCCTTGGAGCGTGAGGGGGTGGAGTATATCTTTGCCTATCCGGGGGGTTGCTCGATGCCTCTCCATCAGGCGCTGACCAAGTCGACGAAGATCCGCACCATCCTCCCCCGTCATGAGCAGGGAGGCGGTTTTGCCGCGGAGGGATATGCACGCGTGACCGGAAAGGCCGGCGTCTGCATGGCCACCTCGGGGCCAGGCGCAACGAACCTGGTGACCTGCATCGCGGACGCCTACATGGACTCGGTGCCGCTGGTTGCGATCACCGGGCAGGTGCCCCAGGAGATGATCGGACGCGGCGCGTTCCAAGAGACCGACTTCTTCGGCATGACCCTGCCCGTTGTGAAGCACAGTTACCTTGTCTGGGACATTAACGACATCCCCCGGATCATCAAGGAGGCCTTCCACATCGCGCAGAGCGGTCGCCCCGGTCCGGTGCTCATCGACATTCCCAAGAACATCCAGAATCAGACCGCCCAGCCGATATTTCCAAAAGACATCTCCCTCCGCGGGTATAATCCCATTCGCAGGGCGGACGACATAGCCCTGCAGGAGATGCTCGGGCTGATTGCCTCCGCCAAGAAGCCGATGATCTACTGCGGCGGCGGCGTGATCACCGCCGAGGCCTCCGCGGAGTTGGCCGAGTTTGCCGAGCGGACCCAGATCCCCGTGGCCACCACCCTCATGGGGATTGGTTGCTTCCCGGAGAATCACACGCTCTCGCTCAAGTGGCTCGGCATGCACGGCACCGTCTACGCGAACAATGCCGTCAACGAGGCCGATCTGCTGCTCGCCATCGGTGTGCGGTTCGACGACCGCGTCACCGGCAAGGTCGAGAAGTTCTGCGAGCACGGCACGATCGTCCACATCGACATTGACAACTCCGAGATCAACAAGAACAAGGCGGTGAAGCTTCCCATCCTCGGTGATGTGAAGGACGCCCTCGCGCGACTCAACAAAGAACTCGACCGCGCCGGAAGCAAGCCGGTGAAAAAGGGGCACACCCGTTTCCCTGCGTGGTACAAGCAGATCGAGAAGTGGAAGAAGGATCACCCCCTCCGCTACAAGGACACGCCCGACGCCATCCAGCCACAGTACGTGATCGAGTTGCTCATGGAACTGACGAAGGGCGACGCGATCATCACCACCGGTGTCGGTCAGCACCAGATGTGGGCTGCACAGTATTATAATTTCACGAAGCCCCGCACACTCGTGACCTCCGCCGGTCTCGGCTCCATGGGCTACGGCTATCCCGCTGCGCTGGGTGCGAAGCTCGGCCGTCCCGACAAGCAGGTGATCGACATCGACGGCGACGGCTCCTTCCTGATGAATGTCCAGGAACTGGCCACGGCCCACATCGACGGCATCGCCCCCAAGGTGATCATCCTCAACAACCAGCACCTCGGCATGGTGGTCCAGTGGGAGGATCGTTTCTACGACAGCAACCGCGGCCACACCTTCCTCGGTGACCCGAAGGATCTCAGCCGCATCTATCCGGACTACCTTGGCATCTGCAAGGGCTTCGGCGTTCCCGCCGAGCGTGTCATCCACAAGAAGGATCTGCGCGCCGCACTCCAGCGCATGCTCGACTCGAAGGAGACTTACGTCCTCGACGTGATGACCCCCTACACCGAGCACGTGCTTCCGATGATCCCTTCGGGAAAGACCTACAAGGATATCATTACTGAATAGGCACTGCTAAGGCAGTGCCTATGAGGCTATTAGTAGTTTAGGCTTTAGGCTGTTAGGATGCCGATCGCTGCAGATGAAAGCATGGAAGGGATTTTTTTAGTCTGCCAAGAGTCTTAAAACCTAAAAAGCTAGAGCCTCCATCTTTCCCCCATGCCTTCCTTTGTCCGCGTCCTGATCGATCGCTCCGAGGGAAGGGAGTTGGATTATGCGCTTCCCGGGGAGTTGAGGGGGAGGGTTTCCGTCGGCGAGCGCGTGATCGTGAAGGTGCGCAACAGGAGGGCTCTCGGGACCGTCCTGGAGTTGATGGAGCGGTCCGATGTCCCCGGCATCCGCCCGATCGATGGGCTTGTCGGGAGCGAGAGCACCCTTCCCCCGGTGATGATGAGGCTTGCGCGGTGGATGGCCGACTATTACTGCGCCCCGCTTGCCTCCGTCATGCGCTCGATGCTCCCACCCATGCTGCGCGGTGAGAAAATCGCGGGAAAAAAAATCCGGATGGCTGAACTCTCAGGAATGCCGCCTGCCGAGGAATGTGAGCGACTTGCCAGAAAGGCTCCGAAGCAGCACGCGATTCTGGAAAGGCTTCGCGCCGCGACGTCGGCGATCCCCGTGCACGAACTTCTCCGGGAGAGCGGCGGATCCGATGCCTCCCTCCGGGCTTTGGTTGCGGCGGGTTGGATCCGCTTGAGCGAGGTTCGCTCCACGGTATCACCCGGCGGTGGGGAACAGGTTCTTCCCGGAAGAATCCCCAAGCTCAATCCCGACCAGGAATCGGTTGTCTCGGTTCTTCTCGAGGCGATCGGCGGTTCGGACGACGCGGTGTCCCAGCGACCGTTCCTTCTGCACGGGGTGACCGGAAGCGGCAAGACGGAGGTCTACCTCCGGACACTCGGCGCAGTGCTGGATTCCGGAAAAAGCGCCATTGTTCTGGTGCCCGAGATTTCCCTCACTCCCCAGACGGTCGAGCGGTTCCGGTCACGATTCGACCATGCGGGGGGTGGCGGTGCGGGAGTGGCCGTGCTTCACAGTCATCTGACCGATGCGGAGCGCCGCGAGGAATGGATGCGCCTCCAGCGTGGGGAGGCACGAATCGCCATCGGGGCGAGGAGCGCTGTCTTCGCTCCGCTGGCCAACCTCGGCCTCATCATCGTCGATGAGGAGCATGAGAACACCTACAAGCAGGAGGAGACGCCACGTTATCATGCGCGTGACGTCGCGGTGATGAGAGGACGCCTCGAGGGGTGTCCCGTCCTGCTGGGAAGCGCGACTCCTTCCATCGAGAGTTACCGCAATGCCCTCACGGGAAAGTACCGCCTGCTCGCTCTTCCCAATCGTGCCGACGGGCAGTTGATGCCGCTCATCCGGGTGGTCGACCTGCGTCTTCAGGGGAAGAGGGCCAAGTCCGACGGCGGGCTTTCGGCACCGCTGCAGATGGCCATCACCAAGAGGCTGGAGCTGGGTCAGCAGACGATTCTCTTCCTGAACCGGAGGGGATTCGCCACCTCGATGCTCTGCGAGCAGTGCGGCCATGTCTGCCGCTGTCCCAACTGCAGCCTCTCCATGACGTTCCATCGGGATGAGAACCGGCTCGCCTGCCATCTTTGCGGCCATGCTTCCACTCCGCCGGAACGCTGCCCCGAATGCCGCGACCCGGGTATCCGTCACTCGGGCTTGGGGACACAGAGGGTGGAGGAGGGGATCCGCAGGGCCTTCCCCTCCGCCCGGATCGCCCGCATGGATGCCGACACGATGACGAAGCGGGGCTCCTACGCCGATGTCCTGGGCAAGTTCAGGGCCCGTCAGATCGACATCCTGATAGGCACCCAGATGATCGCCAAGGGCCTCGATTTCCCGAATGTGACCCTTGTCGGGATCATCAACGCCGACATCGGACTCCACTCGCCCGATTTTCGCGCGGGGGAGCGGACATTCCAACTCCTCACCCAGGTTGCCGGCCGTGCCGGCAGGGGGGAGACCGAGGGGGAGGTGATCGTTCAGACATTCTCCCCGGCGAGCCCCTCCCTGCAGCATGCGCGGCATCATGATTTCACGGGCTTCTACGAACAGGAGATCTCCTTCCGCGAGATGTTTCGCCATCCTCCCTTTGCAAGGATGCTGCTTGTGAGGGTGCGGGGGGTGTCGCCGGAGAGAGCCTCCCATGCCGCCGCGGCCGTTGCAAAAAAATTGAAGGGCCTGGCTCACGAGTCCGTCGAGGTCTCCGATTCCGCACCGGCGCCACTTGAGCGCTCCCATGGCCAGTACCGGTTTCATGTCATCCTGAAGTCCTCATCCGGCGCCGTTTTGGGAAAACTGGCGCGGGAACTCCTTGCCTCCATGACGATGCCCGAGGATGTGGTGATGACGCTCGATGTCGATCCCTACTCGCTGATGTAGAGAAAGGGAGGGGTGGGGGAAAAGGATGAAGGATGAAGGATGAAAAAGGGATCGGCGTGGGGACGGGTGCGGTAGCCTGCGGCGCATGCCGCAGCCTCATAGAGGTGGCACCGTCCGCCGAACGCCGAGTGACGCGAGTCACGGAGTAGCCTGTCCCGCTACTGCCGGGACAGTCCCGAAAGGGACGAACCAAACACCCGGGAGAGTGTGCGGAAGACTGCGACTCTGTCGCTGCCCGAAGGGTGCCGCGGCTTCCCGGGAGGGAAGCGGCATCAATGCATCGGGAGATGCTGAGGCAAAGGCGGATGCCATCAATCTGAAGATAACCGGAGGGATGACAACAACGCTACACGCCAAAAGAACGAGCCGAAAAGGATGATTCCTATTGGTAGTTGGTATCACAACCCTTCTCCGCGGCTTTACAAGAATGCCTTCAATTCGGAAGGTTGGGTGATGGCAGGCTTTCTTTCCAAGCGCGCGCGTGATGCGACTGGGAGATCTCGTGCCGGTAAGTCGACGATCTGGAAGCGGATGGAGGATCTCCTCCGGTATACGGCGGCCTCGTTGTTCGCCCTTCTCTTTCTGGTCGTGGTGTTCGGCCTGCCCGCGCTTCTGGTCGTGACCTCGACCCACGGCCTGGGTGACACGATCCGGCATCGGGCGGACGATTTGCTCGGGGGAAAAGACTACGAGGTGCAGATCGGGAAGGTGCTCTTCAGTCCTCTCCGGGGTTTCATTTTGGAGCGGGTCCGGGTGCATGATTGCACTCCTCAAAAGAGGCTGGTCTGCTCAGCCGATCATCTTTCCGTTTCCGTCAACATGGACTCCATCCTCAGGGGGTCTCCGCGCTTGGAGAGGATCAACCTTCGGGATGTGACGCTCGACATTCCGCTCGGACCGACGGACCAACCGCGCCTCAGGTTGGATCATGTCCGGGGTGTGATCAGCTGCACTCCGGGAGAGTTCAGGGTCTCGGCTCTCTCCTTTGAGCTTGCGAAGATCAGGGTGGATTTATCCGGAACATTCCTGAATCCCAAAAAATTCGCCCCCAAGCCCGTTTCCACCGAAGGGCCGGGGAAAACAGCACAGACGATCGACGCCGTCCGGAGGGAGTTGGATGCGATCAATTGGGAGGGGAAGCGACCGGTTCTCACCATCGAGGCCGGTGGTGATCTGAGCGATTCCGAGAGCCTTCGGGTAGAGAGGGCGCATCTTGAAACAGGTGCCGGGAAGTGGAGGTCGCTCACCTTCCGTCATCTTGAGTTATCCGCAGGTTATGCCGCGAGGAAGTTGAGATTGGAAAAGCTCCTCCTTGATGACGGGACGGGCATCATGCAAGCCGTCGGATCCGCAGACTTCGAAGAGAACCGGGGTTGGTTCGAATTTGGCGGCGCGTTCTCCGGCGCACCCATCCCGCAGCTCCTCCTTGGCAGGGAAAAAGCCAAGGATTGGGAATGGATTGATCCAATCCGCCTGGACGGGAAGTTCGGCGTGGACTGGAGCGCAGGCAAGCCGGTGATCAACGGGACGGCTGGGTTGGCGGTCGGTCGCTTCGGATACAAGGGAGTCTCGATGTGGTCGCTTTCGGGAGGGGCCGCCTTCCGCGACGGGAAGACCCTGATCCGCGATCTGCAGGCCGAGGGAGATCCTGGCAGCGTGAAGGCCGACCTGCTGATAGGACCCGGGGACAACCGCGTGCGGCTCTCCGCCGGCCTCTTTCCCGGAAAACTTGCACCCGCCGCCACCGGGCACGCGGCGGAGGCATTGGGGGCGATGGATTTCAAGGATCCCCTCATGGTGAGCTTTGAGGGAGGAATGCCGGGAAGTGATCCAACGACCGTTAAGGGAAGCGGATCACTGTCTCTTGGCAAGGGTGCGATGAGGGGTGCCTGGATCGACAGTCTCTCGTCCCGCGTGGAGGTTGCCAACGGGGCCGCCTCATTCCGCGACATCCTGGTAAGGATGGGTGAGGGAACCGGTCGCGGGGAGTTTGTCTACGACTACAAGAACTGGGAAGGGCGCTTCCCGGTTGTGCGGACCAGCTTGGATCCCGTCAAGGTCATGACCTGGATCGATCCGCGCATCGCCGAGGGGCTCAAGGAGTATCGGTTCAATAGGCCGCCAGAGGTTCAGCTTACCGGGAAGGTGGGTCTGCAAAATCCGGCCAAGAACGACCTGCGCATCGCTATCAACGCTCCCTCCGGGATGGGCTACACTCTCATCGGCAGGAATCTTCCCTTTGGTTCCACCAGCGGCACCGTCCTGCTGAAGGGGCAGAAACTCCTCATCGACATCCCGACGTCGCGGCTCTTCGGCGGGGATGTCGCGTTGAAGGCAGATGTCTCCGTGGCGCCCGGTGACAGCCGCTACGGGGCGTCAGTGCATCTCGAGGATGTCGATTTCAAGGATGTTACCAAGCTCTACTTCGATTACGAGGAATCCAGCGGCAAGTTGACAGCCGACTACGCGTTCCGCGCGGTGGGAGGCAACGATCGTGCCATGACCGGAAAGGGAAACATCCTTATCAAGGATGGGAATGTCCTCGCGATGCCGGTGCTCGGTCCTCTTTCCCTCCTGCTCGGAGAGGTCATCCCGGGATTCGGCTACCAGTCCGCCAGGGAGGCCACGGCCGACTTCACCGTTGAGAACGGAGCCATCACCACGCGCGATCTGCTGATCAAGGGAAAGGGGTTCAGCATGATCGGAAACGGCAGCATTTTCTATCTGGAGGACAGGATGAACATGAACATCCGCCTCAATGCGCAGGGATTGCCGGGTGTGGTGCTCTTTCCGGTAAGCAAGATCTTCGAGTACGAGTCGGTCGGGTCGGCAAAGAATCCCAAGTGGCGGCCCAAACTGCTCCCCAAAATCGGCGGCTCGGCCTCACCCTCCCCGCAACCCCAGGCTCTTCCCGCCGCCCCGTAGAACGCGGCTTTCACGCGGAGGATGGGTTAATGGGGAACTCAGGGCTCCTGTTTCATCATTTATTCAAACCAGCGTCAGGGTCGCCAGCATCCTTCCGGTCATCCCCTTCTCGCGGCGATAGGAATAGTAGCACTCCGGATGACATGCCGTGCAGATTTCCTCGTCATGGATTTCCAAAACCCCTTCCCCGGCGGCCTGCCTGCGGATCGCTGCGGCGAAATCAACCTCGTAGCAGGGGGGGCGGATGCAGGGGCCGATGGTCACGCTCAGTTCCGAGGGAGGCAATCCGGTTCGTGCGCAGAGTTCGCGGATCCCTCTCGGAACGATGCCCGATTCGGTTCCCTTTTTTCCCGAATGCAGGAGGGCTCCCGCGGAGCCGTCCCGGGCGACGATCCAGACGGGGGCGCAGTCGGCTACCGAGATCCCGAGCGTGATGCCGCGGGTCATAGTCAGCAGGCCATCGACGCCTGGAATCGGCTTTACGGAGGGTTCCGCGACGATGGAGATCTCCGCCCCGTGGATCTGCTCGGCGGTGACCAAGGGGTAGATGCCGAGCCCCTGCTCAGTGAGTAACCTGCGTTGATGCGGCGCCAGGGCTGCCATCGCCGCATCGCGCTCCAGGGTGACCCCGATGCCGGGGATCCGTCCGATGAATCGGCCGGCGACCCGTGCAGCCGACTCGTGAACCGATATCGGGACGACCGCCACGGTGGGATGGTTTTCGCTCAATCGACGGATTTCTTGTCGTTCCCGTTGGTCTTCTTGGAGGACTTGCCCTTGCTCTTCGGGTCCAAGGGCTGCTCCTGCTTGCGCACGGTGGAGCTCTTGATCAGATCGTCGAAATGCACTCCCGGCGGCAGGGGGTCATCCTTCCGCATCGATCTCGGGAGCTGGGGACGGGCGCGGTTCTCCGCATTGAGGGACTGGTAGCGCGCCTTCTCCCATTTGTTGAGGGGATCGTCGAAGAGTTCCTCGTACTGGGTGTGAAGCGAGAGGGCGCGGTCATATTCCGCGGTCGCGGAGATGTATTGGAAGAGCGCCGAAAGAACCGAGGTCTGGGCCTGGAGGAGCTGGACCTGCGCGTTGATCACGTCGAGTTGGACTCCCGCTCCCGCATCGAGCCGCTCGCGTGAGAGTCTGAGTGCCTCGGCCGCCTGCTCCACGGTGGCTCTCTGGCTCTCGATGGTTTCCTTCGCCTGCTGGAGGTTGGAGATGGCTGTCTGGACCTCGGTGACGACGCCGCGGACGGAGTTGTCATAGGAGATCTTGGCGCTCTGCATGGTCGCCTTGGCCTGCTTGACCGCGCCGTATGTGGCCAGGCCGTCAAAGATCGCCCAGCTGCCGGTGGCCCCGAAGAACCATCCCTCGATCGTTTCCGAGAGGCTCTGGTCATACTTGTAGCTCTGGATCTGGTAGCCGCCGTTGGCGTTGATGGTCGGGAGCCAGCCCGAGATGGCCGCGGTCACCTGCTTCGCCGTGACCAGGATGTTGGAGCGTTGGGCCTTGAGCGAGGGGTTGCGCTGAAGCGCCGTGTGGATCGAGGCGTTCTCGTCGATCTTACGGGGGTAGTATCCGAGTTCCCCGTTGACATCGAAGGGGATCTTCACGTTCTGGATGTTCGGGTAGTCCATGCCGATCAGCTGGACGAGGCGGAACAGGGAGACGCGGAGGTTGTTTTCGGCGGCGATGAGGGGAGGCATGGCGTTGGCCATCTGGACCTGAGCCTGCAGGACGTTGAAGCGGGGGACCGTCCCCGCGTCGTAACGGCTCTGCTGGTCGGTGACCTGAGTGCTGTAGAGCGCCACCTGCTGCTCGTTGGCGATGACAAGGGCTCGGTTCAGAACGACCTGGTAGAATTGCCGCACCACATCGGCCACCACGCGGTCGATGGTTTGGCGGAGTTGGAAATAGGCGATCTGTTCGGAGAGCTTGGCCGCTTCGGTGAGGGCGGGGGTCTTCCATCCGTCGTAGAGAAGCTGGGTGCCCTGGAAGTTGATGTTCCATGCCTGATTGACCTGAACGCTGGGGATTCCGGCGCTGGAGGCCCCGGGAGGCTTCTGGCCGTTCTGGATCTGGGGATCGAGCCAGGTGTATCCCGGTTGGACATTGAGCCGGGGAAGGAGGCCGGCGCGGACGTTGATGTAGTTGCCCGAGGCTCTCTGGATGTTCTGGACTGCGGTGAGGATATCAGGATTGTGTGCCAGGGCATACTGGACCACTTCATCGACGTTCATCCTCTTGGCATCCTTGGCGATGATGCCTGGGACGATCTTGTTGCCTGCTTTGGCAAGGGCCTCCGCCGTGAGCGGCACGTCCTTGACGAGCTTCATGATCTTGTCGATCAGCCCGAAATTATTGGTCGTCGGCGTGGGCAGGGGGATGGGCCCCGTCGTCGTTTCAGGGAGGGGTGCCGGGAGTGATTCCGGAGTGATAGGGTTGGTGATCAGCGGGGCGGTCGGGAGATCGGGGGCCGGGAGAGACGGAAGGTTGGTGAAGCTGTTCGTGCCGGCATTCAGTCCCTCCGGCGGAGCCGGTGGGTTGGAGGAGAGGCCGGGGTTCACCGAGACACCCGGAGCCGAGAGGTCATCCGGAGAGGGGGTGTTCGTGGTGATGACCGGATTATTGCTCGCCGCCTCAAGGCTCGCGCCGGTTCCGACCGAGATGCCCTGTTGAGAGGCATCATTCGCGTCGGGTTGCTGTGCTTCCAGGGGGGAGGTAAGGAGGGAGCATAGCGCCGCAAGTAAGGGAAAAGGTGACTTCATAAGGAAGAAGAGATGCAATAATCGTGGATTTTTCCGTAAATGTCCAACCAAGCCCGCTGTTCCCACGGCTCGAGCAACTCCATCACCTTTTCCAGATTGCCGATGACCTCCTGGCGTATTCCCTCCACGAGGCGGGTTCCCTTGGAGGTTGCGGCGACCGTCACCTTGCGCCGGTCCTCCCTCCCGTGGGATCGGCGAACATAACCGAGCTTTTCGAGACGCTGCACCAGGCCGGTTGCCGCGGGCGTGCTGTGCCCCATCAGTTCCGCGATGCTGCTCATTCCGGTCGGTCCTTGGGAACAGAGGTGTCCCAGCAGGAAGAACTGCGGAAAGGAGACCTTCCCCCGGGCCAACTCACCCATCAGGATCGCCATGAAACGGCGCTGCATCACCATGATGAAGGAGGCGAGCGAGCCGATTTCCAGCTTCTCGAGCGGCTTGGATGAGGGATTCATTGAGGGGTGAACCGTTAGTGATATTAACGAAGCCAGATCCTGATTGGAAGCACCTCCCGAGTCAATAGGCCGGGGACTGCATGGGAAACCGGCTCCTAGCCGGGAGGGGTCGTGCGCCGTTGCGCGGACAATCCCGGGGATTGCAACAAATGCCTCCATATTTGGGACCCGAGGGGTTATGCTTCACGGCGATGGATCCCACTGGACCGCTCCCCGAGCAGGAGAATGCCGTTTCCTCGGCTCCCGGCATGCTGCCGGACGAAAAACGAAGGTCGGTCAGGCTGATCGACAGCGTGTTGCGCGGGGCCTCGCGGTTTCAGCATTCCGTGGCGAAACGCTGGCGCCGGCTGCTGCGCAAGCCCCGCACCATCATCGAGAGCCCCAACCTGCTGCCGACCCTCATCCGGGTGCTTGCCGCATTCACGCGGGTCGACGGCGAGATGCTCGAGGAGGAGATTGACTCGAGCCTCGGATTCCTGCGCTACGACTATCCCGAGGCCGTCTATTCTGAACTGCGAAAGCTTTTCCGGCAGGCGCTCGAGCAGCAGCAGGATCTCGGCGCGATGGCCGCCAAGCTCTCCCAGGAGATGAGCGATGACCGAAAGATCCTCCTCGGCGTGCAACTCTACGATCTCATCGCCCGATCGGGGATGAAGCCGGAGCAGATCGCGGCCTACCATGACTTCATGGGCAGGCTTGGGATGGCCGCTCAGGCCATCGACATCGTCTATCAACTCAACGCCAACGAGCAGGCCGACCCGGATTTTTTCCACGACGGCGTCTCCCCGCTGGAGGCTCTCTCCTTCGGCGATCCCGAGCGGTGCGATGTCGCGCTCCGGGGATTCGTCCCGGAGGAGCGCCTGCTGGCTTACCGGCATCAGGATCTCATCATCCTGAAGAACCTCTCCACCCGCAGCCTCATTGTGCAGGGGCGCCTTCTCAAGCCGGGGGAATTCTGCCGCATCTATCCCGGGCAGCGGGTGCTGGTCGGCGAGCAGGTGATCACCAGCCAGGACCTGGTCTTCTACTTCAACGCGAAGAGGAACGTGACCCTTCCCCACATCTTCGTGGCGATCAACAACGAGGAGGTCCGGCTCGAGAAGACCCGCGGCCGCGACAGCGACCTGGAGATCGCCTTCGGCCTCAAGGTCCGTGTCACCGCGCTCCAGGACCTGAGGGCAACCCTCCGTGAAACCCCGCTGCGCAAGGGAGTGAGCGTCGAGGCCCAGCTTCAGGACAGGATCCTCTTTCGTGACGGCGGCGAACTCGACCTTGGCGAACTGAAGCGCCGCGTCGGCGCCTTCGGCGGCCGCTTCGTCCTGAAGGGATCCAAGACGGAATACATAGCGTCCAACAACCCCTCCCGGCTCGACGATGACGACATCCTCCTCTCTCCGGGCATCGGCGGCGAGGTGACGCTCCGGATCACCTGCGACTACAAGGAAAAAAAGGGTCGCGTCGAGGTGCTCCAGGCCGACCGTCCGATCGTCGTTCGCGGAATCCCCGTGCGCGGCGCGATGGATCTGGTCGACGGCGACGCGATCCGGATCGACGCGGGGCAGGTCCTGCGATGCAACTTCGCCGACCGGATCGTCGAGGAGGAGAGGAATATCATCCGCTCGTTGGACATCCGCGACCTGGCCTGCCGGTTCCGCAACGGCGACACCGCCCTCGACAACCTCAGCTTCGGCGTCGAACGGGGCGAGATGGTCTGCGTGATGGGGGCCAGCGGTTGCGGCAAGAGCACGCTGCTCCGGGCCCTTGCCGGCCAGTTCCAACCGGTGGCGGGCGAGGTGCTGCTCAACCAGCGGTCCCTCTACGCGCACCTTGATCCTCTCCTGCAGTACATCACGTACATCCCCCAGTACGAGGCCTTCGACGAGCAGCTCACCATCGAGGAGAACCTCTCCTTCGCCGCGGCGATCCGCGCGCCCCATCTCTCGCGCCGGGAACGCCAGCGCCGCATCGACAGCAAAATGGCGGAACTCGGACTCAACGAGCGTCGCAAGGAAGTCGTGGGCGGATCCCAGCGCAAGGTTCTCAGCGGCGGCGAGAGGAAGCGCCTCAACATCGGTCTCGACATGGTCAGCACGGCCGATGTGTACCTCTTCGACGAGCCGACCAGCGGCCTCTCCTCCAAGGATTCCGAGCATGTCATCGAGATCATCCGGGGCATGGCCCACAACAAGATCGTCCTCGTGACGATCCATCAACCGACCTCGAAGATCTTCCAGATGTTCCAAAAGGCCCTCCTGCTGGACAAGGGGGGGCGCCTCGTCTTTTTCGGAACGCCGACGGAAATGCTCTCCTACTTCGCCGAGGCCGAGCACGAGCAGCTTTTCGGGACCGAGTTGGGCGGATGTCAGGCCTGTGGCACGACGCGCCCGGAGTTCGTGTTCGACGTCCTGGAGACCCCGCTGCGCGACCTCGGCGGCGACATCATTTACGAGGAGAACAACCGCGGCCAACTCGTGCCGGCACGCCGCTTCTCCCCCGAATACTGGCGGGACAAGTTCGAGGCCTACCGGCTGATGAGGGAGGTTCAGCAACCGGCCTCCTCGCGCACTCCGGTGTCCGGTGATTCCGACCGCCGCCGGGGCCTGCCCCAGCAACTCACCGGATGGGATGCCTTCCGCTGGCGGGAGGAGGTGGGTCAGTTCCTCGTGCTGCTCCAGCGATCCTTCATTAGCAAGATGCGCAACCGGGCCAACCTCCTCACCACGCTCGTCGAGGCTCCGCTACTGGCCTTCCTGATCGGCGCCGTTCTCCGCTACTCGGAGGGAACGGTCTACGACTTCGCCTCCTCCTTCCATATACCGACATACCTCTTCCTCTCGCTGGTCGTCGCCATGTTCTTGGGACTAACCAACAGCGTCGACGATATCATCCGCGATCGTCCCGTGCTGTTGCGCGAGCGCAATCTCAATGTCCGCATCAGCTACTACCTGCTCGCGAAGGCGATTACCCTGGGCCTCTTTGCCGTCGCGCAGTGCGCCCTCTTCACGCTGATCGGGAACTGGATGGTGGCCGTCCGGGGGTTCTACTGGGTGGAGTTCACGGCGATGTTCCTCACCGCGTTCAGCGGCATCGCCATCGGCCTGACAATTTCCTCGCTCGCTCGGGAGGGGAAGACCGCCGTCAACATCATCCCGGTGGTCCTGATCCCGCAGATCATCCTTGGGGGAGCGCTCATCAAGTACGAGGAGATGAACCGCAACCTCGACTTCATTCACGCGATCCACGAGTGGTTCGTCCGTCATCCCGACACCGCGATGGAGCCGAGAAGCGACCTGCAGGTGCCGTTCATCTGCGAGTTCATGCCGATGCGCTGGTCCTACGAGGGCATTGTCTATGCCCAGGCGAAGCTGAACCCGCTGGCCCTGCGGCAGGCCCGCATCCAGAACCGGATCAACCAGCTTGCCGCCCTGAAAAAGCCCACCGAAGCCCAGGAGGAGCGGCTCGACGACCTCAAGGAACTGCTCGCCATCCTCAGCGGTTTGGAGGCCGTTTCCCCGCGGGATCTGGACCGTCGGATGGCCCGGATCGACGGGGTGATCGCCGGCGGCCCGTTCAAGCGGGAGGAACTCGTGTCGAGGCAGGGAGGCGTCACGGCCGAGCAACTGTTCACCAACCAGAAGGTCCTTGATCTGGTGGCCAAGGCCGAAATGGAGCAGGCGGACTACCGGGACAGTCGTCATCCGAATGTCTTTTTCGGGCCGGTAAAGTACTATTTCGGAATGAGGATCCCGCTGCTCTGGTTCAATGCCGGGGTGATGGTCCTCTCGAGCTGGATGCTCTTCACGCTCCTTTTCTTCATCCTCAGGCGCCAGATTCGACTGACCTTCTCGCCCCGGAAGTAAGGGGTTCCCAGATTAACCCGGATTTTGCAATCGAGCCATGACAACAGATCTGGATGATTCACCCGGATGGCGCGAGTAGATCGGGTTAAAAAGTTGAAGTGTTAAAAGGGTTAAACCCGGATTTTGCATGAGAGCGGCGTTGACAGGTTTGAGCGTTTCACCCGGATGGTGAGTCCCTGAAGGGTTAAAAGCGTTACACCGTTAAAAGGTTAAAAGGGGGCTGAAGTCCGAGGCCGAATTGAACTCATGCAGGCATCTTTTGACGGCGTTTTCCCTGACACGCCCGTTTTGAATCTCGGGTCAGGGCTCTCCAGGATCCACGTTGACGCCACTTGCCTCCCGGCAAGCGGTGGCGCCCTTCGGGTCCTCCCGCAGTCGCGGGACTGGATCTTACGCGGCTCTTCCCAGAGCCTTGGTTGTAACATTTTCACTTTTTAACTTTGTTAACGCGGCCTCCTATTATTTCAGGAATTCCCAATGCAAATTCCGGGTTAAAAGCGTTGAAGGGTTGAAACGTCACAACGTGCTGACAGCAGGCACTCATTCCACTCTCCGAGCGGAGCCATGTTCAGCAAACTTCTTGATGGTGCCTTCTCGAATTCAGGTTCAGGGGTTTCCGGATGCACCTTGTAACCTTGTAACGTTTCTAACCATTTTAACTCCCCTTTCCCGGATCATCCCTTTGGCAACGCCGGCACGGGATGGCAAATCGCCCCGGCCCGAACCAACAAATCAACTTTTCACCCCGCCGGCTCCGCCGCATACTGCAGGCACGATGCAGATCTATATCGACGGCGCTTTTTATCCTGAATCCGAGGCGAAGGTTTCGGTCTTCGATCACGGCCTTCTCTACGGGGACGGTGTCTTCGAGGGCATCCGCTTTTACAACGGCAAGGTCTTCCGCCTGGAGGAGCACATCGAGCGTCTCTACAAGTCGGCCGCCGCCATCTGCATGGTGGTCCCGCTCGACCGCAAGGAGATGACTGAGGCGCTGCTCGAGACGATCCGCCGCAACGAACTCCAGGACGGCTACATCCGCCTCGTCGTGACGCGCGGCAAGGGGAACCTCGGCCTGAGTCCGGAGCATTGCCCGAAGCCGACCGTCATCATCATCGCGGCGAAGATCACACTCTATCCCGCGGAGAGCTACGAAAAGGGTCTCAAGGTCGTCACCTGCTCGACCCGCCGCATCGCCCACGGTGCGCTCAGCCCGATGGTGAAGTCGCTCAACTACCTCAACAACATCATGGCCAAGATCGAGGCCACCCACGCCGGAGCCGGCGAGGGACTGATGCTCAACGAGCAGGGACTGGTGGCCGAGTGCACGGGTGACAACATCTTCCTGGTCACGGACGGAGCCATCACCACCCCGCCGATCTCTTCCGGCGCGCTTGCCGGCGTGACCCGGGCCGTCGCGATCCAGATCGCCGACGAGCTGGGACTCGAGGTTTCCGAGCCGCAGATGACCCGCTATGACATCTACACGGCCGACGAGTGCTTCCTGACCGGCACCGCCGCGGAGATCATCCCGGCCGTGGAACTCGACAAGCGCCCGATCGGTGACGGCAAGCCCGGACCCGTGACGCGCCGTCTGATCGCCCGTTTCCGCGAGTTGACACAGACGGAGGGCACGCCGATCTATTAAGTCCAACACCCTGCACACCCATGTTCTGCGATGTCTGTAAAACCAAGGAAGCCACCGTCTTCCTGACCCAGATCGTGGAGGGCAAGATGCAGAAGGTGAATCTTTGCGAGGGATGCTCGAGGGAGAAGGGGGTCAACGACCCGACCGGCTTCGCCCTCGCCGACCTGTTGCTCGGCCTGGGTGCCGCCCAGGAGATCGAGAAGAACCCCGCCGGCGCCCGCTGTCCGGTCTGCGGGTTCTCGCAGGCTGATTTCAAGAAGACCGGGCGCCTCGGTTGCAGCGCCTGCTACGATGCCTTCGCCGAGGGGCTCTCCGGCATGCTCAGGAACATGCACCGCGGCATCATCCACACGGGTAAGGTGCCGGCAAGGCTGGAGGAGGCACGCCGCAGGAACAGGGAGTTCGCGGCGCTGCAGGCCAGCCTGGAGAAGGCCGTCGCCTCCGAGCAGTTCGAGGAGGCCGCCACCATCCGTGACAGCATCCGTCTTCTCGAGTCCGATACCGCGAAGGGAAGTGTGGATGGCGTCGCGCCGGTGACGAGGCCGGCCCCGCATCCGGAACCCGCCGTGATCAAGGAGAAGCCCCCCTCCAAGCCCCGAAAGAAGGAATGAAGCTCTCCCGCATCATCGCCAACACCGGCGAGTGGCTCAGCGGTTCCGGCCCGCACGACCAGATCGTCGTCAGCAGCCGGGTGCGCCTGGCACGGAACCTCAAGGGGAAGCCTTTTCCGGGATGGGCCAAGAAGGCGGAGCGCGTCGCCGTCCTCGAGGAGATCCGCGGAGCCGTGGAGCGGCTTCCAGAGATGAGGGAGTCCTTTTCCGAAAAGCTCGAGGATCTGTCCGCGCTGGAGAAGCAGGTTCTGGTCGAGCGGCACCTGATCAGCCGCGAGCACGCGGCCAAGGGGGCGGGGAGCGCCGTCGTGATGAACACCTCCCAGACCCTGAGCTTCATGATCAACGAGGAGGACCATCTCCGGATGCAGGCGATCCGCGCGGGACTCCAGCTCGACGAGGTCTTCGCGATGATCAACCAGACCGACAGCGAGCTTGAGGATTCCCTCGATTTCGCGTTCCACGACGAACTCGGTTACCTCACCGCATGCCCCACCAACGTGGGAACCGGCATGAGGGCCAGCGCCATGCTTCACCTCCCCGGCCTGGTCATCTCGGAGCAGGTCAACAAGATCATCAACTCCGTCAACAAGATCGGTCTCGCCGTCCGGGGACTCCACGGCGAGGGGACCGAGGCGATGGGCAACCTCTTCCAGGTCTCCAACCAGACAACCCTCGGCGAGGCCGAGGAGGAGATCATCGGCAGGCTCAACAAGGTCATCTTCCAGATCCTTGAGCACGAGCAGAACGCCCGCCAGATCCTCCTCCAGCAGCGTGCCGAGACCCTTCTGGACCAGATCGGCCGCGCCTACGGCATCCTCTGTCACGCCCATTCGATCACCTCCAAGGAGGCCCTTAACCTGCTCTCCTTCATCAAGATGGGTGTCGATCTCGGCCTCTTCCCGAGCCGGAGCCGGCTTCAGGTCGACGAACTCTTCATTGAAACCCAGCCCGCCCATCTCCAAAAAGGCCTCCAGGCGACAAAATTGGGGGCCGAGGAACGCGATTCCTTGCGCGCGGCACTGATCCGGTCAAAGTTGAAGATGATGCCGGAGCCTGAAATCGGGAAAATCCCGACGACCGGATCCCGGCCGACATCAGACACGACACCCAGCGAGGAACCATGATGAACAACTTCACACCACGTGCCCAACAGGTTCTGGCCCTTGCCCGCAAGGAGGCCGACCGGTTCAACCACACCTATGTCGGAACCGAGCATCTGCTGCTCGGCCTGATCAAGTTGGGTCAGGGAGTCGCGGTGAACGTGCTCCAGAAAATGGGACTCGATCTGGAGACTGTCCGCCACGAGGTCGAGAAGCAGGTCGGCTCCGGACCCGAGAGCAAGATGTCCGGGAATATTCCCTACACGCCGCGCGTCAAGAAGGTCCTCGCCCTTGCCGGCAAGGAGGCCAAGGCCCTCCAGCACTCCTACGTAGGCACCGAGCACATCCTGCTCGGTCTTCTCCGGGAGGGGGAGGGGGTTGCGGCCCGCGTGCTCAAAAACCTCGAGATCGACCTCGACCGCACGCGCAACGAGGTCCTCAAGGAACTCGACCCCAACTTCACCCCATCCGAGGAAGTGGAGGAGGGGGATGCGGAGGGAGAGGAAGTCGCCTCGGGCGGTTCCCCGTCACGCAAGGAGACCAAGACTCCGGCGCTCAAGGCCTTTGGCAGGGATCTCACCGAACTGGCCCGCAAGGACGAGCTTGACCCTGTCATCGGACGCGCCGAGGAGATCGAACGCGTCATCCAGATTCTCTGCCGCCGCAGCAAGAACAACCCCGTCCTCATCGGCGAGGCGGGTGTCGGCAAGACGGCCATTGCGGAGGGTCTCGCGCAGGAGATCGTCTCCGGCAACGTCCCGGAGATCCTCGCGGAGAAGAGGGTCATCACCCTCGACCTCGCCCTCATGGTTGCCGGCACCAAATACCGCGGCCAGTTCGAGGAGCGGATCAAGGCGGTGATGGACGAAATCCGCAGGAACAAGAACATCATCCTCTTCATCGACGAACTCCACACGATCGTCGGCGCGGGTTCCGCCGAGGGGGCCATGGACGCCTCCAACATCATCAAGCCCGCGCTCAGCCGCGGCGAACTCCAGTGCATCGGGGCCACCACGCTCAACGAATACCGCAAGTACATCGAGAAGGACTCGGCCCTCGAGCGCCGCTTCCAGTCGGTGAAGGTCGAGGCTCCCTCCGTGGAGGACACCATCCTGATCCTCAAGGGGCTCCGTCCCAAGTACGAGGCGCACCACAAGGCCGTCATCAATGACGCCGCCCTGGAAGCGGCCGCAAAGCTCTCCGACCGCTACCTCACCGGGCGCTTCCTGCCCGACAAGGCGATCGACGTCATGGACGAGGCCGGATCCCGCGCCCGCATCGGCGCGATGACCCGCCCGCCCGCCACCAAGGATCTCGAGGCCGGGATCGACCGCATCCGCGGAGAGAAGGAGGCCGCCATCAAGGCCCAGGATTTCGAGAAAGCCGCCGCCCTTCGCGACACCGAGAAGCAGGCCAAGGAGGATCTCGAGTCGGCGCTCGCCGCATGGAGGAAGAATCGCGACGAGCGCGAGGTGATCGTCGGAGAGGATGACATCATGCACGTCATCTCCAAGTGGACCGGCGTGCCGCTTCAGCGCATGGAGCAGAAGGAGACCCAGAAGCTTCTCTCCATGGAGGAGGACCTCAGGAAGCGCGTCATCGGCCAGGACGAGGCGGTCACCGCGATCAGCAAGGCGCTGCGCCGCTCCCGCGCCGACCTCAAGGATCCGCGCCGGCCGATCGGCTCCT
>JBIIGI010000102.1:0-6102 GCA_044236545.1 Chthoniobacterales bacterium
ACTGGAGGCCCACGAACTGAAAGTCTTCCGCCGCTTCTGCACCGGGGAGAATCCCGTCGACAGCATGATGATCGGTCACATCGCCTTCCAGGAACTCGACCCCTCCGGCATGCCCGCATCCCTCTCGCCCGCCGTCACCACGAAACTCCTTAGGGAGGAGATGGGATTCCAAGGACTTGTCATGACCGACGACCTCGACATGGGGGCGATCCTCAACCACTACGGATTCGACGAGATGATCCGCCTCGGACTTGCCGCGGGGAACGACCTCCTCATGATCTGCCACCGCACCGAACTGGCCGAACAGGCCGCCAAGGTCCTGGAGAAATGCCCCGCCGACCAGATCGACCGCGCGCTTGCCAACATCGCCGCCTTCAAGGCCAAGCTCCCTCCCCCGACCACCTTCACCGAGGAGAACTTCAAGGCACTCGACCAAGGAGTCTGGGATCTGCGGGTCAACGTGCTTGGAGCCGAGGAGGCTGCCAAGCGCAGCCCCGAGGATGGGAAACGCTCCCCGGTGGAAGTCTATTAATCCGGGTGCGTTGATAGTACCGCTTCCCTAAGGAAAAAGCATTGGCTCCCTCTCCTCCCGGTCGATTGGCAACGGTTCGAAAACCATCTCTGGCTGCTCATCGGAAACCGAGTAGATGAGCGCCTCGTTGAGGTGATGGGAAATCCCGCCCGCTTCCAGCATCATGCACATCTCGTCGAGGCATCGGTGACGGAACCCCCCGACTACCTCCACATGCTGACCACGGAGAGATTCCAGCCAGTTGGTGACCCCTCCGTCGAAGACATAGGGCATCGCGATCGCTCCCGTCATGATCTCGTCCCAAGCTTCGGGTGAGCAGTCCCAAAAGCCCGGAAAATCGCCGTGGGCCGAGGCCACGATTTTTTCCAGCTCACACCCCGGGATCTCATCACTGGCGGAGATGCCCCGTTTCATGAGGAGACGCAGGATTGTGATCGCGATCTCTCTTTCCACGCCGTGACGGAAGAGATGAGACACCCATCCAAAGTTCTTTCTGAGCATCCGGGCGCCATCCACAGGCAGGCGCTCCTGCGCACACCAAGCGCTCACCTGGTCGATGGAATCACCGAGGGCCTCCCCCTCCAGCGACCATGCCTCGTTGTAAACAAAGTGGACCTCTTCACCCCCTCGGACAGCGGAACGCAACCTGCTCCTCAGCGGGATCATGAGGTCTGAAAACGACTCCACATAGGCGGGCTGGAAGTCGATACAGAGGAGCATGGTCGGCGTGGCGGGATAAAGAAGGGCGGTGACTCTAACTGGAGATCACGAGGCGTCATGGAATAAATGACGAAAAAGCAAAAAAAGTGACCCCGGGTGGAATCGAACCACCATCTAGAGTTTAGGAAACTCCTATTCTATCCGTTGAACTACGGGGTCTGTCGGCTCCAAGCAGAGGAAAACTTATGCCGCCTGGAAGCGGGATTGGCAATCCTTGATGCGGAACTTTGATGCTACGGGTCAACTTCATCATGGAAACGTTGAGGCATTCCGAAGGAGGGAAAGGGAATCAATCCCGCACCCGGAAAAGACCTCCTCAGTACCTGCTCAAGATCCGGTCACAGCCTTTCAGAATCAGCACCGGTTTTCATGGAACGGGATATAAGCGTTATGACTATGGTATTCATGCACTACACTGAATAAGGTTCTCAAACCGTGATACAGCGGTACGTGAGCACTTCCCCATGAACACCAAAAACAAAAACACAAAACCGGCGCTCCACAAGGAACGCATAGCAGTTGTGGACGGCCATCCGTGCACAAGGAACGGAATCAACAAGTACCTTCGCGACCTCGACGAATGGGACATCGCCTGGGAATGCAACAGTGCCGAGGAGGCATTGCAGCTGATCGAGAATGATCAACCGGATCTCATGATCCTGGAGATCCTCCTGCCCGGAAAGGACGGTCTTGAATTGATCAAGCATCTCAAACCGATTGCACCGGAGCTGAAGGTACTGGTTCACTCGATGCACTGCGAAGGCTTTTATGCCGAGCGCTGCCTAAGGGCCGGAGCCATGGGCTACCTGCCCAAGCATGAGCCGATGGAAAAGCTCAAGCAGGCGGTGACACGCGTGCTTCACGGCGACATCTATCTGAGCCCGAAAATCACACGGCAGACACTCCACTCGATCGCCAACCATCACGGGAAGCATCATGACGGCAATCATCTCCATGATCTGACCGACCGGGAACTCGAGATCATGATCCTCATGGCGCAGGGGCACTCCGCCCATCATACGGCGGAGAAGTTGCACATCAGCCCCAGAACGGTTCAGGTTCACCGGAACAACATCCGGCTGAAGATCGGACTGGAAAACTCCCTCCAGCTTCACGCCTACTCCGTGAGGTTTTACGGCGAGGAGGCCGCTCAGGTTTTTCTCCCTGCGGGAGTTGATTTTGACCGCAGGAAAAAGAGCATGCCGTTCAATTAGGGCACCGACGCTTTCTTAGGGACCTGCTGATTAAATCGCATTGACGGTTTTCATCAGCGTTTCCTTGGAGTGTCGGGCTCTTTGAGAAGTTAAAAGGTTAGAACGTTGAAGAGTTGCAATGTGGCTGAGGGAAATGTCGATTATGGGACTGTGCACCCCAAAATGTGTGGCGCCTTTCGCATTCAGAGTTCCCTGGGATCGGTTTGAACCCTTTTAACCTTTTAACACTTCAACTTTTTAACCCGATCGACTCGCACCATCTTGGTGAAAGCTCCAGATCTGTTGGCGTGATTCCATTGCAAAACCGGGTTCATGCATATGCATTGTCATGCTTTGCGCCCTCCCCCTCCCCTCCGACATGCGTGTTACGCCGCGAATGACCACCCGCATTCTTTTTCAAATCATGTCCGTAGTGCTAATCCCATTTCTTAGTCGCAGATAGTGGACCCTGCAAATACCCGGTTTTTTCATCCCCCATTAGCTTATCCCTCCCATGACTTCCCCAAAAGGCTCCAAGCACAGATCCCACGCAACCCACCCGTCGTCGCATCAGACACTCGGGTCGGATCGTGACGGGCATCAGAAACCAGAACCGCATGATCATCACTCCGATGCCTCACGCGTGGCCCGATCCCCGCGACAGCGCAGGATATTTCAACGCCAGCCAACCGCTGAGCAGCATGAGGAATCCCCACGTAGCCTTGCAGCGCTGAGGGTGAGTGACATCCGAGTTATCTGCCTCTACCCCTCGGTTCAGGCTGCCAAACTCGCGCGCCGCTGGATCGAGACCGCCCTCCATTCCACACTCCCTCATGCCGGATCCCATGTCGAATATTTCAGTTACACGGTTCTCAGCAACAACGGGATCAGTTGGGAGCAGGTCTGCAAAAGAATCATGCCGGATATCATCCTGATGGTGGGCGACGGGGATCTTTCACTCAATCCCAACCTTCGGCATTCGCTGAGGGAACTCATCTCCATGGATCATCCGAACGGAAAGAAGCCGCTGGTGCTCTTCCGCGATCTGGAACCGGAACCCACCACCAACAGCAGGATCATTCTCGACTACGTCTCCGCCCTGACCATCCGGAATAACTGCCAACTCAATGCGATGAATGGGAACGGCACCCCCATCAGCTGCTTCCGCCATCCCCGTCTTCTCCTCAAGTCACGCCGATATCACGAGTAACCGGATCGGTTCCGCATAGAAATGCAGCCCCCCGCCATGAAAACATTCGTCACGATCAGCCCCCTCCCCAAGATCAACCCGCGTGTCATGCCCGAATACCTCAGGAGACTCACCAAAAAGAAACGCTTCGGGATCAAGGATTACCTCGCGCAGCGGACACTGCGCCTTTTCCCCGGGAAGGCAAATCCCAGGGACCCCTTTCTCTTCTGATTCACCGTGGTAGGGCATTTAGCCGCACCACCGCATCCTAGAAAGCCGCGGCATCATCCGACCGGAGGGATTCCAACGAATGATTCCGAAGAAACCGATTCGGTGCAGGTGCTTGCGCACCACCATCCTCCACGCCCCCTCATTCCCAACACGGGATCACGCATCCGGTTATGAGAATGTCCCGATATCAGGAAATGAGGTATGAAGATAAGCGTAAGCGCTATTGCACACGACTATGAGAGGGGATCATGGAACTGTACGATCCGATCATGATGGAATTCATCGCCCGGCGTCATGAATGAGGAGCCAACCAGCACTGGCAAAGCCGCGACGGGAACCACGGAACGAAGGCAGGGCGAAGTGCGCAGACCAATGAGCGTCATCCTTTCTCCGATAAGGGAGGGGGGCACGAAGAACGGGCAGCATCACATCCAGCCTGCGGGTTTATTCGAAAAAGGGGGAAGCGAAGCGGCGATGCATCCTCGGGAGGAGGAGAGACTCGCGCGTCTTCATGGATTGGAGATCCTCGACTCGGAGCCTGACCCGGTTCTCGACTGCCTCACGGAAATCGCCGCGAACACTTGTAACGCACCCATTGCCTTGATTTCGCTAGTCGACAGGGATAGGCAGTGGTTCAAGTCCGCACACGGGATGAACTGTGGTGAGACACACCGCAAGCACTCGCTTTGCGCCCATGCCATCCTTGATGCCACGGGCGCCTTACTCGTCGAGGACACTCATCTCGACGCGAGATTTGCCGACAATCCCTTGGTCACAGGAGAGCCCTTCATCCGCTTCTACGCGGGGTTTCCGCTGACAACTAACGACGGACTCCCGCTCGGAACCCTTTGCGTGATAGACCGCAAGCCACGGACACTCGATGAACCGCGGATCCAGATACTGGGAAAACTCGCGAAACTCGCAACGAGGGTTTTGGAGTCCCAGTGCGCAGGCGCTCGTCTCAGGAATCTCCTTCATCTGGAGAAAGAGGTCTACAACCGCCTGCTCAGGTCCTCATCGGAACTCATCAATGTGGCTCCGACGTTCGATGATGCGCTGGAGTACCTGATGAACCATCTTGATCCGAATCTCGGATGGCTCTCCGCGCGGATCCGAAATATCGGGAGCGGCAGCGCGGGAGGCATCAATTACAACCCGACACTCCCCACAGATCCGGAACTGCCTCTTCTCTGGAAGATGATCGATGCAACCCCCGACCAACCCACAAATGCGGAGGCCAGCACGGAATTCGTCCGTTCCGCTCCGGATCGTCCCGAATACACTCACCTCATCGTGCCGATCAGGATCAGGTCCCGTCTTGCCGCCACACTCGAGTTTCTCTATCCGGATCACCGCAGGATCGATCCGCGCATCAGGGAGGTTTTTGACCTCATGGCATCGAATCTAGCCATCGTCGCCGAACGCGAACTGGTCAACGTCGAGTTGCTCCATCAGGCCACCCATGACCATCTGACAGGGGCGGCCAACCGACCAGTCATCATCAGTGAGCTGGAAAAGAGCATCAGGCGATCCGGGACATCCTCGCCCGATACGGCACTCTTCTTTTTCGATATCGACGGCTTCAAGGAGATCAACGACAACTTCGGGCATGAAACGGGCGATCGTTTGCTGATCGAGATCGCCCAACGTCTTGGGGCAAATTGCCGTCCCGGTGATCTCCTCGGGCGACTCAGCGGGGACGAATTCGTGCTCCTTGTGCGCAACCTCGACATCGCCAAGGGACTCCCCCCCTTCACGGAGAGGCTTCGGAAAAGCCTTTCCCGCTCCTTCATGCTTGGCGATCTGGAAATCAGGATCAGTTCGAGCATCGGCTGCGTGGTGCTCACGGATCCGAGGCTTTCCCCGAACGAGATCCTGAGACGCGCCGAGGAGGCCATGTACCTGGTCAAGAGCGGGGTTCGCAAGGATTTCTGCCTTGCGGACGAGGAGGTGGTAAAGGAGTTCCAGGCCCGTAGAAGCCTCGACCGAAAGATCAAGGCGGCAGTGCACGAGAACAGACTCTTCCTTGTTTTCCAACCGATCATCGATCTTGAAACGGGAAGAATCACCGGCGTCGAATGCCTGCTAAGGATGCTTGATGAGGATGGAAAGGTATTGCCCGCCTCCAGTTTCATGACTGCCCTGGAGAGGACCCGATATCTCCCGCGTGTCGACGAATGGGTTCTCTCGGAGGCGATCAGGATCTTTCACGGTAGAACGACCAAACGGATCCTCGG
>JBIIGI010000103.1:0-5976 GCA_044236545.1 Chthoniobacterales bacterium
GACCGGAGCGGGAACCGTTGTCCTGGCGGCCAACCAGAGCGGCAACGCCAACTATACAGCGGCAAGCGAGGTGACGACCAGCTTCAGCGTGGGAAGCGGATCCCAGTCAATCACCTTCCCCGGTATTGCCAATCAACCGATTTCAACCAACCAGATCACTCTTAATGGATCGGCCGGTTCTGGGCTGCCAATCAGCTACAGCGTTCTTTCTGGAGCAGCTTCACTTGCTTCCAGTAATGCACTCACTCTTAATGGAATTGGAACCATCACTGTACAGGCCAGTCAGCCAGGCAATGCCAACTGGAGTGCTGCAACTCCTGTACAGCAGTCCTTTGTAGTCAGCAGGGGGAGCCAGGCAATCACCTTCACTCCCCTCGCGAGCAACACCTTTGGGCAGGCCCCTTATCGATTGACCAACGCAACGGCCTCCTCAGGGCTGCCAGTGAGCTACGCCTCCTCGGTGCCCGCAGTTGCAACCATTGTTAGCAACAACACCCTCACGATCTTGGGAGCTGGTACCACAACGATCACGGCATCACAACCCGGCAATACGAACTGGGCAGCGGCAACCAATGTCGCCCGAACGCTGGTGATCCTCAAGGCGAGCAACACGATCCGTGCTTTCGGGGTTGTCACCAACCGGAGTTATGTCCCCAACGGGGTGGTGATGCTTCCCTCGCCGCTCCCTAGTGCCTCCTCGCGATTGCCGGTGACTATTTCGGTGAAGTCGGGCCCGGCTGTGATGTCGGGAACCAACGCCGTCAGGATGACCGGAGGAGGCGCGGTGGTGCTAGCCGCCAATCAGCTTGGCAACGCGAACTTCTTAGCCGCTCCCGAAGTGACCACCAGCTTCCAGATCCTGCAGGCCACCCAGTCGATCGCACCCTTCACGCAGATCACACCCAAGACCAACGGGATAGCGCCGTTTGCCGTGAAGATCCCAGCGGCCTCCTCGGCTCTACCCGTGACGCTATCGGTTCTTTCCGGGCCGGCAACGGTAATCAACTCGACCGTAACCCTCAGGGGTGCGGGTCTAGTAACTCTGGCCGCCAATCAGAGAGGCAACACAAACTACCTGGCCGCCACCGAAGTCACCACCAGCTTCAGCGTGGCCAAGGGCAATCAAGCAATCACCTTCGGGGTTCTGACCAATAGACCCTACGGCACCACTCCGTTTGCGCTCACCGCCACGGCAAGATCGGGCCTGCCGGTTGCCTATAGTTCTACCGCCAGCAACATAGCCATCACGTCCAACATGGTGACCATTCTCGGAGCGGGGACCGCCACCATCACGGCTTCTCAAGCTGGCAACCAGAACTGGAACCCTGCCACCAATGTCTCCCGGACGCTCGTGGTGACTGCACCCAAATCCTCCACCAATTCCGCAACCAATCAGATTGGCGGCATCGGAGTAAGGGTGGTCATTCCGACGATACCAGTCAGATCAACGACCTTCCCCCTCTCCCGCCCTTCCATTTTTGGGTCAGTGGTCGCATGGGGAGACAATACATATCGTCAGACGAGTATTCCGGCTAGGCTTACCAATATTGTCCAGCTCTCGACATGGGGACTCCATAGTCTGGCCCTGAGAGCCAATGGATCGGTCGTAGCCTGGGGCTGGAACGCCTATGGCCAAACGAATGTCCCAACCAGCGTTACCAATGCGGCCCAGGTAGCAGCGGGAGTGAGCTTCAGTACCGCGCTGAGGACCAATGGAACGATCATTGCTTGGGGAAATAATTCGCTGGGCCAGACCAATATCCCTGCAGGGGTCACCAATGCTGTCCAGATTGCGGCGGGCTCAGATCATGCCCTCGCTCTCCGAAGCGACGGAACGGTGATCGGTTGGGGATGGAATGACTACGGCCAATGCGACGTCCCCGCAGCTGCGACCAATGTCGTCCAAATCGCTGCGGGGTATTTTCACAGCGTGGCACTTAAGGCCGATGGTACGGTCGAGGCATGGGGAGATAATACCTATGGCGAGACTAATGTCCCGGCGGGTCTCACCAATGTGGTACGGATTGCAACCGGTCTTAGTCATACCGTGGCTCTCAAGGCTGACGGAACCGTGGTCGTCTGGGGATGGAATAGCGCGGGTCAGACTGATGTCCCCGCCGCACTCACGGGTGTTTCCCAGATCGCTTCCGGTGGCAATACAATCTTTGCAGTCACCACCAATGGAACTCTAGTGACTTGGGGAGATAACAGCTACGGTCAGCGGAAACCGCCCGCCGGACTGACCAATGTAATGCAATTTGTCCTCGGCCTCTATCACTCGTTGGGTCTGAAACGGTAGGGATGAGGGAAAGGTCCTCGGGAATGGGTGATGAAGGGATTAATAGTTCCCTTCATCCCTTGTAAATGCCCTTATAAGGGTGGCATTGACTTCTTTCCAATGTGCTCCATATTTGTAGCACTATGCACACTGCCACGGTCCGCGATCTCAGGAACAGATACAGCGGTCTTCTCAAATGGATAGGTTCCGGCGAGGAGGTGCTCATCACCCGCCGGGGAAAGGCCATTGCCCGTCTTGTCCCTGCATCCGAGGAGCCTCGGGTTGGTGCTGACTGGTCGCGTAGTCCGATCATGGAATCCGGACGCAAGACGGGCAAAAGACTTACTGCGGCCCGCTCGCGCGAACTGCTCCGGGATGCCGGGGGATCATGGTAGTCTGTTGCGACACCAGTTTCCTCTTTGCGCTCTATGGGAACGACGCCCATACCGAGGCTGCGAGGAAGTATGTGCTGGCCAAGGCGCCGGTGATCTTGCTCACAGCATGGAATCGTTATGAGTTTGAGAATGCCCTGAGGCTTGCCGAGTTCAGGAAGCTCATTCCCTCCGGCGGCGGGGAGGATCTGCTAGGGGATTTCGAGTCTGACCTTCGGGCGGGGAGGTTGAGCGCTCCCCCCTGCCATCTTGGGGAAATCCTTACGAAGGCGAGGGCAATTTCCTCACAACAGACCATCCTGGGAGGCCACCGCGCCTTCGACATTCTTCATCTTGCTGGCGCACTCGAACTGGAAGCCGATACTTTCCTCACCTTTGACAGGAATCAGGCGGGCCTGGCGAAATCCCTCGGATTCAAGACGCCTGTCTCCGTTGCCAAGTAGAGGCTCGGAAACTCGGTGTGAAAATCCTCAATGAAGAAGCCTTCAGAAACTTGATCGATCAGGGAGAGTAAAAAATATGGAACTCAGGAATTGCTTGCTTGGGCATTGCTTCGCATCCGTTGCATCAGGAAAAGAGAGGAAGGTTGCCAGAAAGATCAACGGCCATAAAATGCACTGAAAGAACAGCGAAGACACTGGGGTAATTCTTTTTTTGACCCCTTCAGTGTTTCCTTCCTGAGTTCCTGAGTTCCATATTAATTCTCCTTTTGCCTTTCTTTTTACAATGTCCGCTGCCA
This sequence comes from Chthoniobacterales bacterium, assembly GCA_044236545.1. GTDB lineage: Bacteria > Verrucomicrobiota > Verrucomicrobiia > Chthoniobacterales > UBA6821 > UBA6821. Next base: position 3,410 of record JBIIGI010000103.1, read on the forward strand.
CCACCGCAGAGCTTTACCGTGACTACGTGATGCCGACTTACGGCCGGTTCGATCTGGCCCTCGCCCGGGGGGAGGGATCGCGCGTGTGGGATGAGGAGGGGAAGGAATACCTCGATTTCGGCGCGGGGATCGCTGTCTGCTCGCTCGGCCACAGCCATCCGAAGTTCTCCAAGGAGGTCGCCGATCAGGCCGCCCGCTTGGTTCACACCTCCAATCTCTACCTCACACGGCCTCAGGGTGAACTCGCGAAGCTTGTCGTCGATCTGGTCGGTCTGGGCGGGAAGGTCTTTTTCTGCAACAGCGGCGCGGAGGCGAACGAGGGGCTCTACAAGCTGGCCCGGAAATTCGGCGCTCCAACCGGTCGCCACGAGATCATTACGTTCACCAATTCCTTCCATGGCCGGACGCTCGGCGGTATCAGCGCCACCGGCCAGGAGAAGGTGAAGGCCGGATTTGCTCCCTTGGTGGAGGGATTCGTCCATGTCCCGTTCAATGACCTTGCCGCCGTGGAGGCTGCCATCACCCCCAAGACCGCCGCGATCCTGCTCGAGCCCGTTCAGGGCGAGGGAGGGATCAATCCCGCGACTCCTGAATTTCTCAAAGGTGTCCGCGCCCTCTGCGACCGACACAATCTGCTGCTTCTCTTCGATGAGGTGCAGTGCGGCTTCGGCCGGACGGGTGACTGGTGCGCCTGGAGGACGATTGTTCCTCAAGGAGTCGAGCCCGATGCCGTGAGCTGGGCCAAGGGGATTGCGAACGGTTTTCCCCTCGGGGCTTTCTGGGCCGGAATCCGTAGCGCCGGATCAGATGCCGACGGCAAGGAACGGGGGCCACTCTGCGACCTGCTCGGTCCCGGCACCCATGGCACGACCTACGGCGGCAATCCCCTTGCCGCAACCGCCGGACTCACCGTTCTCCAAGCGATCGGTGAGGAGGGATTGCTCAAGAATGCCAAGGAACTGGGCAATCACCTGATACAGTCTCTGGAGGTGATGAAGTTGCCGGCTATACGACTCGTACGAGGCGTTGGCCTGATGATCGGGATCGAACTGAACGATCTCCCTGCCTCATTCGGCGGGGAGGGGCTTCCGTCCATCCGCGCCACCAAGGAGCTGATGAAGGCGGGGCTTCTCGTGATTCCCTCCGGAGAGAGGACGATCCGACTGCTCCCGCCACTCAATATCACGAAGGACGAGGCCGACAAGGCACTGGCGATCCTGAAGAAAGTCCTCTCTAGCGGTTCCTGAATCTTTTGATTTGGAACTCAGGAAAGCAGGAAAAAACAGAGACCTGCTAACAGAGACCTGCTTATCGGTGAGACTGTTGCTCGTGGATTTGCCGCGAGATACCCCGTCTTCCTTTTTACTTTCTTCCGATTCCTGATTTCCTGAGTTCCACATTCATCATCTCTGAGTTGATTTCTAAGCGTCTCCGCGTTTGTTTGCCCGGCCGTTGCTTGGCATTTGAACTCGGGCTTTCCCAAAGCCATTGAACGGCACTTGCCTCCCGGCAAGCGGTGCCGCCCTGTAGGGGTCCGCTTCGCGGACTTCTCCGCGCCCGACCCCACGGGCTTGCTTCGCCCCTACCGGGGCTGCTTCGCAGTCCTATCAGCTTTGATTCGCTCGCTCCCGCTCGGCTCACCCTTGCGGGCTGAACTTTCGTTCAGTCTACCCAAGCCGATCCCACGGCCATGTGTTCGCCAGTCGCTGATTTGTTACGGCTGCGGGAAAACCATCAACCTTCCACCGCGCTTAGGCGGCTTTCTTAAGCGGCTTTCCTCTTGGACTTGGAGGATTTCTGAGCAGCGGGTGCCGCTGCTGGTGAGGGCGAGGCTGCAGGTGCGGGGTTCTTGCTTTCCATGGCAAGCAGTTCCGAGACGGTCACGAACTTGTAGCCCTTTGCCAGGAGGGCGTCGAAGGTGGCGGGCATCGCCTCGATGGTGCCCGGGTGGATGTCATGGGCGAGGATGATGGATCCCGGCTGAGTTCCGGCTAGGATGCGCTGGGTGATGACCTGGGGTCCGGGTCGCTTCCAGTCAAAGGGATCGACAGACCAGAGAATGACCTTCATCCCGTATTCCTTCTCGATCGCCTTGTTGAGACGCGGGTTGGTGGCGCCGTAAGGAGGGCGCATGAGGGTGACCGGCTTGCCGGTGGTCTTGGTGATCGTCGCGGAGGTATCGGCCAGTTCGTGCTGGAGGCCGCCTTCGCCCAGCTTGTTCAGTGCCTTGTGATCCCAGCTGTGGTTGGCGATCTCGTGTCCCTCGGCGAGGGCGCGGGCGATGATCTCGGGATGTTCCTGCGCAAGCTGGCCGAGGACGAAGAAGGTGGCCTTGATGTTGCGCTGCTTGAGGATGTCGAGCAGGCGAGGGGTCAGCACGGCGCTCGGCCCGTCGTCGAAGGTCATCGCGATGTAGGGACCGTCGACGCGGATCGCCGTGCAGTAGGTGCGCTCTCCGGTTTGGGAGGGAAGCGCCTGCGGTGTCTGCATCGCCATGGCCTGAGGAGAGGCCGCGGGTTCGGAGGGCGACGGTGGGAGGGGATCGGAGTTCTGGGCGTTGCTTTCCG
>JBIIGI010000106.1:0-5517 GCA_044236545.1 Chthoniobacterales bacterium
GCGGGGAATTCACGAGAAGGTATGCCGCCATTGCGGGGAGTCCCCGCGGGTCTTTTTCCCAAGGGGGTTCCGCCATGACGGTGCCGACCGTTTCAGGATGTCCCGAGAGAGTTCTGTCAAGGAGGTCCGACGCCTCCCCTGCATCGGCGGCCCCGGGTGCTGAGATCGTCACGATCAGTTCGTCGGGTCGCGCGAAATTCCGGAGATAGAGGGAGAGGCCTTTGACTTGCGGAAGATCGCGGGGAAGCAGGTCGAGGATGTCGACGTTGAACCCGATCCGCGACAACCCAAGTAAGACGTATCCCGCGGCCAGAAGAAGGAGCAGGATCCGGAGGATCGGGCGCTTCATGGCGTCGACTTGCCGGCGGTTAGCGAATCCGTCCGGAAGAGATGCTCGGGAATCACCGGATTGATCCTCACATTGCTGAATTCCTCGAGAAGGGAAGAGCCCTCCCGGGTGATGATCCGGAGGCGTATCCAACGGCCGTCTTCCGCGTTGAAGTCAAGGTGGAGGGAGGAGACCCCACGCAGGGGGCCGCCACCCAGAGGAGTCATCTCCGCATGGCAGACGCCCGAGCGGATCGCGATCGATTCCACCCGGAAGCTTCGCAGAAGGGCATCGTGATCCCAAGGGAAGAGTCCCGGAATGCCAAGGGGCCATTGCGCGGGCGTCGTGTCACCGCTGACCCGCGTGCAACTCCTCGCTTCTTCCTTACCACGCCTGATCAGGAACATCTCCCCTGCGTTCCCGATCAGGACCGTTTCGCCTGACGGTCCGTTTTCCCACCGGAACGAGGAGGGGGCGACGAACCAAAGGCGCCCCTTGCTGACCAAGGGGCGGCTCAGGGTCCTGAGTTGGCGTGTCTCGGTGATGTCCGCAGAGAGGGAGTGGATCTTCTTTCCCTGCTCGATCATCCTCTTCAGGGGGGCGGGCACGGAAGCAGGATCATCCCCCGTAGGACTTCCCGCAACATCGTGAAGGGTGATGGAAAGCAGGAGCGATCCGAGCAGGGTAAAGCGATGTTTCGTCTTCACCGGACGCGATCACTGTTGACAGCCATGCTGAGTAGAAGTTCGCCCCGGGCGACAAGACGCTCTCCCGAACGACACTCCGCCTCGATCTGGACAAGGGAACCGAATTCCCTTCCCAGGGTGACGCGTGTCTCGATGGTTTCCCCTGGGTGGACGGGGGAGAGGATCTTGAAGCGGTCGATGGAGGCCAGGAAAACGGGCGTTCCGTGGAGGGGGTTGCCCTCCATCCAGAGGATACCCGCCGTCTGCGCGGCGCACTCGACCAGCAGCACTCCCGGCATCAGGGGATTTCCCGGGAAATGATCGACGAAGAAAGGCTCCTCCCCTGTGAGATGCTTCCAACCCGTTCCGGTCGTCGTCCCCGTTCTATCGAATCGGTCCACAAATCGGAATCCCGGCCCGTGGGGTGTGAGTCCGCCGTCGTTCATGAGTGGGATGAAGTTGAGGAAGGGGGCAGGCCCAGCGGGGCGAAGTGATACCATTGCTCCGGTTCCTTCAGAAACATGGGGATCAGTGCCGCGGCAATCCGCTTGGTCATCAGGGCGATCGCCTCCTCCCTGGTTTCCGATCCGTCGGGCGGGAGGATGGGAGCCTTCGACTCGACGCGGAATTTCCCGTCCGGTCCGGTAGTGATGCCGACGGGCACGACGGGTGTGCCGGTAAGGATGGAGAGGAGGGCCGGACCTTTGGAAAACGGGATACGGCCGTGGGGGAGATCCACGGGAAGCATGTCCTCGGCATTGTAGGGACGGTCGGCCAGCATGGCCACAAAGTGCCCCTTTCGGATGGCCTGGACAACCTCGAACGCCGAAAAGGGATCCGATCCCACCACGATCGTCCCGACACCCCAGCGGGCGCGGAAGTCGGCGCGCCATCGGGTCAGTTCCGGAGTCGGTTCCCGGTAGGTGAGCACGGTCATTGGGAATCCAAGGCTGGTGATCACCGGTCCGCCGATTTCAAAGAACCCGAGATGGCCCGTCACGAGAAGGCATCCGCGGCCTTCCCTGCGGATTCCCTCCAGATGCCCGATGCCGTGCTGTTCCCCGATGAGCCCCATCAGCTCGTCGGGAGGGACCGTGGCCAGGCGCCCGAAGCTTGAGATGCATTCCGACTGGTTCACAAGGAGGCGGAATGCGGCCCCGAAGGTTGCGCGGGCGGGATCCAGTAGGGCGATGTTCGATCGGATGGCCCGGATGGTCTGCGGATGGATCACCGCGAATGAGAGCGCAAGGAAGCGGGAGATGACCCATGCCCCCCGTGCGCCCAACACGCGCCACGCTTTCAGGATCAGGAGAAAGCTGCGCGGCGTGTAGAGCCACCTGTAAAAGGCACTTTTCCTGTAGTCCCGGGAATCGCCGGAGTTGCTCGTTTGCACTGTTTGGAGAGAGGGGAAAGGGGGATGAGGTGACCGGGACACGGCCCGGTTGCCTTGATCGGGACGGGCCTTGCGCTAACTGTCCGGCGCGGCGGCTTCTCCGGCTGTTGCGGCCATCCCGCGGGACCTGACCTCCATGGCATTGGCAATCCACTCCCTGAGCACCCGGATGCTGCCGAGGGCGCTCTTTGCGGTTGCGGGGTCGGCGATCACGATGCCGTAACGCTTTTCAACGGCCATGGTGATCTGAAGCGCGTCCAGGGAGTCGAGGCCGAGTCCCTCGGCGCCGAAGAGGGGGGCATCTTCGGACAACAAGTCGAGATCGGACCTGACCATGCAGTTTTCCCGGATGAGTAGCTTGAGTGCGTCGGTCGTGACCTCGTTCATTGAGGGAGATGCTAGGGGAAAAGGGATGGACTCGGAAAGCCCCCTTCACGGGGCCGGCAACACCGTCCTGTATCCCTCTTCGTCTAGTCTGCGAAGCAACATATCGAGGGTCCTTGCCCTGGTTCCCGGCCTCATTCCTGAAAGTCGGTTCTCGTGGATCAGGATGACGTTTCCCGGCCGCAGACCCTTCATGATCCTCCGCACCACCCGCTCCGGATCATGGGGAATCCCGTCGAATCCGTTGGCCGACCAACCGACCATCCGGAGGCCCGCTTTTTCCGCCGCCGCATGGACAAAAGGATTGGCCAATCCCACCGGTGCCCGGAAAAAGCGGGAAGGTGTTCCGGTGGCCTCAAGGAGGGAGTCGCTGCAGCGGGAGATTTCCGATGCGGCGCGGCGCGGGGAGGCCGCCCAGAACGTGGCGACCGGATGGGTCTGGGTATGGTTGCCGATGAGGTGGCCGGCATCGATGACGGCGGCGGCAAGATCGGGCCGGTGCAGGATCCGTTTTCCGATATGAAAAAACAGGGCCTTCGCGTTGTGCCTGGAGAGGGTTTCCAGGATGGCCGGCGTTTCCCCGGGATCGGGGCCATCATCGATGGTCAGCCAGACATCACGGCCGGTCGGGGCGAAGGAAGTGACGATCGGGCCGTTCCAACGGCAGTTGCGGATCAGGGAGGGGATCAGGAAGGCCGCAGCGCTGGCGGCGGCGAGCCCGTGTGCCAGCCGGAATCCACCGGCAAGACCCTCCGCCGCGGCGGAAAGGGCGAGCGCTCCCGAGACCGAGCAGGTGAGGGTTCTGCGGGATGAAGGTTTCATGGTGCCGGGATCGGTCCCCGGCGTCGGAAGCGGATCAGGTGGGGCCAGAGCAGGAGGGAGCGGAAGAAGAGGCTCGTGTGCACCCTCACCAGCAGGATGTTGTCCCTGAGGTATCTGAAATGTGTGACCCCTCCCGATTCCCTCGTGAGATAACGGACGCGTGTCGGGATGTTCAGCGGAGGAACGCCCTCCCAGTAGAGGCGGATGGCGAGTTGAGTGTCGAAATCGAATCCCTTTCCGTCGCCGATGCCGCGCAGGATGCGGAGTGACCGGGCAAGCGGGTAGATGCGGAATCCGAAGAGCGAGTCCCCGATGCCTCCCCAAAGGGTCGAGAGATTCGTCCACCAGTTCCCGATTTTCCGGCCCCGGAGCCTGACGGAGGGCGCGTCGGGCCCGAAGAGGGGAAGTCCCAGGATCATGGCTTCGGGATGGTTCCGGGAAGCCTCCATGAAGCGGGGAAGATCCCCGGCGTCGTGCTGGCCGTCGGCGTCGAATACCGCGGCATGCGTCATGCCGAGCTGCTCCGCAAGTTCAAGTCCCGAGAGGACGGCGGCACCCTTACCCCCGTTTGTCCTCCTTCTCACGACATGAAGGCCCGCGAATTCCCGGGCCGTGGCGGCGAGGAAATCTCCGCTGCTGTCGTCGGAGCCGTCGAGAATGACGATCACCTCGGGCCAGTTCTCCAGGACTCCAGTGACGGTTTTTTCAAGAAGGGGCCCGGAGTTGTAGCTGGGGATCAGGACGCAGGCGCGGACATCCGGAGAGAGGGCCTTCCCAAACGGGGAGCCGGGAGGATGTTCGGAAGGGTTCATCGCGAAGTCCTCCTGATCTTTCCACTCGGGGTTTTGGGAAGCGACTCGAGAAACCGGATTGTCACGGGAATCTTGAAGGGGGCGAGTTCGCGGCGGCAGAGTGAGATCAGTTCACCACGATGCACTTCGGGTCCTGCGGAAAGCACCACCTCCGCGACCGGAACGGCCCCGAGGGCCGGATGCTCCGTCGCGATGACCCTTGCCTCGACGATGCGCGGATGCATCCGGAGAACCTTCTCCACCTCCTCGGGGAAAAACTTCATCCCCCCAACGCTGATCACGTTCACGGACCTGCCCTGCAGGATCACGGATCCCCGGTCGTCGATGACCGCGACGTCGCCCGTCACGAACCACCCCCCGGGTTCGGTCGCCTCCTCCCTGATCCTCCAAGGCGCGACATAGGCGTCAAACATCCCGGGGCCCCTGAGAAAAAGCCTTCCCGGTGTTCCCGGCGGGCATGCGAGTCCGTCATCGTCCCTGATCTCCGCCTCGAATCCCGCCTGGGGACGGCCCACCGAGGAGGGGAGGAGTTCCGGCCGGGGGAGATTGATCAGCGGCAGGCCTACCTCCATCACTCCCAACGCCTGCGCCGGAGTGACGCCGTGGATGGCATGAAACTTCCGTGCCGTCGCGGCGTCGAGGGGAGCGGTGGTGGAGACCGCGAGACGCAGGGAGGGCCAGGGATGGTTTTCCGGGGCGGGTGAGGGCTCTGTTCCCGAAACAAGGAGGAGGTAGTGAAAGGGGGCTGCGTAGAAGACGGTCGCGGCATGGTCGCGGGCAGCCCGGAGCAGGTCGCCGGGAAGAAGGCTTTCCGGCAGAACGATGGCGGCTCCGTTCCGGAGATAGAGAAGGATCGAGACGGCGAAATGGTGGGACATCGGGAGAACCCACAGGATCCGGTCGGAGGCACGGATCCCCAGACCGCTGTTTGCGGCGGCGATTCGATCGGCAAGGGAGCGATGGGTCAGGAGGATGCCTTTGGAGGATCCCGTCGTCCCCGAAGTGAAGCGGATGAAAGCCGGATCAATTCCCGAAAGCTTCCGATCCAGATGGGGATCGGGTCTGCCGCCCTGTTCGAGAGCAAATCCGGGG
>JBIIGI010000006.1:0-57213 GCA_044236545.1 Chthoniobacterales bacterium
AGGCCGTCCAGAGATTCTTAAGCCGTCCGGTGCAGACAACACCCTCTGCTTTGGCTCTTACCGTGGAAAAGTTGGGAACCAAAAGTGCCAGAAGTATTCCCACGATCATGAGCACAACCACTGCCTCCAGGAGGGTGAATGCAGCGTATACTTTACGCATCCCCCTCATCCTCTTATATTAATGATACTAATTTAGACGCGATCCCTGAACAGATACCACGTAAGGGACAATAAAATTAGTGGGCGTATAGTCAATGTAACCGGGGGTGGGGGCCGCTGGGTTAGTTCCGGGAGGCACATTTGAGTAAGTTAATGTACTGAAACGGGCAGTTGCTTGACCTTGACCTGAAAAGATCTGATTGGGATACGAATTCTGCAATTTTGCTTGAAAAGTACCGTTGCAGGAGTTTGAGGAAGAAAAATTGGTGACTCCCGACGAATATATGTATCCAACGATAAGTCCATTAGTATTTTGAATAGGTGTAGCTGTTAATGTAGGGAGTTGGGTAATCAAAGCTCCGGCAATACCCGAATATGTTACGGCAATGGTCTGGGCGGGGGTGTTGATCGTTCCAACAGCCGATCCTATATACTGGATGCCGTCTGCATAGACAGAGGCGATACCGCTATTGGTTGAACTGCTTATTGTGACATTGGTGGAACCGGTCGTGAATTGAACAACTCCAAGAAAACCGTTTGTGCTTCTCAAAATAGCACTGAAACTTCCGGTGTTAGGAAAAAAAGTTCCATTACCGAAGGGATTACCGTTTTTATTGGAGGCCCCTGCCCGGAGATCGGAAAGAGAGACAAAAGCGGTCGTCATCACTGCGGCCGCAAAAAACAATGGGGAGAATTTTTTGGAGATCATGGGCAAATCACACCTCCCGGCGACCACAATGTCAATCAGAAAGAACCTCTTGGGAACCGCAGCGGTTCCCTTAGAATGATGGAATCCCCGGACCGCCACACACCCTCACTCAATTCGGTCTCCATAGCGGATACTCGAGAAGGCGCATCACCGTTCTTTCAGCGTCTCCAGGGCGTTCCGGACTTCCTCAGCGGCACCGCTGGTCTGGGCACTCAGGGAGGACCATGCGATTTTGCCGTCTTTTACGAGAAAGGACTGGCGCATGGACAGTCCCAGCACGGGGATCGTGGGCACACCGAAGGCCGCGGCGACCCTCCCGTCAGTGTCGGCAATCAGGGTGAAGGGAAGCTTGCGGTTGGTCTGGAATTTCTTCTGCGCCTCAGAGTTGTCCTTGCTGACACCGAGAATCTGGAGACCGCTCGCCTGCAACCCCTCATAGGCATCCCGAAGCGAGCAGGCCTCGGCGGTGCATCCCGGGGTCTCGACCTTGGGGTAAAAAAATACCAACGTGATGCCTCTCGCATAGACATCAGGGAAGGAGACCGCGCGCCCATCCTGATCCGTGGCCGTGATGACGGGAGCCTGGGCGCCCGGAGCAAGAGGCGCGGCATGGAGAAAGGGTGAGAGAAGGGAGAAAATATTCATGGAGAGCAGGAAAATGAGGGGGCGTTTCATGGCATGATGGATCATCTCTTACGATACTGTCATTCCGCCGATGAACAAGCGTGGAGAACGTGACACTCCCATTGCGATTTGCCCCGTGATTCCCTAGAGACTAGGTGGTGAAGATTCCAGGACGCCTCTCCCTTGTCATCGCATCGGTGATGCTGTTGGCAGTCGCTTTCATCGCGGCGGCACTGCTCTTCAATTCGCGCACGGAGCGGCGTGAGGCATCCATCTTCACCCCCTCGCGCCCGCTGGAGGCGATCCTTCGCGAGGGAAAGTCGGTTTTTGTCTCGCCGGAATTCCTTGCTGCGATGCCCCCGGAGCACAGGCCTCTGGTCCCGACACCCGACGATGCCACCGCGGGATCGCGACAGGTATCCACATTTTGGAAGCTCAACCGCCGGCAACACTATGCCGCGGTGCTGATCGGGGGCGCTGAGGTGTGGCGGGAGGTCGTGGAGTCGCTGCTTGATTCCCCGGCCTGGGTGCTCTCCGATGTCACGCCCAGCGGTTATCTTTTCAAGCCCGCTGGATCCCCTGCCTGGCACCTACCGACCCGGCAGGACTATGAACAACGCTTCCCTGATCGGGGCGAACGTGCCAAGTGGATGATCCTCACCGCCGCGAACTTGGCCGCACTGGGTCGCCAAAGCGAGGCAGAACAACTGCTTGCCATGGCTTCAGCCACCAAGAAACAAACTTCCCTGCTCCTGAGCACCCGGGCATCACTGGCTGCTTCGCGCGGTCATTGGGAAGAGGCCCAGTCCTTGGGATGGGCCTCCTTGAAAAACGACCGTGCCAACACGGCGGCCAGCGAGATCCTGATCAGGGCGCTGATCGAGTGCCGTCGGCCCGATGAGGCGCTCTCCCAGGCGAGACAGCTGTCGATCACCGTGAGCACCCCCTCGTCACTCTTCCTGCTTGCCCGCGCGGCCGATGCGGCCGGTTCGCGCGAGGAAGAGATCGATGCCCTGGACAAACTCGTGAGCGCCATCAGGAAAAGAGGCGAACCCCTCGGCGCGAGCCTTACCTATCTTGGCCAGGCGAATGCAAAAACAGGCCGCAGGGGTGATGCCCTCCGGGCCTTTGAGGAGGCTCTCAAGGCACCTGAACTCACCGCTGAGCAGCGGAGCATGATCCGCGAACTCATGGATCATATTGCCGTGGAATCAGCTGATACCAACCACCAATAGGCACCATCCTTATCAGCTCGTTCTTTGGGCGTGTGGAGTTGTTGTCATCCCTCCGGTTATCATCTGATAGCCGTCGGTCTTCCTCCTAGCCACTCGCAAAAACTCCATCGCCGCTGAAGTCCGATTCTTATTTCCTATTGGGGCTTGGTATTAAAATGTGAATGCTGAAGGAGGCAAAAAGCAGTCTCCCATCCCTGCCACAATTCTTCCTTCATCCTTTCAGGTCTCCTGCTATTCTCCGGTGATGAGCACTCGTAAAAATTCACCTGTCCGCACCGGCGGCAAATCCTCTGGCAAGACCGCAAAATCGATCGAACGCGCCTTTTCCTCCCTCGTGCTCGACGGTCCCAATCGCGCCGCCAGCCGCGCCATGCTTTATCCCGTCGGCTTCAGCGAGAAGGATTTTTCCAAGTCGATTGTCGGCGTCGCCTCGACCTGGAGCATGGTCACGCCATGCAACATGCACATTGACGGACTCGCCCGCGAATCGGCGCTTGGCATCGACAAGGCGGGGGGCAAAGCGATCATCTTCAACACCATCACAATCTCCGACGGCATCTCCATGGGCACCGAGGGGATGAAATACTCGCTCGTCTCCCGAGAGGTCATCGCCGACTCCATCGAAACGGTCACGGGCTGCCAGGGATTCGACGGACTGGTCGCCATCGGCGGCTGTGACAAGAACATGCCCGCATGCATGATCGCCATCGCCCGCCTGAACCGCCCGGCGGTCTTTGTCTACGGCGGCACCATCCTGCCCGGATGCCTCAACGGCAAACTCATCGATGTCGTCTCGGTCTTCGAGGCGGTCGGTCAGGAGGCCGCGGGCAAGATCACGGCGAAGGAGCGTCAGGCCGTCGAATCGTGCGCCATTCCCGGACCGGGTTCATGCGGCGGCATGTACACGGCCAACACCATGGCCAGTGCCATCGAGGCGATGGGGATGAGCCTCCCAAACAGTTCCGCGCAGGCAGCGGTCTCCAGCCACAAGATCCAGGACTGCCGACAGGCAGGCGCGGCCGTGGTCAACCTCCTGAAGAGGGGAATCCGCCCCCTTGACATCATGACCCGCGAGGCTTTCGAGAACGCCATCACCGTCGTGATCGCCCTCGGCGGTTCCACCAACGCCGTCCTCCATCTTCTTGCCATCGCCCACACGGCCGGCGTGAAACTTTCCATCGACGACTTCACCAAGATCGGCAAACGGGTTCCCGTCCTCGCCGATCTCAAGCCGAGCGGAAAATACCTGATGTCCCAGCTCGTCGAGATCGGTGGCATCGTCCCCTTGATGAAGGACCTGCTCGCCGCCGGTCTCCTGCACGGCGACTGCATGACCGTGACCGGCAAGACGCTCCGGCAGAATCTTGCCGCATTCAAGCCCTACCCCAAGGGGCAGCAGATCATCCGCCCCCTCTCCGACCCGATCAAGCCCGAGAGCCACCTTGTCGTCCTCAAGGGCAACCTCGCCCCGGGCGGCGCCATGGCAAAGATCTCCGGAAAGGAGGGCCTCCACTTCGAGGGGCGTGCGCGCGTCTTCGACGCTGAGGAACAGGCGCTTCAGGCCATCCTCGCAGGAAAAATCAAGAAGGGAGATGTCATCGTCATCCGCTACGAGGGACCCAAGGGAGGACCCGGCATGCGCGAGATGCTCTCGCCGACAAGCGCCGTCATGGGACTCGGTCTCGGCAAGGACGTGGCACTCATCACAGACGGACGCTTCTCCGGAGGCACTCACGGATTCGTGGTCGGTCACATCACTCCGGAGGCTTTCTCAGGAGGGCCTCTGGCACTTGTCAGGGAGGGTGACCTCATCACCATCGACGCCAAAAAACACACTCTCTCAGTGGCTATCAGCGCCGCGGAACTCGCCAAGAGGAAGAAGGCATGGAAGCAGCCTGCCCCCCGCTATCGGCGCGGTGTTCTGGCCAAATACGCCTCCCATGTCACCGACGCCTCCCACGGCGCCGTGACGGATGCGGGGCTTTAGGAAAGGATGAAGTCAGAAAGTTGAATGATGAAAGTCATTCAGCTTTACCAACGGACTTGGGCAACCAAGTCCGCATCATTTTCCGTATCAGCGGTTCCACGGACCCTCGGTTAGCGAATCCGTCGGATGCTTATGCCAGTTTCCCAGCCTCAGGGAATTCCTTGGCGATGCGCTCGTAGACCGTCTTGGCGAACTGGACCCTTGCATACCACTTGTAGTCACCGGGGATCACTTTCCAAGGGGCGATATTCGTGGAGGTCTTCACGAACATCGCCTCCGCTGCGGCATTGTGCTGACTCCACTTCCTGCGATTCCTCCAGTCCTCTCCGTTGATCTTCCAGTGCTTGTAGGGATCGGCGAGGCGTTGTTTGAATCGCTTGAGTTGCTCGGTCTTGGAGACCTGAAGGAATAGCTTGATCATGATGGCACCGCCATCGATGAGGGTGCGCTCAAAATCGTTGATCTCCCGAAAGGCCCTCATCCACTCGGCCTCGGTGGCGAACTTCTCGACGCGCTCAACGAGCACGCGACCGTACCACGATCTGTCAAAGACGGCGATCTGCCCAAGAGGGGGAAGCTTGTTCCAGAAACGCCAAAGATAATGCTGCTGGAACTCCTCGGGCGTCGGCTTTTGCGTGGAGTAGACCCTGATCAGGCGGGGATCGAGACGCTCGAGTGTGCGCTTGATCGCTCCGCCTTTGCCCGCCGCATCGGGCCCCTCAATCACGATGACGACCGACCGCTTGCTCTCCTTGAGACGGAGTTGCAGGTTCAGCAGCCCGAGTTGGTATTTTTTCAGTTCACGCCGGTACTCCTCCTGGGGGATCGGGACATTCTGGTCGAGTGTGTCGAGGCGGAGTCTCTTGAAATTCATCGGATGCAATGACTGAAACACGAATCAGGAAATCAGGAAATCAGGAAAAGTGAGAGATCCGCACGATCCATCGAGAACTGTTCCCGAATTCCTGTTTTACAACCGATGGTTCTTATCTCCCGATTGCATCCAACACGATCTTCTCGGTGAGAAGTTCCGGGAGGAGGATCGGATCGCTCCCCTTCCCAGCAGGATAGTAAACGACGAGCGGGACGCCGACGCGGCCGAAGGACTTCAGGGCGGCGGTGATCGCGGGATCGGAATTCGTCCAGTCACCTTTCATGGCAGTGATGCCCTTCTCGCGGAGAAGGGAGCGAACCGCAGGCACATTGATCGCCGTCTTCTCGTTGAACTGACAGGTCAGGCACCACGAGGCAGTGAAATCGAGAAAGACCGGCTTGCCTTGCGCGCGAAGCGATTCAAGCGCTACAGACGAGTAAGGAATCCAGTCAATCCCTTCCCTGGATCCCGATGATGGGGAGAGAGGTTCGGATTCAAGGATCCTCTTGAGAAGCACGGGTGATGCGCCCCCTAGCAGGAGGATGATCAGGATGAGGGACACCCGGCGTAAGCCTGTAGAAGCCAAAGGGAGAGCTCCATAGACCCAGGCGCAGAAACCGAGAATCAGCAGGAGTGCGAGCAGTGCAAGCAGAGCCCCGCTTCCACGCTGGTTCTGGAGGACCCAAAGCAGCCAGATGTTGGTGGCCAGCAGGGGGAATCCCATGAACTGCTTCAGACGCTCCATCCAGGTTCCGGGCTTTGGGATCCACTTTCTCCATCCCGGACGGGCCGAGAGGAGAACGTAGGGGATGGACATGCCGAGCGCCACCGAGGCGAACATGGCAAGGATCACGGACGGACTCTGGCCAAACGCAAATCCGAGCGCGCTCCCGAGGAAGGGTGCCGTGCAAGGCGTCGCCAGCAGGGTGGCGAAGAGGCCTTGGAAGAAGGAAGCAACATAGCCGCCCCCTGAGCCTGCATGATCAAGCGAGGTGGCCGCCGACCCTGGCAGCGTGATCTCAAAGACTCCGAAGAGATTCATGGCGAAGAGAAAGACCAGCGCACTGAGTCCGACCACGAAGTAAGGACTCTGAAATTGGAAGGCGCCCCAGGTCACCTGCGAACCACCGGTCTTCAGGGCGATGACCAACACCCCGAGTCCTAGAAACCAGGTGAAGATTCCGGCTGCGAAGGCAAGACCGTGACGGAAGATTCGCGAGGGCGATTCCCCGGCCTGCGCGATGAAGTTGAAAATCTTCAGGGAGATCACCGGGAGGACACACGGCATGAGATTGAGGATCAAGCCTCCGAGGAAGCCCGAGAAGAGAGCGGCCATGAGGACTCCCAAGGCAACGCCGCCGCTCTGGGTGGAAGACTGACCGCTCTCAACGATCTTGCTCTCTCCCCCTATCCACCATCCCTGTCTGGACGATCCGGTCTTCTCGACCAGCAATCCTTTGAAAGGGGCGGAACCATCCCAAGGGATGGAAAAGACGATGACGGTGCCTTTTGGGCCTTGGGAAGAAATCTGCGTCACGTGACCCGCCATCGTCCCTTCCGCAGGGTCGGGGTAGAGCTCGTAGGTCACGCCTGCCTGTCCTGCGAATGAAACCAACTTGGTGCCGTTCTTACCGGAAACGGAAACGGGGAACGGCGGGCTTCCTGACTCAGGCCATTCACCTTTAGGCACAATAGCCTGTTGCCAAGATATAGATGTAGGACCATCCGTGGGGCCCAGCACCCTGAGTTGCACATCAGCCGATCCCGGGACGCAGAGTTCCTTGCAGGCGAGCCATGTGAGCGATGCCTTGATTTCGAAGGTCTGATTCTTGGGAAGATCCTTGGGTGGCCTGATCACGGCCCGCAGAAGCTGCTGCTTCTCGTAGCCGTAGACAATCATGTCACCCGGTTCGGAGAACAGATGTGGAATTGCGAACTCGATCGGACCCGCCGTCCATCCATCGGGGAGATGCCATGTGACCTTGGGGGCAAGACCCGAGTCCCCGGGATACTGCCAGTAGGTGTGAAAACCGCGCTGAAGATCGAGCACCACCGTGGCGATAAAAGGTTTCCCGGGAAGCAATGGCGCGGAAGCATCCGTCGCGATCCACGCTTTCACCCCCTCGCCCGTGCCGGCGAACAGAGCCATGTGGGGCAGGAAACACGCTGCCAGAACAAGACATAGAAACCTCTTCATGCCCTTCATGGTAAAGACTCTAGTCGATGTTCCTCCTGCTGTCTCCCAAAGACCCTGCGGATGACCTCCTCGATCGGCACCTCCTGCACCGAGAGGTCGATCACCTGACCACCCGAAAGGAGAGCCGTGCAGGCTTTGGGCACTTCGGCGCGGGGCACCTCGAGCTTCAAGCTGTGGAGATTGCGTTCTATCACGTTTCCGGGAGGGGTGAAGTGATCGGGCAACGGAGCACTGAAATCGACCTCAATGATCTTGGTAAGGGTGAATCGGGCGACGACCTCTTCCAGCGGCCCGTCAAAGAAAATCCTCCCATGATCAATCAGGATGACCCGCTCGCAGAGCTCCTCGATATCCTGCATGTAGTGACTAGTCAGGAGAGTCACGACTTTGTGCCGGCGGTTGTATTCACGCAGGAATTCCCGGACTTTTTTCTGGCTGATCACGTCGAGACCGATCGTCGGTTCATCCAGAAAAAGAACCTTGGGACGGTGCATCAGCGCGGCGATCAGCTCCATCTTCATCCGCTCACCCAGACTCAGTTCCCTGACCATGACACTCATCTTGTCGCGGACATCAAGCAACTCCGAAAGCTCCCCAACGGTAGCTTTGAATTCCGTTCTCCCTATCCCGTAGATCGCCCGGTTCAGTTCAAGGGACTCGCGTGCCGGAAGGTCCCACCAGAGGGCGTTCTTCTGCCCCATCAGCAGGGCGAACTGGCGCTTCAGCTCGATCGGACGCTTCGAGGGATTGTATCCCAGGACCGAGGCGCTCCCCGATGAGGGCTGAAGGAGTCCCGAGAGCATCTTGAGGACCGTCGTCTTCCCGGCGCCGTTGGGTCCCAGGAACCCCACGAACTCACCCTCCCCAACGGAGAAGTTCACCGAGTCGGCGGCCTTCGTCTCCGTGTACCCGCGGTGAAAGAGGCCCTTGAAGGCTCCAACAAGCCCCTCCTCCTTCCGGTAGGTGCGAAAGATCTTGGTGAGATCACGAGTCTGGATCACCTGGTTCATGGGATTGAAGAAATCCGGTTCGGAGCGCCTCCCCCTCGTCATCCAGCACCCACACCTTCCTCACAAAGATCAACCATGGAGCGTTTCCTCATTTTTGGGTGCGAAGACCCAGGAGACTCCACCCGAGACCAGGAGTGCCGTGAGGATGATGGCAAGCGACCAGGATGTCGGAAAGCGCTCCTCGAAGTGATGGTCAAGCCACGCCATCTTCACGCCGACAAAGCAGAGAATGAAGCCGAGTCCGTATTTCAGGTACTGGAAGCGCGAGACCATTCCGGCCAGAACGAAGAAGAGGGCCCGCAGTCCAAGAATGGCAAAGACATTCGAGGTGAAGACGATGAAAGGTTCCGAAGTGATGGCGAAAATGGCCGGAACGCTGTCGACCGCGAAGATGATATCGGTCACTTCAATGACGACCAGTGTGACCAGCAGCGGGGTTCCGAACCAGCGCCCCTCATGACGGAAGAGGAATTTATCCCCATGAAGATTCGGTGAGATCGGCAACAGGCGCTTGAGGATCCGGATGAGGATGTTTTTGGACGGATCGGGATGGCTTTCCGGGCCGAAAGCCACCTTGAAGCCGGTGAAAAGCAGAAACACCCCGAACACCAACGGCACCCAGGAGATACCCATCAACACCGATCCGAGAGCGATGAAGATGCCTCGGAAGATGAGAGCGCCAAGAATCCCGTAAAAGAGGATGCGGTGACGGTACTTTTCCGAAACGGCAAAGAAGTCAAAGACGACGAGGAAGATGAAGAGATTGTCGACAGAGAGACTCTTTTCAACGAGATAGCCGGAGAGAAACTCGAGACTGCACCGTGTGGCGAGATGACGAGCATCGTGGCCGGCAAGCCTGGGATCGAGGGGAAACTTCCAGACTCCGTAGGCATATAATCCCGCACAGAAGAGCAACGCCAGCGAGATCCAGACAACGACCGTGATGATCGCTTCCCGGTGACCGACAGCCTGCTCCCTCCCCCCCCTTCTGCGCATATCCAAGAGGAGACCGCCGATAATCATCAGGCAGAAGAGAATGTAGGCCCACCAGGTGGTTGCGAAAGGGAAGAGTTCGGGATGGTCCGTGCCTGCTGTCATGGTCGAGAATTCAGGGATATCCGATGTATTGAATCCGGAATCATGAATCACAGGAAGGGAATTGAGGGTGGATCCTGGATAAAGCGAGGCGGGGCGAGTGAAGCACGGACAGTCCCGTCTGATGAACCGGAACGCATCTCGCGTCGGCACTTCAGCCTTCAGCCTTCAGCCTTCAGCCTTCAGCCTTCAGCCTTCAGCCTTCAGCCTTCAGCCTTCAGCCTTCAGTCTGGTGACAAGCAACTTGTCGATGCGCTGCCGGTCCCTGTCGACAACCTCAAAGCGGAATCCGCCGCGATCGAATTTTTCCCCCTCCTCCGGAATATGGCCGAGATGGTGGAGAACGTAACCCCCTACGGTCTGGTAACGGTTCGTCTCAAACTCCTCGGAAGGAACCTCAAGTCCGACTTCTCGCGCGGTCTCCTCGAAGTCAAGCTGGGCATCGACCAGCCAACTCCCCTCGTCGCGCATAATTATTTCAGGATAATGCTGACGCACGCCGCGCTCAGGGAGCCTTCCGACGATCGCCTCGACGACATCCTTCAGGGTCACCATTCCCTCCACGACACCGAACTCATCAACCACGAGGGCGACGTGGCGGCGGGTCTTGCGGAACTCCTCGATCAGGCGGGGGGCCGTCATCGTGGCAGGGACAAACAGCGGGGTGGTGAGGACATCGGAGAGGCGGACCCCGCCGGTCATGGAGACATTTGCCCAGAGGGCCTTCACGGCGACCATGCCGCGGATGTTGTCATGGGTTCCCTGAAAGACAGGATAATCGGAGTGACCGGCACCTGCGATGCGGCGCCAGTTCACATCATCCTTGTCGTCGAGATCGAGCCAGGTGACGCGGGACCGGGGGGTCATCAACTCGGCCGCCGACTGCTCGTCGAGATCGAGGACGCCCTCCACCATCTCCTTCTCCACGGGATCGAAGGCGCCGCTCTCAAGCCCGTCATCCATCATCTGGAGAACCTCTTCCTCCCGTTCCTCATGGGAGCGCCTGCGATCCAGATGCAGGATCCGGATGACGGATGAGACAAAGATCCACCCCAGACCCGCGAGCGGATCCATCCAGACGGTGAACCAGCGGGCAATCCTTGAGACCGCGCGAAGCGGCCCGGACTCGTGCAAGGCCTCACCGAGCGCGCGGGGGAGAAGAATTCCGAAGAGGAGAATCAGGAAGGCCAGCACCATGCCCAGGCAACCGAATCCCGCCGAGAGTAGAAGAGGAGATTCCCCTTGAATGAGAAGGATCAAATCCCGCGAGGCGAGAAGCGAGGCGAGGGTGAAGAGAAAAACGGCGGCCAGACGAAGACCCGGACGGGGACGCCTCCCGGCACCGTCGAATGAAGATACCGAATCAGCCTCTCCGCGGCGCTTCAGCAGCACCACATCAGCCATCACGAAGACCCCTCCCAGCAGAATCAGGGCGACCGGAACCAACGGCATCGAAAACCATCCAAGTGCTGTCTCAACAGATTCCGGGGAGGGATTCATCACGAGCGGGCGCCCAGAAGTGCAAGGAGATGATCCGGAGACACCCCCCTGAGCGAACCCACGGCAAGATCACACTCTCCGAGCGACTCGATCGGATTCGTCGTGGCAACCCCGACCACCTTCATGGCGGCCCGGCGGGCGGCCTCGATTCCGGCAAAGGCGTCCTCAATGACGATGCATCGGGAGGGATCGAGCCCCAGACGGCTGGCAGCGGAAAGAAAAACCTCCGGATGAGGCTTGCCATGGGTCACATCACTCCCGCAGACAACCTCGTCGAAGAGCTCGCCCAGACCGGTGGAAGCAAAGATGGCATCGAGATTTTCTCGCGGAGTGGAGGAGCCGACGGCGCGGGGAATCCCGGAACCTTTGAGGGAGGAGAGCAGTTCCTCGGCACCGGGAAGGACAACGACCCCCTCGGCGGCAACAAGATCCCGGTAGATTTGCTCTTTCCTGTTGGCAAGCTCCCGGACGATTTGGGAATCCTCAGACCATCCAAGCGCCGGGATAATCACCTCGTTCTTCTTACCGAAACCCGCCCTGAAATGTCCTTCGGGGAGTGTCAGCCCACGCTCGGCGGCGAGCAACTCCCAGGAGCGTTCGTGCTGGCAGGAGGAGTCGATCACCACGCCGTCCCAGTCAAACAGGACACCCCATGCATTGTTCATCGGACTATTAACAGCGGTTTGGCAGGCGCTCGGCAATGGTATTCTGATCCTCTTCCCGATGGATCCCCTGCCCGTGCACGTTCTTTCTATTGGATGGC
Source organism: Chthoniobacterales bacterium (assembly GCA_044236545.1). Lineage (GTDB taxonomy): Bacteria > Verrucomicrobiota > Verrucomicrobiia > Chthoniobacterales > UBA6821 > UBA6821. The sequence continues at coordinate 12,154 of JBIIGI010000006.1, forward strand.
AAGGGGGTCCCTCCCGTGGCTATCATCCGTGTCCAATGCCTCCCCGCAGTCATCTTCCATTGCTGAGCATGCTCCTGTTGGGATTCGCCCAGGCTCTGTCGGCAAAGGAATCGCCTGTGGAATCTCCCGACATGGCACTTCGTTCCACACTCACCTCCAGCGTGGTGCGGATCGATGTGACAACGCAGGAAGCGGACTACAGGTCCCCATGGAATGCCGGACGAATTGGAGGGGGTGTCGGATCGGGATTCGTCGTCACGGATGGGAAAAAAACCTTGAAGATTCTGACAAACGCTCATGTCGTCAGCAATGCGCGCTTCATCCAACTGACCCGCGACGGGGTCAGCCATCCCTTCGCGGCCAGGGTCGAGTTCATTGCCCACGATTGCGATCTGGCCCTGCTGACTGTTGATGATCCGGCCTTTTTCACGGGAACCGTGCCGCTTGACTTCGGAGGTGTCCCGACGATCGAATCGGTCGTGAGCGTCTACGGGTACCCTCTCGGGGGAGAGCGCCTTAGCGTGACCCGTGGCATTGTTTCCAGGGTGGATTTCAACACCTACTCCCATTCGGCAGTGGATTCGCACCTGGTGGTCCAGATCGACGCGGCGATCAATCCGGGCAACAGCGGGGGCCCGGTCCTTCAGGATGGAAAGGTTGTCGGCGTTGCCTTTCAAGGATACTCCGGAGACGTGGCCCAGAACGTCGGCTTCATGATTCCCACACCCGTGATCGCGCGCTTCCTTAGGGACATTTCAAAAGGATCCTACACCGGCTACACCGACCTCTCGATAGTCTACCGCCCGCTGATCGCGGAGGCTTCCAGAAAGGCCCTTGACGTGACAAGGGATGATCACGGCGTGCTGGTGACCGATGTGCATGAGGCGGGTTCAGCCCATGGTTATCTCCGCAGGGGGGATATCCTGCTGAGCATCGACGGACATGACATCGAGAGCAACGGCCGGGTTCAATTGGATGGACAATCCATCGAGATGGCCGAGGTGGTGGAGAGGAAGTTTGAGGGGGAGAAGGTCTCCTTCGGGATCCAGCGGGAAGGAAAACCGCTGAGGGTAGAATTTCCACTGCGCGGCACCTGGCCCTTCCGAATGCAGTCCAACTCCTATGATGAAAAGCCGCGCTACCTTCTTCACGGCGGACTTCTTTTCCAACCGCTTGACCGGAATTTCATGTCCGCCACGGGTGCCGCTGACATGAGGCTGAGCAGGGCATTTGACGATTTCGTCGAGCGCCACCTCTACAAGGAACGACCAGAGATTGTTGTCTTGAGCAGGATCCTTGCAGATCCGGTTAACAAGGATTGCGACGGACTGCGGCAAGGGATCGTCGAGAAGATCAATGGGATGACCATCAGGTCCCTCACCGACGTGGTGAACGCCTTCGCGGCTCCGGCCCTCTTCGATGTCATCAACCTCGAGGGGCCCGGCATCCCGATCGTTCTCAAGCGTGAGGAGGTCCTCAAGGCCAATCCCCGGATCATGGAGCGTTACGGCATCCCCTCGCCGCAAAACCTGCAGCCCTGAACATTCCCCCATCCATGCGCCCCGGTCTATCCCCCTGCCCTGCCTTCCTTATTCCGGCACTTTTGCTGGGCGCGGCCATCCAGTTGTCAGGGTGCGGGGGGAAAAAACCTCCGCTCGGGATCTCTCACTTCTCTCCGGCGGATTCGGTGATCCGGGTGACTTCGACGATCCAGTACCCCGATCCTCAGAGACCGTGGATCAAGAAGACGCCTTTCACCCGGGCCGGTCTCGGAACGGTTATCGAGGGCGATCGTCTCTTGGTCACTGCCGATCTCGTGGCTCACGCGACATGTATCGAACTGGAAACACCCTGGGATGGCCGGAAGGAAAGCGCCTCTGTCTCGGCCATCGACGAGGAGTGCAACCTTGCGGTGATCAGGCCGCTCAATGATGCGATCCTGCGCAACGCCCGCCCCCTTTCCCTGGATCAGTCGATCCGCACCGGAACCCGTTTGGAAATCCTGCAACTAGAACCCAACGGATCCCCGGCCCTGACCCCGGCCACCGTGACCACGGTGGCCGTGATGCCTTACCCCGCTGACGGGGCCTCCTACCTCCTCTACCGCACGGCCACATCGATTCCCCAGAGGGAAGGAAGTTTTGTCGTTCCGGCACTCCGTGATGGAAAAATTGCGGGACTCGTGATGCGCTATGATCCGAAGAGCCAGTCGGCCGACATCATACCGGCACCCTTGATAGCGCGCTTTTTGAAAGAGAGCGCCAAACCCGGTTTCTCCGGCCTGGCACGCGCCGGGCTCTCCTGGGAGCCGGTCCGTGGAACGACCCTGAGGGAATGGCTCGGCGTGGAAAAGGATCGGTCGGGTGTCTACGTCACCTCGGTCGATCCAAACGGCCCCGCCGAGAAAGGGGGGGTGCGAACAGGGGACCTGCTGTTCAAGGCCGCAGGCAAGGAGATCGACCGCGAAGGGAATATCATCGACCCCGACCACGGTAAAATCTCCTTCAGCAACCTCGCGAGCCTGGGTAGCTCGACCGGCGACCCGATGGTGCTCTCGTATTTCCGAAGCAGCGGGGCGGGAACAGGAAGTTTCGGAACCACCACGCTGACCTTGGCCGGACGGAATCCTCTCGCCGAAAGCAGTCCCTCGCGACTCGAGGGGGAGTCAGTCCCATACACGTTTCTTGGCGCACTGCTCTTTCAGGAACTCTCCCGTCCCTACCTCCGTGAATGGGGCTCGGACTGGCGCAGGGAGGCACCGCGGAATCTGGTCTATCTGGATGCCTTTCAGGAAGAGGCCCCGCGGGGACATGAACGCTATGTCATTCTATCCGCGGTTCTCCCCACCGAGCGCAACGTCGGGTTCCAGGATCTCTCCAACAGATTGGTCCTTGCCATCAATGGCAAAGCGATCCACCGCCTCGCCGATGTGACCGAAGCGGCAAAAAGTCCGGAAAACGGATTTCACCGCATCGATCTGGAGGGTTCGGCCGGTCCGATCTTTCTCGATGACTCCACGCTGGTCACCGAGGAGGAAGAGGTGCGCAAGCGCTACGGCATACCCCGAAAAATGGGGGGAAATTGACCTGTCGGCAGCCCTTTTGGAACTCGACGGAAAAAGCGGACCGGCTAGCTTGGGATTCCTATTTTCATCGCCCATGTCCGAACGCACCCTGGTCGTCATCCCCACGTACAATGAAAGGGAAAATCTCCCGAAGCTTGTAGAACAACTGCTTTCCCTCACCGACCGGCTTGAAATTCTCGTTGTTGACGACGGATCCCCCGATGGAACCGGCCAATGGGTGTCGGAAACCGCAGCCACGGAACCGAGGATTCACCTCCTTTCCCGTCTTGCCAAAAACGGCCTTGGCCGTGCCTACGTGGCGGGATTCCAGTGGGCCTTGGAACACGGTTATGACCTGGTCGTTCAGATGGACGCCGACTTTTCGCATAACCCCGGGGATGTGCCAAAACTCCTCGCGGGGATCCGGGCAACCGGCGCCGACCTTGCGATCGGTTCACGCTATGTCGGCGGGATCCGTGTGATCAACTGGCCACTCAATCGCCTGGTGCTCAGCGTGGGGGCTTCCTATTATGTGAAGTGGATCACGGGACTGCCGCTCTGGGATCCCACCGGAGGATTCAAATGCTGGAGGCGAGGCACTCTGGAGGCGATCGACCTTTCCACCGTGAAGTCGAACGGCTACGGATTCCAGATCGAGATGTCGCACCGGACCTGGCGGCAGGGACTACGCATCACGGAGGTTCCGATCATCTTCACCGAACGCCTTGAAGGAACCTCCAAGATGTCGAAGAAAATCGTCATTGAGGCGCTCGTGATGGTCTGGTCACTGCTATTGCAGAATGGCCTGATGCGCAGCCCGAAGAGGGCTTAGCGAAGCGCTGATTCCCTAGATCATCTTCTCCGGACGCGATACCAGACGATATTTCCACCACTTTCCATTACCCCAATGAGCACGACGACAACCCGCGACGCGCAGAATCCCGAATCCGATTCACAGCGCGAGGAACGCATTCATCCCTTCCGCCTCTTCGACAGTCATGAGCGCAGGATCTCCTTACTTTGTTTCCTCATCGCCCTGATCACCTATTGGTCCACGGTCATGCCGAACATCGGGCTCAACGACGATGGGGAGATGGCCACGGCCGCCCTCCACTTCGGCGTGATGCACCCCTCCGGCTATCCGCTCTGGACCATTCTGGCAGGATTATTCAGCCATCTCATCCCCTTCGGAAACGGCTCCTGGAAGATCAATCTCTTCTCCGGTCTCTGCACGGCGATCGGAGCCGGGATCTTCTCCCTGATCTCGCTGAATTCGACCCGCTGGCTTGGTGTGGCACGCCTTCCAGCAACAGTTCTAGCGCTCTCCGCCACGCTGACCTTCACCTGGGTAACTCCCATCTGGTCCCATGCGGTCGTCGGGAAGGGGCTGTATGCCCTGCATGTCTGCCTGATGATGTCGTTTCTGCTCTTGACCTACGTCTGGATCAGGCGTCCGCACTGGAAGAACGCGTTTGTCTGGTTGGTCTTCCTCTTCTGCCTGGGCATGAGCAACCACCACATGACCCTCGCGATGGCGTTCCTCCCCTTGCTGGTCATCCTGCTCCTCCATGCCGAACTTTTCTGGGAATACGCACTCTACAGCATGCTCATCGCAAGCCTGCTGTACCTGGGATTCGCATATCTCTCCACCGACCAATACCACGCCCCGGCGATGAAGGCCGCGATCCGCCTCCTCTTCACGGTGGGCGCATTCCTGGTTCTTTTTGTGCTGATCAGGAAAAAACTCCCAGAATGGCGGCGGGGCCTTCTTCTTTTCGTGGCGGTGTTTTTTGGTCTGCTCCCCTACGCCTACATGCCGCTGGCCTCGTCGTCGAACCCACCGATGAACTGGAGTTACTGCAGCACGCCCGAGGGCTTCTTCTACGCGATCAATCGTTCCCAGTATTGGGGCACCCTTGCCGACCAACTCCAGGGAACGGTCGGAAAACTGGTCGGGGTCCCCCCGGCCGATAAGCAGAAAGGGCCAAAGGCCCCGGATGAGGAGAGCACCCTTCAATCCTTCACCGGATTCTGCAAGGTCTTCTGGCGTGTCCTGAACGAGAGCATCACCCCGGTTCCGTTGATCTTCGCCCTGCTTGGCTTCATCCTCTTCTGGCGGATCCCTCGGGAGCAACGGATCTGGTTTTACCTCCTTGTCATCGGTTTCTGTCTTTCGGCCTTCCTGCAACCCCTCTCCTGGAACAACGGCTACGACAACGCCGGATGGGAAATGCAGTACCAGTACCAGAGCCTCAGCTACGCCTTCTTCATCATGCTCTCTGTTTTCGGGGCGGCCATCCTCTTCACGGCCTTGGAGAAGCCGTTGCCACGGGGTCGCCTTGCGATCATAGGCCTAATGGTTGCAACGGCGATCTACACCCTGGTCACTTGCCTGCCGAAGAGCAGCCAACGCGGTCATTGGTTCGGCTGGATGTACGGCCATGACATGCTCGCAGACTTGCCAAAGGACAGCTTTGTCTTCGGTGGCACCGACCCGGGGCGTTTCGTTCCCACCTACATGGTCTTCGGTGAGAGCTTTGAGAAGTACAAGCGGGATCCGGACTTCGACCGCCGCGATCTCTACATCGTCACCCAGAACGCCTTGGCCGACACCTTCTACAACCGGTACATACGCTCCCACTACACTGATGAACGCCCCTCGGAGTTCAACTGGATCGAGCGCCTGCTCGGACGTGACCGAACCTATCCCAAGGAGACTCTCACGCTTCCCCACCGTGAGGATATCATGGCCCTTTTCGAGGCGCTGATGCGGAGATATCAGGAAAATCCTTCAGCAATGCCGAATCCCCAGACCGATCCGGTGACCCTGAACTCGGCGGTGGCTGAATGGATTTTCCTACACAACCGCGACAGGAAAGACGGTACTCCCCGGCATTTTTTCGTCGAGGAAAGCTTCCCGATGCAGTGGTCTTATCCCTACGCCATCCCGCACGGCCTCTGTTACGAAATCAACCATGATCAACTAGCGGAACTACCACCCGGCACCGCGCAAAAGGACTTGGCTTGGTGGGATGACTACATCAAGCGACTTGAATCCGTTTCCGGCTTCCAAAACGACGATCTGGCCAAGCATTCCTTTGCAAAACTCCGCAACACAGGTGGGAATATTTACTCATTCCGCAGGATGTTTCCTGAGGCGGAGCGAGCCTACCGACAGGCTCTCCATCTCTGGCCGGGCAACACAGAGACAACCTCCAACTTGGTGAATCTTCTCACCCAGCAAGGTCGGTTCAAGGATGCCTCGGATCTTGCCGCCGAATCCCTGCCGATCGACCCCAATAGCAAGGTTCTTCAGCGTCTGGTGATCGCAACCGGGGCACGGTTGAAGGCTACACAGGATCTCCCGATCCAGATGACCGCGCTTCAGTCAGACCCGAACAACAGGCAACTCCTAGCTCCGGTGCTCCAGAACCTCATGATCCTTGGCCGCCAAAACGATGTTGATGAGACGGTTGCCAGATCCATGTCGAAGACACCGAACGACATCCCCTTCCTTCGCGACATGATCAACTTCTACGCCACCCAGGGGCGCATTCAACAAGCCCTCGACGTTGCAAAGGCTCTCCAGAAAGCCCAACCCGGCGAGTGGGATGTCCCCTTTACAATCGCAAAATACCAACTTGTCCTAGGCCAAAGGGAACCATCCTTCATGAGCCTGCGCCGTGCCGTGGAATTGGGAGGCAACACGGCTCTTCAGCAGATCGCTAGGGAGCAACTCTTCCAGCAGGTTGCGGCTGATCCGGGCTTCCAGCAGGCGGTTCGTTTTGATCCGAATCTGAAACAAGCGCCCCAGCCAGAAAATCAGAAATCGACCTCCAACCCTTCTAGCGCAAAATTGAAAAAATAGGCACTCAGCTGTTCGCTTCGGAATCGCCTCAGGGTTGGATTGTCCCTACGGGAACAGCACGCTCCAAGGAGTAACAAGCGGATAGAAAATCACTATGAGCAGGAATGAAACTGCAATACCCTAGTGAATTTCATTTCTAGAATCAGCATTTCTCAAACGTGGCAGGACATAGAATTCCTTGTCCTTCTGGGTAGCCAGACACCAATCCCATCGCGTCAGCGGATGAGTAGCAGGAAAGAATAGGCCGTTTGACTAGGTGTCCTGAGTTGAAAGACCACCGGTTGGACTGATGATGAAGTCACAACCTATGAGCACGACATCCCGTAATGCTGGTAAGGGGAACTACGAAGACGAGTTGAGGGAGCTTCAGGTTGAATTGGCACACCTACAAGCCTGGGTGGTAAAGAGTGGAGCGCGGATCGTCGTGGTGTTCGAAGGACGGGACGCGGCAGGCAAGGGCGGGATGATCAGGCGGATAACCGAGCGTCTCAGTCCCCGGATCTTCCGCATCGTGGCGCTACCCGCGCCGACCGACCGCCAGAAGACGCAGCTCTACATGCAGCGTTACATGGAGCAAATGCCCGCGGCCGGCGAGGTCGTGATTTTTGACCGCAGTTGGTACAACCGCCCGGGCGTTGAGCGGGTGATGGGCTTTTGCAGCGAGGTGGATGCCAAGCGCTATCTGGAACTGACACCGCATTTTGAGGCTTACATGATCGATTCCGGAATCATGCTCATTAAGTACTTCCTGACGGTCAGTGAGGCGGAGCAGGAAAAGCGCTTCCGCCGCCGCATCCACGACCCCCTGAGGCAGTGGAAGCTCAGCCCCATGGACATTGAGTCCTATCGTCGCTGGTGGGATTACTCGATCGCCTACGACGAGATGATCCGAATGACTGACACGCCGCAATCGCCATGGTGGATCGTGCCGTCAGACAATAAAAAGCGCGCGCGCATCAACTGTATTTCGCACTTCCTGAGCCTCATTCCGTACAAGAAGGTCCCGTTCAGGAAGCCTGTGCTTGGAAAGCGCAATAAACGGCCCAAGAGCTATGTGCCAGACGAGGAGTCGCTCAATGTGGTGCCGGACATCATGTGATTGATGTTCTGAACAACGACCACTGATCCAAGCATTTTTCTTTAACACAGGGCTCAACTCTATGGAGACACCTTCCAAAACGGAGCCGGTCCACGAGACCGTGCCTTGGCATGCGCTGGCAACCGACGACGTGCTCAGGCAACTGGGCACTCGAGTCGATAAGGGACTTGATTCAGCGGAAGCCTCGAGTCGTCTCCGAAAACACGGGCCGAATCTTTTGCCCTTGGGCAAAAAGCAGAGCTCCTTCATGCGGTTTTTCCTGCAATTCAATAATGTACTGGTCTACGTGCTCATTGGCGCCGGGGTACTCAAGGTCGCACTTGGTCTTTGGCTCGACGCGTCGATCATTCTCGCCGTGGTCTTTCTCAACGCACTCCTCGGCTTCCTTCAGGAGGGCAAGGCGGCCGAAGCACTGGAGTCGATTAGCAAAATGCTGTCGACTGATGCGCGTGCCGTCCGCGACGGCGAAACACGCATGATCGCGGCCGATTCGCTGGTGCCTGGCGATGTGATCCTGCTCGAGTCGGGTGACAAGGTTCCTGCCGACCTGCGCCTGATCGAGGTCAAGAATCTGCGCACAGAAGAGGCCGCCCTGACGGGCGAATCGGTACCCGCCGACAAGTCCACTCAAGCCGTGGATGCAAATGCCACGGTCGGCGACCGTGAGAGCATGGTTTTCTCAGGGACAATGGTTGTTTCCGGCCGCGCGACGGGAGTGGTGGTGGCCACCGGCAGCCACACCGAACTGGGACGCATCAACGCATTATTGGCCAACGTCAACACGCTTGAGACGCCTCTGCTGCGCCAGATCAAGAAGTTCGGTTACAAGATCACGGGCGCCATCGCGGTCGTGGGGGCACTGGTATTCGCCTTCGCCCGCTGGGGCCGGGGGATGGAGTTCGTCGACGTTTTTCAGGCCGTCATCGGTATTGCCGTTTCGATTATTCCAGAGGGCCTTCCTGCCATCATTACCATCACGCTGGCCATTGGAGTGCAGCGCATGGCCCAACGCAACGCCATCATTCGCCGGTTGCCGGCGGTGGAGACGCTCGGCTCGGTGTCGCGCATCTGCTCGGACAAGACCGGCACACTGACGCTGATGGAAATGATGGTGGTCTCAGCCGTCACGGCCGAGGCAAGTTACCAGATCACTGGCGACGGCTATGATCCGGAGGGCAACGTCACCCTGGACGGCAAACCCCTCCGTGAGGACTCGGTTCTGCAACTCGTCGGCCGCGTCTCCATGCTATGCAATGACGCCGAAATCCGAAAAGAAGAAGGCGTCTGGAAGGTTGAGGGCGACCCAACCGAAGGCGCTCTCTACCCCTTCGCAAGCAAGCTTGGTATCGAGCGTAGTGTCGAGAAAACCGCCTACAAGCGCGTCGATTCGATACCGTTCGAGTCCGAGCACCGTTTCATGGCAACCCTCAACGAGGGTGCCGATGGCAGGCAGATGTTGCTCGTCAAGGGGGCTCCTGAGGTGATTCTCGAGCACTGCAGCCACCAGCAGTTGCAGAACGGCGAGATCGTCCCAATCGATCTCGCCTATTTCGGAAAGGCGTCGGACAAGTTGGCCGGACAGGGCGAGCGTGTACTGGGCATTGCCTGGCTCGCGAACCCCGCCGGTCTCGACGTCGGCAACCTTGCGGCGGCTGATTTGCCGCGCAATCTGGTACTACTCAGCCTGATCGGTCTGCTAGATCCGCCACGCAAGGAAGCGATTGAGGCGGTTAGGGAGTGTCACACTGGAGGCATCCGAGTGACAATGATCACCGGTGACCACAAGATCACCGCGGCGGCCATTGCCAAGATGCTCGGTATCGGCGATGGCAAGACTGCGATGGAGGGTGTCGAGGTCGAGAAGCTCGATCAGGCCGAACTGCGCGAGTGCGTCAAGAGTGTCGACGTGTTCGCCCGGTCCAGCCCCGAGCACAAGCTGCGGTTGGTGGAGGCGATTCAGGCAAACGGTCAGATCGTCGCCATGACCGGCGATGGAGTCAACGACGCTCCCGCCTTGAAGAAAGCCGATATCGGCGTAGCCATGGGCATCAAGGGCACTGAGGTCACCAAGGAGGCGGCTGAAATGGTACTCGTCGACGATAATTTCGCGTCGATCAGTGCCGCGGTTAAGGAAGGGCGCACGGTGTACAATAACATCGAGAAGGCGATCCTGTTCCTGCTGCCGACCAATCTAGCACAGGGCCTGGTGATCATGGTCGCAATCATCTTGGGCATTACGATGCCGATCACGACGCCGCAGATTCTGTGGGTCAATATGATCACCTCCGTGGCGCTTGGTCTGGTTTGCGCATTCGAACCGCACGAACTGAATGTGATGAAGCTCCCCCCACGGGCCGTGGACCGTCCTCTGCTGACCGGCTTTGGCCTGTGGCGAGTGATCTTCGTCGGCTTGGCACTGGTTGCCTATACGCTGTGGGCGTTCTTCTGGATGAAGGGGCAGAATGCATCCGACGCGGCGGCACGCACGGTGGCCGTCAACGCGATCACCATCGGCCAGTGCTTCTATCTGCTCAACAGCCGATACCTGATCGACAGTTCGGTATCCATACGGCCGCACCTCGAAAACAGGTACCTTCCCATCGGCATTGGCGCGGTCATTGTGCTGCAGCTGATGTTCACATACCTGCCGTCGCTGCAACGCATCTTCGAAACCGAGTCGGTGCAACTTTATGTGTGGCCGTGGCTGCTTGGCGGTGGCCTGCTGTTCTTCTTCTTTGTTGAGGTTGAAAAAACGGTGATCCGAATTTATCGCAAGTCCTCAGCGTCTGCTGCGGTTTCCTCCAGCGGTGTTTCCTGACAGAGCTTCTTGGCATCCACCAGACCCTGGGTAATGGGGGGCACAATCCCGCATCTGTTCCTTGATTTCCCTTAAGGAGGGATGAGTGCTAGTCTCTGATACGCACCGAGCATGACACCGACTCCTGTTGATCAAGAACGAGATCCGGTTGAACCGCGGCGACTCTCGGTGGAGTTGCAGATCCTCTCGGATTCCGCAGAGCAATCCGATCTCACCATGAGTGACTTGGTTGATCGGCTTGAAGGGCGCGTCTACACGCTGCTCCTGGTGATTCTCGCCCTTCCCTTCTGCCAACCGATCATGCTTCCCGGTCTCTCCACGCCCTTCGGCATGGTGATCGCCCTGCTGGGTCTGCGATTTGCGTTGCGCCAGCATCCATGGCTTCCGCAGCGCCTGCTCAAGACCCATCTTTCCGGAAAATACCTTCCAAAGATCCTTCACGGGAGCGCCCGGCTCCTCGGGGGAATTGAGAAGCTCCTTCACCCCCGCCTCTCGTTCCTCTTTGAGTTTCGCCTCACCCAGTTCCTTGCAGGCATGGCTGTTTTCCTCAGCGGCCTGATGCTCCTGCTGCCGCTCCCCATTCCCTTCAGCAACATGCTTCCCGCGCTGACGGTCGTGCTTGTGGCATCCTCTTTCTCAGAACGCGACGGCGTGACCCTGGGTGCGGGTCTGATCCTCTTCCTGATCTCCCTTGGGTTTATCGGTGCGATCCTCTTTGGAGGGACAGAGGCGATCACCTGGATCTCCAACGGGTTCGTACGCCGTTGAACCCGGCGCGAGAAGATTAATCCGGAATTTGCATTGGGAATTCCTGAAATAACAGGAGGCCGCGTTAAAAGAGTTAAAAAATGAAAATGTTACAAACAAGGCTCTGGGAAGAGTCGCGTAAGATCCCGCGCATGCGGGACCCAGAGGGCGCCACCGCTTGCCGGGAGGCAAGTGGCGTCAACGTGGATCCGGGAGAGCCCTGACCCGAGATTCGGAAGGGGAGTGACAGGGAACCCGCCGACAAAAGATGCCTGCATGAGTTCCACTTAGCCTCGAAATTCAGTCCCCTTTTAACTTTTTAACGGTGTAACGCTTTTAACCCTTCAGGGACTCACCATCCTGGTGAACGCTCAAACCTGTCAACGCCGCTCTGATGACAATTCTGGGATTAATCCAGCAGATCAGGTCGGCGTTTTTTTGTCGCTTCCAGGGCCTGTTCAGCCCGCCATGTGGCGATTGCCCCGTGATTTCCCGATAGCAGGATCGGAGGAACGCCCCAGCCCTGAAACTCGACCGGACGCGTGAAGTGAGGGTGGTCGAGCAATCCGGTCTCGAAGGACTCGGTGACCGCTGACTGATCATCTCCCAGGACTCCGGGCACCAACCGCACGATGGCGTCGGTCAGCACCAGCGCCCCCAGAACGCCGTTGGTCAGGATGTAGTCGCCGATTGAAATCTCGTCGTCGACAAGGTGATCGGCCACGCGTTGGTCGACACCCTCGTAATGCCCGCAGAGGAGGATGAGATGCCGCGCCTTGGCATACTCGCGGACGATCGGTTGCTTGAGCGGCCTTCCCTGCGGGGTGAGGAAGATCACTTTGGTCTCCGGTCGGCGGAGTTCGGCCAGCGCCTCCGCGATCGGTTCGATCTTCATGACCATGCCGGGGCCGCCGCCGTAGGGTGCGTCGTCGACCGTGCGATGGCGGTCATGGGTCCAGCGCCGGAGGTCGACAGCCTCCAACTTCACCAAACCGGCCTCCTGGGCGCGGCCAAGGATACTCTCCCGGAGGACTCCCTCGGCGATGGAGGGGATGGGTGTCAGGATCTGGATCTCGATCATTTTGAAAAGTTGGAGCTCAACGGTGGCTAGCCATCATGGAAAGAGCCACCTAGGATGCAAGTCCCGTGTCTTCCTCCCGCCCCGCGAACAAACGCCGCAGTGCACCCTCTCCACGGGAACGCCGCGGCTCCTTCCTGATCACGCTGATCAAGCTCGGCTTCGCGGCACTCCTTCTCTGGGTGCTTGTCGGTGTTCTCTACTATCTCTGGGCGCTCACCTTCGACCTCTCGACGATCGGTCAGATGCCGCAGCGATCGGCGATTTATGACCGGACCGGGACATTCTACAGCCGGACCATGGGGGAGAACCGCGTCGTGGTCCCCTACGACGGTGTCTCGCCGAATTTCGTCAAGGCCCTGATCAGCCGCGAAGACTCGAGATTCTACGAGCACCGCGGAATCGACCCTCTCGGCATCGCACGTGCGGCCGTGCGGAACCTTCTCATTGGCGGGATGAAGGAGGGGGCCAGCACGATCACCCAGCAGTTGGCCCGCAACAGCTTCCCGCTCGGCGGCAAGACCTTCAACCGCAAGTTCCTCGAGGCGGCCATGGCCTTCCGCATCGAGATGGAGATGACCAAGGAGAAGATCCTCGAGCTCTACATGAACCGCATCTACTTCGGCTCCGGTCTCTACGGGGTCGAGACGGCGAGCCAGGCCTACTTCGGAAAACCCGCGGCCGACATGAGCCTCTCGGAGGCGGCCCTTCTGGCGGGACTGATCCGCAGCCCCAACCGTTACTCTCCTTTCAACAACCTCGAGGCATCCCTCAGGCAGCGCAATGTCGTGCTCGGAAGGATGGAGGAACTCGAACTCATCACCCATGCGGAGCATGAGAAGGCGCTCCGGGAGAAGATCGCACCGCGCCAACGCCAGCTTGTGAACCCCCTCAACAGCTGGGCCGTCGACGCGATCCTCCACGAACTAGAGCAGGTCGTCTCCCCCTCCAAGATCGACGAGGGAGGTCTCCGGATCGACACCTCGATCGACGCGGGGATGCAGCAGGCCGCCGAGCAATCGCTGGCACGACGGCTTACGGAAGTGGAGGCGCGGCCCGATTTCCGCCAGCAACACGCGCCACCGAAACCTCCCAAGCCGTCAAAAGGCAAGGGCAAGGGAATCATCCCCCAGCCCGTCCAAACCGTCGAGCCCCCCGAACCACTTCAGGCCGCCCTCCTTGCCATCGACAACGCCTCCGGCGGCATCACGGCCATCGTCGGCGGGCGCAACTTCGCCGAGAGCAAATACAACCGCGCCCTGGTGGCAACGCGCCAGATCGGTTCCTCGGCCAAGCCATTCGTCTACGAAGAGGCCTTTCGCAAGGGGGTCATCACCCCGGAGACACCGGTCAGCGACGCCCGGCTCTCGATCACGGAACTACCGCCCCGCTCCCCGGCCTACGATCCCCAGAACAGCGACGGCACCTTCGGGAGCGACCTGCCGGCCAAGGAGGGCCTCATCCACTCCCGCAACACCATGAGCGTGCGCGTCGGGCTCGCCACCGGTCTCGGAACGGTGGCCTCCATCATGGAAAAACTCGGCCTTGCCGAGGATGTCCCCCGCTACCCCTCCATCTGCCTCGGCAGCTTCGAGTCGACTCTCAGGAATGTCACAATCGCCTACTCAGCGCTCGCCACCGGCGGATCACGCCTCCACCCGCACCTGATCGAGCAAGTCACCGATGCCGAGGGGAAGGTCCTCTTCCGGGCCACCCGCGACCGCGTTCCCGTCCTCGACCGGAATGCGGCCCGGGCGACCACGTCGATTCTGACCGAGGTCTTCACGCGAGGCACCGCCTCCCGGGCGGCCTCACTCGGCCTGCGCAAGCCCGCAGCTGGAAAGACCGGAACCACCGACCGCTTCGTCGATGCCTGGTTCCTGGGATACACGGAGGGGCTCACCTGCGGAGTCTGGGTCGGCTTCGACCACCCAAAGACCATCATGCGCGGCGGCTATGGGGCCGAACTGGCCCTCCCGATCTGGGTCGATGTCATGCAGTCCCCGGCCGCCAATCGCTACGCGGCGGGGCCGTTGCCGTAGTTGGGGAGTAGGGGGATCGGTAATAGGCCTATAGGGAATAGGTTATGGGGCGATTCCCTCGGAGACTTCGACGCTTTGAATCGACTTTTTCCCCTTTCAACCCTTCAACCTTTCAACTTTTTCACTCTTTCCTAAGGGAGTTCTTTCCCTTTCAAAGGGGGCTGTGTATTAGTCGGGCTTATCCATTTTTTCCCATGAATATCCACGAATTTCAGGCCCGAGAACTCTTTGCCGAATTCGGCGTCGCCACCCAACCCGGACGAGTCGCCCACACCCCTGCGGAGGCCGAGTCCGTGGCCACCGGCCTGAGCGGAGGGAGGCTGGTTGTGAAGGCCCAGATCCATGCCGGCGGTCGCGGCAAGGGAACCTTCAAGAACGGATTCAAGGGGGGCGTGCATCTCTGCGACAGCCCCGCGGAAGCCAAGGACCTCGCTTCCAAGATGCTCGGTCAGGTGCTCGTCACCCATCAGACCGGTGCCGAGGGCAAGGAAGTCGGCAAGGTCTTCGTCGGCGAGGCCGTTGACATTGCCCGCGAGCTCTATTTCGCGATCCTCATCGACCGCGCCACCTCCCTCCCCGTCGTCATCGCCAGCACCGAGGGTGGCGTCGACATCGAGAGCGTCGCCGAGAAGACCCCGGAGAAGATCCTCCGCCTTTCCATCAATCCCTTTCTCGGCATCATGCCTTACCAGACCCGCCTGATCGCCGCTTCGCTCGGTCTCACCGGTCCGCTCATGAACCAGGCCTCCAAGCTCTTCACCAACCTCTACCGCCTCTTCATCGAGCGCGACTGCTCCATGGTGGAGGTGAACCCCCTCGTCGTGACGACCGACGGCCGCCTCATGGCCCTCGACGCGAAGTTCAACTTCGACGACAACGCCCTCTACCGCCAGCCCTCCATCGTCGCCATGCGCGACGTCACCGAGGAGGATCCGCGCGAGGTCGAGGCCTCCAAGCACAGCCTCAACTACATCGGTCTCGACGGGAACATCGCCTGCCTGGTCAACGGAGCGGGTCTCGCCATGGCCACCATGGACATCATCCAGCATGCCGGCGGCAGCCCCGCCAACTTCCTCGATGTCGGCGGCGGAGCCACCCGCGAGCAGGTCGCATCAGCCTTCCGCATCATCCTTGCCGACTCGCGCGTGAAGGGGATCCTGGTCAACATATTCGGCGGCATCATGGACTGCGACGTCATCGCCAACGGCATCGTCGAGGCCGCGAAGGAGACAGGCCTCTCCATCCCGCTTGTTGTCCGCCTGGAGGGCAACAACGTCGAGGCCGGCAAGAAGACCCTCGCCCAGAGCGGCCTCAAGCTCGAGAGCGGGGAGAACATCCTCGACGCCGCCAAGAAGATCGTCGCCGCCGTCCAAGCCGCAGCCTAAGCAACCTTTCCACCGTCACCTTCACCTTTCACTTTTCTCTCCCATGTCGATCCTCGTCACTCCCGACACCAAGGTACTCATCCAGGGCATCACCGGCAGCTTCGGAGCACGCCACGCCAAGCTCAGCCTCGACTACGGCACCAAGGTGGTCGCCGGCGTCACCCCGGGCAAGGGAGGCCAGCTCTTCGAGAATCAGGTGCCCATCTTCGACACCGTCGATCAGGCCGTGAAGGAGACCGGAGCAACGGTCTCCGCGGTCTTCGTCCCGCCCCCGTTCGCCGCCGACGCGATCCTTGAGGGTGTCGCCGCCGGACTCGACCTTGTAGTCGCCATCACAGAGGGCATTCCCGTCATCGACATGATGAGGGTCAAGGAGGCCATGAAGGGATCGAAGACCCGGCTCATTGGCCCCAACTGCCCCGGCCTCGTCACTCCCGGCACCGGTGACAAGTCCCACGGCGGATGCCGCATCGGCATCGCTCCCGGCTACATCCACAAGAAGGGGAATGTAGGCGTCGTCTCCCGCTCCGGCACCCTCACCTACGAGGCCGTCTGGCAGCTCACCACCCGCGGTTACGGCCAGAGTACCTGCGTCGGTATCGGCGGCGACCCGATCAACGGCACTTCCCACCTCGACATCCTCAAGATGTTCAACGAGGACCCCGAGACCGAGGCGATCATCATGATCGGCGAGATCGGCGGCACCGCCGAGGAAGAGGCCGCGGCATGGGCCGCCAAGCATTGCATGAAGCCGATCGCCGGCTTCATCGCGGGAGCCACCGCGCCGGAGGGGCGCCGCATGGGTCACGCCGGAGCAATCGTCAGCGGCGGACACGGCACGGCCGCCAGCAAGATCGCCGCCCTCCGCGAAGCGGGGATCGAGATCGCCGAGACCCCTTCCGACATGGCCGACGCCCTCATCCGCCGGATGAAGCGGGCCTGAGCGAACCTTTTCACTTCAAACCCAACAACCTCTCACTCCCATGCCTGTCATCGCCAAAGGACTCGAAGGTATCGTCGCCAACTCCACCACGCTCAGCGATGTGCGCGGCGAGGAGGGCATCCTCATCTACGCCGGATACAATATCAACGAACTCGCCGGCAAGGTCAGCTACGAGGAGGTCGTCTATCTACTCTGGCACGGGGAACTTCCCAACAAGGCCCAGCTTGAGTCCCTGCATCGGGAGCTTGGTTCCCAGCGCGAACTTCCGCAGGGAGTCATCGACTTCCTCAAGTCGGCCCCCAAGGATGCCAATCCCATGGATGTCATCCGCACGGGTGTCTCCATGCTCGGCCTCTACGACAAGGTGCCGACCGGCGAGATCGATCCCGTGAAGAACCGCCACCGCGCAGTCTCCCTGACCGCCAAAGTCGGCGTCATCGCCGCGTACTATCACCGCGCCCGCCTCGGCAAGGATCTCCCACCCGTCCGCACCGATCTCGGTGAGGCCGCCCACTTCCTCTACCTCCTCAACGGAGAAGTGCCGACCGCCGAGGCCGCAAAGACCCTCGATGTCGCCTACGTCCTCCATGCCGATCACGGCATGAATGCCTCCACCTTCTCCGCGCGCGTCACGATCGCCACGCTCAGCGACATCTACTCGGCCGTGACCTCGGCCATCGGCACGCTCAAGGGGCCCCTTCACGGCGGCGCCAACGAGGGAGTCATCCACATGCTTCAGGAGATCGGCGAAGAGACCAAGGTCGACGGTTGGGTTGAGACTGCGCTCGCCACCAAGAAGAAGGTCATGGGCATCGGTCACCGCGTCTACAAGACCCTCGATCCCCGCGCCCCCCACCTCCGTTCCATGGCCGTTCAGCTCTGCGAGCAGCTTGGAGAGGGCAAGTGGATCCGCATGTCGGAGCGCATCGCCGAACTCATGAAGGAGCGCAAGGGGCTGAATGCCAATGTCGATTTCTACTCAGCGACCGTCTACTACTCGCTCGGCCTGCCGACCGACATGTTCACACCGATCTTTGCGATCGCCCGGACCTCCGGCTGGACCGCTCATATCCTGGAACAGCTCGTCGACAACAGGCTCTACCGCCCGCTCAGCGAGTACGTCGGCCCCGCAGTCGGCAAGACGGTGGTTCCGCTCGCGGACCGCGCTTAAGGAAGCGCTGAATAAATCACATAGAGGCCTCTGAAAGGCAGTTGCTGATTCTTGAACCCAGATTATGCGATAGGGAGGCGGAGACAGGTCTGGATGGTTCACCCGGATGCTGAGTCGTCGGATGGTTAAAATCGTTGAACCAAGCATGCTGGAACATGCGCGGTAGATCACGCGCAGTCGTGACCCGTAAGGGCGCCACCGCTTGCCGGGAGGCAAGTGGCGTCAACTGTTGAAACGTTACAACGTGCTGACAGCAAGCACTATTCCACTCTCAGAACCGAGCCATGATCAGCAAACTTCTTGATGGCGACTTCTCGAATTCAGGTTCAGGGGTTTCCGGATCCACCTTGTAACATTGACGCCACTTGCCTCCCGAGTAGCGGTGCCGCCCCCTCACATCGGGATGGGGGGGCAGGCATGGGCGGGAAGCATCCCCTACTTCATCAGATTCTCGAGCGAGGGATCGGGCGGTGCTCCAAGTTCCACGGCCTTGGCATAATGCTTTCTCGCCATCATTTTGGCGGGTGGCTTGCCGGTGGCGTAGATGACCGCAAGATTGAAGTGGGCGTCGGCATAGCGGGGATTGATCTCGATTGCCTTCATGATCTCGCTTTCACCGGCCTTTCCCTTGCCGGAAGCGGCAAGAACGATACCGAGGTAGTTGTGGGCGGTGAAATCCTCCTGATTTACAGTCACTGACTTTCTGAGCACTTTTTCAGCATCCGAAAGACGCTCCTGACGATAATGGACGATTCCCAGCGTGGTGAGGGCAAAAGAACTATCGGAGGTCTTTTCGGAAGCTTTCCTGAGCACCTCCTCGGCCTCCTTCAACTTGCCGAGCTGAAACTCCACCACGCCGAGGTTGGAGAGGGCGAAGTAGTCATCGGGATTAAGTTTGAGGGCTTCCCGAAAAGTGCTTTCCGCCTGCAGGTAATCCTGGCGCTCGAACTCATCCTTGGCCCTGGCCAGCAGTTCCTTGAACTGTCCCTGCCAGGGGGCCGCCGCATCGGCCGGCGCGGACGAGTCACCCTTATCGGCGCCTTGCTCAAGCTGCCCCGATGAAGTGGCTGCAGCTTTTTCACCAGCCTGATCCGCCGCTGGATTCGTAACAACACCCGCTGCCTTGTCGCCCTTTTTTTGTAGTTCCTTGGCGGCGTTCTTGGATTCGTCCTGCGGGATGGATTTCTGGATCGGGGCCGCTATGGAAACCTCCATCTTCCCCCCGCCATCATCCGAGATAACGAGTTGCTGATCCTTGAACAGGGCACGCTCTTCAGGCGTCAGTTTGACGGTCGGGACGGAAAGGACTGTGATCTGGTCGGCAAGGGTCTGCGACTCGACGTTGAGCCTCTTGAGTTCCTCTTCCATCAGGCGCCGTGCCTGCGCCCTTCGAGCCTCCTCCTTGATTTCACGAAGAACGATTCCCCTGAGCAGGGTGGTCTCCTCGATGTTTTTTTGGTCGGAGGCATCCCTCCCCTTCCTGAGTTCGACAATTTCGGCGTCCCTCGAGGCCAATTGATCCTGAAGTTCCCGGAGTCGATCATCACCCACGGATCCCTGCTTCTGGATGGAAACGATTTTCTGATTGGCCTCGGCAAGTTCCGATTGGAGCTTTTCAGTTTCCAGACGAGCCTCGGAGAGGGCCTTTTCCTTCTCCTTGAGCGCCTTCTCCTGCTCGGGTTGGGCCCTGGAAAGCTCGGCGATGCGGCGCTGGGATTCCTCGTGGTTCCTGGCATTGAGGTCGATCTGATGCTGAAGATTCGTCAACTGTTCACGCAGGCCCGAGGCATCCTGTCCCTGATCCACCATGAGGGAAATCCGCCCAAGCGTGGTTTTCAACTGCTCCTGGAGAGAGCCGTTTTGCTGCTGGAGAAGTTCCTGGAGATTCTTGGAAGCGACCGCCTTGCGCTCACCCTCGGCTCTAGCTGTTGCGGCGATCTTCTCCGCCTCGGCAATCTTGTTTTTGGAAACTTCCAGGGACTTCGTGTTTTCGGCCATCCGTGCCTTGAGTTCAGCGATCTCCCTGTTCAGCGGAGCGACGGCACCGGCCTCCTTCGCGGCGGCTTCGAGCGCCTTCGCCGACTGATCCAGCTTGGAAAGAAGGCGCGTCCTCTCCTCCTCGAGCGCGGCACGGTCGGCCTCACCGTTCCGCTCGATCTTGGCAAGACGCTCTTTGGCATCCTGTTCAGCCTTGGCGGAGGACTGCGCCTCGCTCCTTGACCTTGCGAGTTCCTTTTCAGCCGATCCGGCACGCTCCTGGAGACGGGCGATGGTCTTTCGGAATTCCTCACCCTCCTCCTCCAGACCCTTCACTTTGGAAGCCTCTCGAGCCGCTTCGGAAAGACGGGCGATTTTCTCCACCAGCACCGCCCTCTCTTCCTCGGCAACCTGAAGGTCGGCGACGGAGTTCTTGGCAAGCGTCTCGCTTCGGGAGAAGCCGGACTGTAGTTCCTTGAGACGCTCGCGCAGCGGAGCTGTTTCGTCGGCTTGTTTTTGGACAGCGGCCAGTTTTTCCGTAGCCTGAATGAGTTTCTTTTCAAGGTCCCCGCTGCGTGAACCCGATTCCTTGGCAACCTGCTCGGCATGCTCCAGCTTGAGACGCTGTTGTTCCATCGACTCCCGGCCGCTCTCGACTTCCTTTTTCAGTTGTTCGTACTTCTGCCTGGCTTCCTCACCACCCGCCACTTTTTCACGGGCCTCGCGGAGTTGCACGACCAGCGCGGCATTTTCCTCGGCGGCTTTTTTAGCACCCACCTGATACTGCTCCTCCACGGCCAGTTTGTCAGCCACCGCTTCATCGAGCTTTTTCTGCAGATCCTTCAGGTCCTTTTCCCAGGAGGCGCGGGCCTTAAGATCCCGTTTCAGGTCGGAAATCGTGCGATTGGCCACATCAAGTTTGTTGGTCAGGTCGGAAAATTTTTCCGTCCTCTGCGCATCCTCCAGATCCTTGGAGCGGGTCTTCTGTGAAATGAGCGCCTCCTTGGCTTCCTTCAGTTCCCCCTTGAGCTCCTCGAGTTGCCTCTTCAGGCGCCTCACGTCTCCGGATGAATCTGCAGGAGCCTGCGTGGCCGTCCTCTGAGGCGCCGAAGGGGGGGTGATCGTGATGCTCGGAACGGGGGAATGTTCCTCCGGAGTCATGACATCGGGAGCCTGCTCGGATGATGCCACGGAAACGGAGTCCGTGCCGCTGGCCTGCAGACGGTCAAGGCTCTCGCGGATCTTCTTGAGGCGGTATTCGACGACCGGCTTTTGCCACGTGGGATCGTTCTTCCCGATGGAAACCAGAAGGCTTTCCGCAAAGCGGTATTTCTTCACCGCCTCCGCTGTGTTCCCCGAGCGTTCCAGCTTTTCCCCCTGCTGATACCCCTGGTAGGCGGAAAGGAATTGCTCCGAGGGATCGGCGGCGGCAAGCGTCGTGACACCAGCGGCCAGCAGGAAAATAAAGGTCAGCGGTCGCAACATGGGACAAAAGAGGGAAGTGTTGACTATAGGGTCCTGTCCCAAAGATCAAACCTCCTCTTCATCAAATCGCCTTTCCTTAAAAGGGGGCATTTACCCGGGACGGCTCAATCATCAGCATGGGCCTAATTGACAACTCCCGGTCAGGGTGCTAGGCATAAATCTTACGACCGCAAGATCATGGATCATCGACTCGATCAGCCGGTGCTTGTACTCAACAGGTTGTGGCAGGCTATCAACACCTGCTCGGCCCGAAGGGCCCTCACGCTCCTGTACCAAGGCCAGGCGCAGGTGGTCGCCAGCGACGGTGAGAGGAATTTTCTGACCCATGATTTTCTGAGTTGGCGCGATTTTTCCATCTCAAATCCGGAACCGAAGATGCTCCAAGGCATCTCGCTCAGGATCCGCATTCCGAGAATCATCGTCCTCTGCATCTTTGATCGTCTTCCGAAAAAAGAGGTGAAGTTCACACGTCACAATGTGTTCGAGAGGGACAAAAACACCTGCCAGTATTGCGGAACGCTCTTCGAGCGCAGCAACCTCAACATCGACCACGTGCTACCCCGTGACAGGGGTGGCCAGACCACTTGGGAGAATGTCGTCTGCTCCTGCATCCCGTGCAACACGCGCAAGGGAAACAGGCTTCCCCACGAGGCAAGGATGCAACTTCTCAGAAAACCAAAGCGTCCCAAGTGGCGCCCATTTGTCAACATCACCTTCACGGGAAGCGTCGACGACAGTTGGAGCCACTTCATCGACCTCGCTTACTGGAATGTCGAGTTGGGTGAGTAGCGGGGAAGCGGCATGAACCACGCGCGCTGAACCCCGGCATCGTTCCGGGCGTTCCGGGAAGTCATCCCGAACGAATTCAGTCTCAGGATCCCGGGAACATCGCTTCAGAGCAACTCCGCCCCCAAATTCAGGCCCCCAAATTCAGGCCCTTATCGCCTCCACGAATTCCTGGAAAAACGGGGCCGAGTCGTGTGGTCCCGGCGAGGCTTCGGGATGGAACTGAACAGCGCTCACGCGCTTGGAGCGGTGACGGATACCCGCGACCGTGCCGTCATTGAGATGGCGGTGGGTGACTTCGAGATCGGCCGGCAAGTTCTCCTCGCTCACCGCATACCCGTGGTTCTGCGAGGTGATGAGGACACGTCCGGTGCGCAGATCCTGCACGGGTTGGTTTGCCCCGCGATGGCCGAACTTCAGCTTGAATGTCTTGGCACCGAAAGCCAGCGAGAGGATCTGATGTCCCAGGCAGATCCCGAAAACGGGCTTCGTCTCGGCCAACCGGCGGGCCGTCTCATGGGCCGTGGTGAGGACAGCCGGATCGCCCGGTCCGTTGGAAAGAAAGATCCCGTCAGGCTGGAAGGCCAGCGCTTCTTCAGGGGTCGTCGCGGAGGGAACCACCATGACGCGGACCCCGTGCGAGCGCAGAAGGCGGAGGATGTTCCGTTTCACCCCGAAGTCGTACAGGACCACCAGCGGCTCCTTTTCATCACCCTTTGGGTGACTCGCTCCTGAGGCGAAACTCTCCCTCCGCTCGGGATCCCATTCATAGGGAGCCTTTGCGGAGACCTCGCCGACGAGGTCGAGTTCCTCGAGTCGCGGGGAAGCCTTGGCCCTTGCGATGACGGTGGCCTCGGAACTGCCATCCGTACTAAGGCATGCCCTCATCGCACCCTGCGTCCGGAGATGACGTGTCAGAGAGCGGGTGTCGACACCCCCGATGGCGGGAATGCCGTTGCGGCGCAGATAAGAGGGAAGATTCTCCGATGAGCGCCAACTGCTCTCCAGGCGCGAAAGTTCCTCGATCACGAATCCGCTGACCTGGGCCATGTCGCTCTCCCCGTCCTCGGGAGTCGTTCCGTAGTTACCGATCAACGGATAGGTCATCGTCACGATCTGACCCCGGTAGGAGGAATCCGTCAGCACTTCCTGATAGCCGCTCATGGAGGTGTTGAAGCAGATTTCGCCGACGGCATGCCCGGGGGCGCCGATGGAAAAACCGTGAAAGACACGCCCGTCTTCGAGGGCAAGGAGTGCTGGAGTTGTCGACATGATGCTTTTCAAAAAAAACCGCCCGCAACTTGAACACGCGGCCGGATTCCGTGCAACCAGATTATACCAAGTCCCAATGGGAATCGGACTCAAGCGGCGATGGAGTTTTGGCGAGTGGCTAGGCGGAAGACCGACGGCTATCTAATGATAACCGGAGGGATGACAACAACGCCACAGGCCAAAAGAACGAGCCGAAATGGATGATTCCTATTGGTAGTTGGTATTACCACGCGATTAGGGAAAATCATGATGCAATTGTTGCAGTGCGGGGGCCGGTTTTCTAAATTCAGGGATCCGTGACGGCTAAAAACCACCATCCCCTGCTTCCCTGCGCAATCGCGATGCTCCTGCTCGCGGCCATGGGAGGGAGCGCAAGCGCCCAACTCGTGTCGCGCACAGCGGAGGGATTCGACTTTCCCGTGGCCCCTCCCCATGGCCAAGGTTACTACAAATCCCGCGGCTTCCGCGCGGGATCACACCTCGGGGAGGACTGGTTGGTAACCGACGGCAGCAGTGCCAGAAGCCTCGGCAGGCCTGTCCACTCGATCGGCAACGGAGTTGTCGTGCTGGCCCGTGACATCCATGCCGCGTGGGGCAACGTGGTCGTCATCCGCCATGCCTGGATCGAGCGGAGGCAACTTCGCTTTGTCGACTCGCTTTATGCCCATCTCGACAGGATAGGTGTACGCGAAGGACAGCAGATCAGGCGGGGCCAACAGATCGGCACCATCGGGAACAACCATGGCATGTACCCCGCGCACCTCCACTTCGAGATCCACAAGGATCTCACCATCGGGGTGAATCACAGCGGGGGACCCCGCGACCTGACAAGTTACTGGATTCCAACGGAATTCATCATGACGCGCCGCCACCTCGACGGGGGAGGACGCAACGTCCCGACCCCTTCCGCCAACTTCATCCTCCCGACTCCATCCCACCCATGGACAACGCGACGACCCTTCGTCAGGGGCAAGGGAAAGCAGAAGGGCTCTCACCACTCACCCACCCCCCCTTCATCCAAATCGAAATCCAAAGCCCCAAGCCCAGGTACCTACAAGGTCAACCGGTACTCTCACGGGTGATCACGGCTTTTGCCTTCCCGGCATGGATGGGAATGGTGCAATTCCCCCCTCCGCGCCGAGTGTGCGTTCTGCTTTCTTAACAGTCATCCGTTCCTGAAGACGCGCCCTTCCCCACCCCTCCCCGAGTTTGCCCTCGCGGCGGTTGAAGCCCCCCTCTAGGCTGGATCACTATGCTCTTCACCAATCTGACCCGGGGAGCGGGCATCGGTTCCAACTGCTACAGACTCGACCTGACGGAGGGTTCCGTGATCCTGGACTCCGGGATGCATCCCGAGCATGCGGGCATGGATGCCACGCCGCTGCTGGAGGAGGTTGGGAGCGGAAGCATCCGCACGACCATCCTCACTCACGCACATCAGGATCACGTCGGCTGCCTGCCGCTTCTTCAAACCCGTCAACCCGGCATGCCGGTCCTCATGACCCTTGGCACAGCGAGGATCGCCGACGTGATGCTGCACAACTCGGTCAACGTGATGATGCGCCAGAAGGAGGCTCTGAATCTTCCCGACTACCCACTTTTCACCCATCGGGCGGTGGAACAGTCAACGCGCATGTGGCGAACCTGCCCCCTAATGCGCCCCCTCACACTCGAGGGGGAACGGACTGCCGAAGACGACCCCTCCCCCACCGTTACTTTTTACGACGCCGGTCACATCATCGGCTCGGCGGGCGTCATGATCCGGGCGGGAGGCAAGAGCTTCTTCTACACGGGGGACGTGAACTTCGAGGACCAGACGATCCAGACAGGAGCGCGTTTCCCGGAGGAACCGGTCGATGTCCTCCTGATGGAGACGACGAGGGGGAATGCACAACTTCCCGAAGAATTCACCCGCGCCGCTGAGGAAAAGCGTTTTGCCGAGGCCGTCGCCGAGGCCATCGAGGGAGGAGGCAGCATCACCATCCCCGTTTTCGCACTCGGCAAAACCCAGGAAGTCATGGCCATGATCTGGAGGATGGAGCGGGAGGGGATCATCCCACCCACCCCGCTCTACGTCGGGGGACTCAGCAGCAAGATCACGGCGGTCTACGACACCCTCGCGGAACAGGTTCCGAGGAACCTTCCCAAGCTCCGGCTCATGCATGATGTCGCCCCATATGTTGCCGGCGGAGCGGAGATCCAATCCCTTAACCCCCGCAAGAGAGCCATCTACGCACTCTCCAGTGGCATGATGACCGAGAACACCCTCTCCAACATCTTTGCCAGCAAGGTGCTACCCGACCCCTCGCAGCACCTCTTCTTCGTCGGCTACTCCGATCCGAATTCACCTGCCGGAATCATCCGCAAGGCCCGGCATGGGGACAATGTACAGCTAACCGTGAAAGGGGACTCCATTCCCTTCAATTGCGACAGGCAGGAATTCATCTTCAGCGCCCATGCCCGTCGCGAGGATCTCCTATCCTACGCCATCAAGGTGCGACCCAAGACCATCCTCCTTGTCCACGGGGATGATCCTGCCGTGGAATGGTTCGGGAAGAAGCTCAGCGAGGCCCTTCCGCATACCCGTATCCTCACTCCACCTCCCGGAGTACCCATCGACCTGTGAGGAATTCATAAACCCGTAACTCCCCTTTCCCGGACCTTCGGGTACCTAATGCAATTTTAGGGATAAATAATGATGATTCCTAATTGACAAATCGAATTTGAAAACAAGCATTGGAATAACAGTCATTTATTCCCCCTCCGGTTCAATCAATTATCAACCCCCTTTCCCTATGAAGCATTCCTCACGATCCACCCGAACTTTTCATGCACTGGCAGCCTCCCTCTTGCTGATGCCATTGGGACAACTTTCCGCCCAATACTATTATCAACAATTCGATGCACCCCAGTCCTCGGTCGGCGCCGACAACTCCTCCATCATCGGGGTCTCCGGCACGAATGCTCTGGGAACCTTCGTGAAGGGGAATAACGGACCGTTCAGCTACCTCTTCGACGGATCCAACTACACCGTCATTGACAATACCAATGCCGCCTTCCCCGGCACCTTTGCCACGGGCGCCTCGTCCGGCGGAATCGTGGGGAACAACAACTTCACCAACGGCGCATCGCCGTCGACCTTCGGTTTCCTCACATCAGATGGCATCACATTCACCACGATCTCTGTTGATAGTCAGAATACTCGCCTTTCCGGAATCACCGGCACCATCATCTATGGTTCCTACGGTGACAATGAGGCACCCTTTTTCACCACGTCCACAACTACGGGATTCCCTACCAAGGTTTCCATCCAAGGGGCTTCCTCCGCGACCATCCAGGGAGTGGGCGTTGATAACCAGTTGTTCGGAACCTATGCCAATGGAGGTGGGACCTATGGATTTCTGACAAGCAACGGGACCCCCCCAACAACGATCAACGGACCTGCCGGTTCGGAGGGTAAAGTTGAGGCACTTCTTGGCATCTCGGCAGACAATGGTTTGGTGCTTGGATTACTTTCCAACAACGCCGGGTTCATCACGCCGCTTGCCGGCGGAGCCTCCATCCCGGTCAATGGTCCAACCAACGCAACTCCAGGCACTGCCACGCTTATCTCCCCAATCGGCAATGACGCCCTTGGCGCCTACTACGTTGCTGGGAATGAACGACTCGCGGCATTCGTCACGGCAAACGGGACGAACTATAGCGTCGCCTACGGCCCGGGTGATCTTGGAATTGAATCGCTGGTCGGCGCCTACAGTTCCGCCATCGTCGGCAATTTCAACACCAACGGGAATCTAGCAGGCTTCCTCGGCTTGCAGAACATCAGTGGGTTCGACTACCTGACTCTCTCAGGCCCGACGAATGCGACATCACTCAGCATCACGAATATTCTAGGCCAGACTCTCACCGGAAACTACAGCGACACCGACGGGATTCCGCACAATTTTCTGCTCTATCCGAATCTGACCAACAACTCCATTACCCCCGTCTACATCACCGTGGATGGCCCCCCTGACTCTACAGTCATTACGGCGATCTCAGGATCCTATACCGTCGGCTCTTTCACCAACAGTTCTACGGCCACCCAGCAATGGTTCTATGCACTGGGAACCAATTCCACGACGATCACTCCCCCGGATTCCGCCCCTGAATCGGTTCAAGCAATCGGCTTGGCTGGAACCAATGCTGTCGGAACGTATACCGATACAAATTCACAATACCTCTACGGCTACCTCTTCAACGGGAGTAACTACACGACCATCTACGGCCCGGAGGGCACCAATGGTAGCGGAATCCTCACCATTGATGCCGTGTCCGGCGGCAGCATCGCCGGCACCTATTCCGATGCCAATGGTGTCATCAGGGCCTTTGTCACGACAAACGGCGTGAGCTCTACTCCGGTCTCGCTTCCTCCAGGATGTGATCCAAACGCTGGAATCTCCACGGTCAATGGGGTCAGCGGCACGACTGTTGTCGGGACTTACACTGATATTGAAGGAAATCTTTACGGCTTCCAAGGTAGCGCCAAAGTCACTGGTCCCGGCGGCCTTGTGGAGGGTGCATCCACGTTGTTGACGATCAACGGAATCAACGGCTCTTCGATCGTTGGAACATACACAGATCCAGTGACATCCGTCACATATGGATTCTCCGGATCATCCAAGATTATGGGTCCTCTGGGCACCGACGGCGTGGGGATCAGCACCATCGACATCGTCTCCGGCGGGAGTGTTGCCGGAACATACATCGACTCGAATATCAATGATCCTGAAAACCCCGGAACCGGCTTGACCTATGGTTTTGTGACGGCCGACGGTGGTAAGAATTACAACACGGTGATCATGGGCCCGGACGAAACTCTCGGCATCAACTTGATCAAGGGCGTTTCCGGAAATCTGGTGATCGTTCAATGCACTGATGCCGAAGGGAACGAACCGTGCTATGCCTATGACGGCACCGCTTACGCGATCATTGACGTCCCTTCATCACAACCCTATTCCACGGTGGTCAACGGCGTTTCCGGCAACACCATCTTCGGTTCATACACTGATGTCTACGGCCTGAGCCATGGATTCACGGCCTACACACGCGGGGACCAGTCGATCACCTTCAACTACTTCCCGGCATCACCGGGAGTCTTCAACCTGAACGCGACGGCCTCCTCGGGCCTATCCGTCACCTATGTGCGATCCGGGGACACCCAGAGCGCAACCCTCTCCGGATCAACGCTCACATTCACCAAACCCGGCACCGTCTCCGTAACAGCCAGCCAGGCAGGCAACCCGGACTTTTCCCCGGCGGATAATGTGACCAACACGTTCACCATGCTCGCGCAGGAGATCCTCACCAATAACTTCGTGACTCCGAATCTGACATTTGGAGCCAACACCACGATATCCAATCCCCCGACCTCCAGCGCCGGACTTCCCGTGACGCTTTCCGTTTCCGGTGACGCCATGCTCCAGGGGAACACCATCAGGCCGTTGAAAGCTGGAACGGCCGTTCTGTACGCAAATCAGGCGGGAACAGCCACCTACAACCCCACAAATTATTTCCCAGCCACACAGGTTGCATTCCCCTTGGTGATCGGTAAGTCCGCACAGACGATCGGGGCGTTTCAGCCGATCCCACAAAAATACTTCGGTGACCCACAATTCTCAGTAGTCCCCCCGACCTCCAGCTCGGGGCTCCCCGTTACCCTCGCCGTCTCCAACGCCACCATTTCAGGAAACATCATCACGCTGACAAAGACCGGAACCGTGACAGTGTCCGCCAGTCAACCCGGCGATGACAATTATCTGGCCGCCACACCGGCAGCAACCACCTTCACAGTCCTCCCGGGAATCCAGACGGTATCAGCCTTCTCCTCCATCGGAACCCAGACGTTCTCAACCAACGGTTTCACGATTGTCCCCCCGACCTCCAGCGCGGGAACACCGGTGACCATCAATGTCGTCAACGGCACCTACAGCAATGGAATTGTGTATCCTTCCGGAGCCGGCGTGGTGACATTGCAGGCGTTCGCGGAGCCATCCGATAACTACGGCCCGGCAAGCAACACCCCGGTCTCCGTGGTTGTGAACAAGGCCCAGTCATTCCTCTCCGCCTTCACCCCGATTGCGAACATCACGGGAACAAACACGGCGGCGGTTCCGGTGACCCCTCCCACCTCACAGAACCCGAATGTCCCGGTGGTCGTTTCCGTGGTGAGCGGACCGGCCTTGTATGATTCCAACAGCAGTACCGTCAACGTGACCAACGCTGGCCTCGTCACCCTGCAGGCCACACAGGCGGGCGATGCGAATTACCTCTCCGCCTCGCCTGTCTCGACCTCCTTCTCTGTCGGCAGGAGCAATCAGACATTCACCAACGGCACCTTCGGACCGTTCGACGATCGGCCCTTCACTACGATTCCGTTCGGCGTCTCCCTCCCCTCCTCCGACTCCCAACTGCCCGTGACCCTCTCCGTTGTCTCGGGACCCGCCGTCGCGGCGGGAACCAACGTCACCCTGACCGGTATAGGTCAGGTGACTCTCGCAGCCATCCAGTCCGGAAACACCCAGTATGGCCCTATCCAGACAAACACAACCTTCACGGTCACTCAGGGTGCAAACGAGATCTCTGACTTCGCCGCAATCAGCGACAGAAATTTCGGGGACACGCCCTTTTCCATACCCGTCCCGACAGCCTCTTCCGGGCTTCCCGTCACCCTTTCAGTTCTCTCTGGCCCGGCATCCGTCTCGGGCAATGCCGTGACGCTCTCTGGTGCTGGAATCGTGACACTCGCCGCAGACCAACCCGGCAACGCGAATTTTCCGGCCGCTGCACGAAAAACGACTTCGTTCAATGTTTCCAAGGCCACGCAGTCCATCGCGTCCTTTGCTCCGATATCCAACAAAACCTTCGGGGCACCGGCATTTGCCATCACCACCCCCTCAAGTTCCTCCGCTCTACCTGTCGCTCTTGTTGTCAGCGGTCCTGCCTATCTTGCAGCTAATCTGCTGAATATCACGAACACCGGAACGGTCACCGTGACCGCCAGCCAACCCGGCGATGAGAACTATGAGTCTGCAACTCCAGTAACGGTGAGCTTCAGCGTCAGCAAGGCATCCCAGACCATAGCCCCGTTCGCCTCGATACCTGCCCAGACCTACGGGGCCCCCTTCCAGGTTACCGCGCCCACCTCGGATTCCGGCCTTCCTGTCCAACTTTCAGTCCTGGCCGGTGGAAGCATCAGCAACAACATAGTCACGCCGAATGGCGCCGGGATTATCACCATTGCCGCCTCACAACCGGGGAATGAATCGTATGCGCCGGCTACCGGCGTCACCACCACGGTGACCGTGAAACAGGCCACGCAGGTGCTCTCCCAATTTCCATCCATCGACAATATCGACTCTACCTGGAACACGGTCGCACCGTTCAAGATCACGCCTCCGAACTCCTCATCACCCAACGCTGTCATCCTCTCCGTGAGGGGGCCGGCAAGAATTGATTCCAACAATGTTCTGACACTCACCGGGGACGGGTTGATCACCGTGACCGCCACTCAGCCCGCTGACGCCAACTATCTCTCCGCCACCGCGGTCTCCACCAGTTTCTCGGTCGGAAGGACCGCCCAGATCCTGAGCGGCTCGCTTGATCAGATTCCAGACAAGACGTTCGGTGATCTTCCATTCACTGTCACCCTGCCCACTGCAGATTCGGGTCTACCCGTTTCTCTCACTGTTCTCTCGGGCCCCGCAACCGTAAGGGGTAGTACGCTCACGTTGACCGGCGCCGGCATGGTGACTCTTGCCGCGACCCAACCGGGCAGCACGAAATATGCTCCTGCCAGCACGGCTCCTGTCAGCTTCAGGGTTGATAAAAAGGCTCAGACAATCAATGCCTTTGGAACAATCAATGACATCCAGGCCGGATCCAAACCCTTCAAGGTTAGGATTCCAACATCCGACTCAGGACTCCCCGTCACCCTCTCGGTCTTCTCGGGGCCGGCAACCTTGCAGGGTGACACAGTGACTGTCACTGGTGTCGGCCCCGTCATTCTGGTGGCCAACCAACCGGGAAATGACAACTTCTCCCCGGCGAATCCGGTGACCTCCCTGGCTTTCAACGTGACCAAGGCATCTCAGGCTGTGTCATTCAGAGCGATCCCCTCCGCTGCGTTTGCAGCACAGTCCTTGGATCTCAGCGCCACGGCAAACAGCGGCCTGATGGTAACCCAGTTTGAATCCTCCAATCAGGATGTGGCTATCATCAACGGCAACCGCCTTACCGTGATGGGTGCCGGCACCGCAATCATCACGGCGATCCAGGCCGGGAATGACTTCTATTCCTCGAACAGCGCCAGCCAGAACCTTGTGGTGAGACCGGGATCTCAGACAATCAATGCCTTCCAGCCGATCCCAAGCCAGTCATTCTCTCCGGGTATGAAGGTTCCGATCACCGCACCGTCCAGCAGTTCCGGCCTACCGGTAACACTGACGCTGACGGCATCCCCTGTTGGCATAGCCTCCCTGGACAGCAACAATGTTCTCTCTGTCACCGGTGCGGGAAAAATCACCCTGACGGCCAGCCAGCCAGGAAACGCTTCCTACACTGCAGCAAGATCTGTCACCACAACCGTGGACATCACCAAGGCCCAACAGGTCCTCCAGCCATTTGTCGCGATCGACAACATTACCAACAGCTTCACGTTGACTCCCACGCTGCAGGTGGTTCCTCCGATCTCCTCATCCCCCAATCCCGTGGTCCTGTCCGTGAGGGGCCCTGCAACAATCAACACCAACAACCTGGTCACGTTCACCGGTGACGGCACCGTGACGGTCACCGCGAATCAGGCAGGAGATGCCAATTATCTCTCTGCCGCTGCTGTCTCCACCAGCTTCTCGGTAGGAAGGCTAAGCCAGACTTTGGCCAACCTTGATCCGATTACAGACCAGACCTACTCCGTCGGAGGCTCGGTCAATGTTCCCCTGCCGACTGCAACACCATCCGGAGTCAGATCGACTCTCTCGGTGATTTCTGGCCCCGCAACCGTGAGGGGGAGTACGCTCACATTGACCGGAGCAGGAGCGGTGACCGTCGCGGCCTCTGTGCCCGGCGACAAGAACTACGGACCGGCTAGCACCGCTCCCGTAAGCTTCTTCGTCAGGAAAGCGCCGCAGAATATAGCATCATTTGAAACCATCCAAACCAAGACCTATGACAGCAAACCCTTCAAGGTTAAGGTTCCCACCTCTGACTCAAGGCTTCCGGTGGTCCTGAGCGTTCTCTCAGGGCCAGCCACGGTTTCGGGTGATACCGTCACTGTGACCGGTGTGGGTGATGTGACGCTGGCTGCCAATCAGGTGGGAAATGGGAATTACAACCCTGCTGCGCAGGTCAGCACCACCTTCGCTGTCCAGAAAGCCAACCAAACAATCAGTTTCAAGGCACCAGCCGTCCAAACCTTTGGAAACAATCCCTTCTTGCTGACGGCTACTGCAAGCAGTGGACTGCCAATCACGTATGTTTCCGCAGACACGAACGTGGCCTCAGTAAGTGGCAGCGTTGTGACCATCGTGGGCGCAGGAGAATCAACGATCACGGCATCCCAGGAGGGAAATGACCTCTACAACCGCACCCAACTCAACCTGCGTGCACCGGTATTGACCGTCAGAAAAGCCGCCCAGAGCATTCAGGTGGTTTCCCCCTCAACGGTGACCTTCAGGCCTGGAATGCAGATACGACTCACGGCAACATCCTCTTCAGGCAACCCGGTCACATTCACCACGAGGAGTAGAAATGCGACCGTGACACCGAATGGCTTGCTCACCCTATCGGGCAAGGGCGCCGTATCCATCACCGCATCATCCGCGGAGAGCACTAACTACACGTCAGCATCCAAGACAGTAACAATCCAGGTGAGGTAAATTGGTAAAACCATGGAATAACAGCATGCCCGAGAGTCACTGGCTAAAGTTCCGGCAGGGTCAGCCTGCCGTGTAAAAATACTGAGAGATTTTGGCTCTCCGCTATTTTGAGTGGGTTCTCAGAGGTCGTAGCCATAGACCCCTTCCTCTTGTGGAAGAATAGAGAAGATATTGAATATGGAACTCAGCCGTAACGGATGCGTAGCAACGGCCGGGCCAGCCAACTCAGGAATGAATGGTGAGAGATTGAGTAAATTAAGTAGGTTGAAGGATGGAACTGCATAATAAAGCTGGCTTGAGTGGCATGCCGGCCCTCCAATCTGGGGGCGGTTCCCTCCGTCCTGATACCTGCCGATCTATCACAGACCCGGTATTCCTAAGGCTCGGGTGTTCCGCAGATGATTGCTCGGTGGTTCGGCACCCGCCTTTTCCAGCCTCTTTTTCCTGAGTTCTTGAGTTCCATATTCTTTACCTCTTGCTTCACTTCACCCACTTCAAACAGCGAGGAGCCGAGATTTTTTACTTTGGATTTAGACAATGATTTGCGGATGAGATGGGGTGGTGGGCTAGGTGCAAACGAAGCGACTGTAGTTTGACGCCACTTGCCTTTGCCTCAGCATCTCCCGATGCATTGATGCCGCTTCCCTCCCGGGAAGCCGCGGCACCCTTCGGGCAGCGACAGGGTCGCAGTCTTCCGCACACCTTCCCGGGGTGTTTGGTTCGTCCCTTTCCCGACTCTCATCGCAGTAGCGGGACAGGCTACGCCATGCCCCAGGCACTCGGCGGTCGGCAAGCGGTGGCGCCCTCCGGGTCCCTCATGTGCGGGATCTTCCGCGCCCTCTCCCCCGAGGCTTGGTTCAGTACTACTGGCCGAGCTCTACGACACAGAACAACGCCTCATGCTGCCGCAAAGAATGTCTAGAGATGAGGCAAAACCGCTCTTGTCGGCATAACATCCTCATCCTCCCAATAAAAGCGCAGGGGGGGGCGCCTTTCAAAACAGAATCACTTACCCAGTAGGGCGTTTTTCAGATCGGGAGCGACAGGGTTGGATCCGAACCAAAGGCTGAGGAAGGATTTCTGGAAGTCACGACCGGGGATTGTTCCCCTTTGAATCCCCTGGTCGAACACCACCGTGTTGGTTCCTACAAAGCGGACCTGCTCCACACCGCCGTTTTTGAGAGCACCGAACATCCCGATGAAGGCGTCGCGATCCCTCTCGTAGCCCGGATAGGTGTAGGAGACGCACTGTGCGAACTGGGAACTCCAGGCCTTGCTGACATCCGCGCGTCCCACATCCCTGAGAAAGGTGAAGTCAAACTGCATCGGTCCTTCCGATGCCATGATGGCCGACTCGGAGCGCAGTGAAGTGGGGGCGTAGAAGGCGGCGACATAGATCCTGATCGGCACCATCACCAGGGAAAAGGTGCGAAGTCCTGCCCCGTTGAGAGGGAGAGTGATCCCGTCAAACGTCACCCTGGGCGGAACTTTCACTCCTTGAATCTCCAAGGCCTGCACCGGGAGCAGTCCGAGAAATAATGCAAAGGTAAAAGCGGAGCTCTTCTTCATTTTTCCCCCTGCTTTGTTCCTGGAATCCAGGGCCCTAGGCTCCGTAGCTCTTGGTGAACTTTTTCTTACTGCCGTCACCGCCCCCGGCGCTATCGGCCTCCGGCGATTCTGCGGCATCAGGCGCTGCCGATTCCTGCGGTGGAGGCATTGCCCCCCCGTCCCCGTGCGAGCAATTCTCGTCATGAACATGCCCTCCCCCCGCAGAGGAGACCTGCACAAAGGCCATCTGGAGTTCCGACAACACGCTGGTGAGGATCTTCTCCTCGTCCTTACTGAGGTTGCCGCGGGTCTTCTCCCGGATGATTTCCAGATGATCGATGAACATCTTGGCGGCATCGAGGTTCACTTCCGCCTTGCCGGTGGATGGATGGGCCATCTGCCCAAGGCAGAGTGCCGCCTGCTGGGCATTCATCATCACGAGTTCGATGAATCGCTGGGTAAGGTCTGCGGAGTTGGTGGATTGCTGGATTTCGGCCATATGAAGAAATGGTGATTAGGCTGTAGGAATTTGGGCTGTTAGTTACGCAACAGATTTACAAGGTATCCTCAAAGGAATTTCATCCGGAATCAAACGAGAAAAGCATTCTCAATCATCCGATCACAGAAACTTCAGCCTTCAGTCTAACCTTCTTCAGCCTGCTTCTGGTCAGGGTGCCTTGGTTGGGTTGTGAAGCGGTTCTGAAGTCTTGGCGACCGGTGGGCCTACGACGACTTCGACACTTTTCCCGTCGCGGAAGTATTTCTGCGCCACGCGCTTGATCTCATCAAGGGTGACCTTCTCGATCTCATCCTTACGGACCTTGTCGTGGTCATATCCAAGTCCAAGCAGTTCATTGGTGGCACACAGACCTCCAAGAGCGGCATGGGACTGGTTGTGGATGGCCTCGCCCCCCAGGAGTTTTGCCTTGGCGCGATCGAGTTCCTCCTGGGTCAATCCCTCTGTGGCAAGCATGGCGATCTCGTCATTAAACTCACTCTTGGCCAGATCAACCTTCTTGGGATCGGTTCCGAGATAAAAGACGAAGGCACCGGGAGCCAGTCCCGTGGAGTTGGAGGCCCCGACGAAGTAGGCAAGTCCCAGCTTCTCCCGGATCCTGTTGAAGAATCGGGATCCAAGGTCACTGGAAGCCTCCGCGATGAGTTCAAGCGCGGGACGATCCGCACTGGCGATGGAAGTTCCGAGGAATCCCTTCATGACGACGGCCTGCTGTTTGGGTCGTTCAGCTGATGTCTCGATGGAAGCGGTCAACGGGGCGGCCACGGGTGGGGTGGTCAGGAGTTGTTCACCTGCAGGAAGCGATCCGAAGTCCTTCTTGGCAAGCTCGAGGGCATCCTCAGTCTTGACCGAGCCGAAGATGGAGAGGACGCCGTTGCGTCCGGTCACGAGGCGGTCACGAAATGACTTCAGGTCGGCCGAGGTGAGTTTAGTGACGGTCTCGGGGGAACCGCTTCCACGCAGGGCATAGGGATGGGTTCCGTAGAGGCTCGGCTTGAGGAGATTTCTCGCAACGGCGGTGATCTGGTCATCCTCGGCCTTGATCGAGGCGAGTTGGGAGTCCTTCTCTCGGGCGACCTCGTTCTCGGGGAAGGTGGCGTTGGCCACGACGTCGGAGAGGATCTGCATGCCTAGGGCGAAGTCATCCTTTATCACTTCGACGGAAACCGAAACAGAGTTGTTCCCGGCACCCCCACCGATGGATCCACCGACATGTTCGACCGTCTCGGCGATCTGCTCGGCGGAACGGGTCTTCGTCCCCTTGATGATGGTGCTGGCAAGCAACTGGGAGAGACCGTTCTTCTCCGGAGTCTCGGCAAGAAGCCCCCCGCGGAAAGCGGCGACAAGCGAGACAAGGGGAAGACGGTTGTCCTCATGGACCAGAACGGTGAGTCCGTTAGGAAGGACCGACTTGACGATATCCAAATCGGGAGGGGTGGCCCGCTTCGTGTCGTCCGATTCCTTTGTCCCTTCGGCCGGATCAAGCGAGGTGACGATGAGTCCCTCAGGCTTGAGATACGCAGTGGCAACACGGCGGACATCGGCGGCGGTGACCTTTTCGATGGCCTCGAGGTAGCGGTGACCGAACTCGGGATTTCCCGTCATGAGCCATCCCCCGCCGTAGTCGGAGGCGCGTCCGCGCATGGTGGAAAGTCCATGGTAATGGTCCGAAAGAAGTCCCTTCTTGGCCTTGGCAAGCTGGGAGTCGCTGATACCGTCGCGGGCGATCTTCCCGACTTGGGCGATGATTTCCTTCTCGGCAGCATCGCGCTTCGCCGGATCGGAGATGGCGCCGATATAGATCATTCCCTCGCTCGGAGTCAGGGTGTAGAGACCGCCGCCGACCTGATGGACGAGCCCTTTCTTCTCACGGACTTCACTGTTGAGGATGGAACTGGTGCCCGAAGCAAGCACCACGGAGAGCACCTCGACGGCGGGGGCGTCAGCGCTGGTGGCGCCGGGTGCACGCCAGGCAATGTTGAGTCGGCTGAGATCGGTCGGGAAGGTGTCCCTTCCCTCGATTTTTCCGAGTTGCGGCGGCTCTTCGGCCACCGGGATCGGTTCGAGGGCGATGCGTGGATATTTCGCGAAGAAGGTTCCGAGTTGGTCCCGGATCTCCGAGGCATTCACGTCGCCGACAACGACGAAGCAGAGGTTATTCGGGACGTAGCGGCGCTTGTAGTAGTCGAGCACGTCCTGACGGGTAAGCTTGTTGTAGATGTCGAGATGGCCGATGACCGGCTCCTTGAAGGGGCTGGTGTGGAAGGCGGTGCGGAAGAGCAGCAGAGAGGCGGTGCGGTCGGGGTTGTCATATCCCATGGCAAACTCCCTGCGGATCACCTCCTGCTCCTTGTTGTATTCCTCCTCGGGAAGCGTGGCGTTCATCATGGCATCGGCAAGTATGTCGACTGCCTTTCCGGCTCCCTTCGAGGGGACGTCGATCCAGTAGACGGTACGGTCATGCGAGGTGTAGGCGTTGATGTAGCCGCCCTGATCCTGCACCTGGCTGGCGATAACTCCGGGAGCCCTGGAAGTCGTGCCCTTGAAGAGCATGTGCTCGAGGATGTGGGAGAGTCCCGCGCCGAGCCATTTCCCCTCATGGATGGATCCGGTGTTGCACCAGGCCTGGACGCTGGCGACGGGAGCGCCGCGGTTCTCCTCGACGATGAGGGTGAGTCCGTTGGGATAAGTGAAGACCTGGGGCTTGGAGGCGTGTTCGGGAGAGGAACCGATGGCAACCGCAACGGGGGGGGCGCCCTTTTTCCCACCGCTCTCCTCCCCGGTCTTGGAGTGGGCGGTGGTGACAGCGAGTGAGAGAAGGGTGGCTTGCAGGGACATCAGGAGAATGTATCGGTTCATGATTTGAGGAGCATCCCCCCCGGAGCAGGGTGATCTGAGGACGGAGATCCGGGCGGAAGAAACGGAACGACGAAGGCTTCGTGAAAATCAAAACCCTTCTCGAAGCCCTCGAAAGTATCCTCTTCGGTGCGACTGAATGCCCCGCACTCCACGAGGTGAAACACCATCCGGCCGACATCCACGCAACTCGCGATCCCCCAGTATTCGAGGACGGTCGGTGCCATCGGGCCGAACTCCTTGAGGGCCAGGTTCCGGAAACCGTCGAGAAGTTCGGATGCCGTCACGTGAGAGGCAGGCGGATCCTTCCTGCCCTTGGAACGCCTCTTGATGGTGGCATCCAGTGAGTCGCGCAGGAACTGGTATCCCTCGGGGCGGTAGCGGCCATCACGTGAGACAGCGGACGCGACAGCTTCTTGGAATCCGGAAACATTCATGGGGAATCAGCGGGATGCGGAGTTGTGGAAAAGGGATGATGGGAGCTGACTGTTCATGCGAACGTGCCGGATCAAGGACCCCGCAAGCAGCGCGACCATGATGAACGCAACAACCATCTGCTCCCGGCGTGTCAGTGAAAACATCCCTTTATCATAGAGGGGCGCTGTGAAGGCGCAAGAGCCTGAAATGATTCCGGAGGAATTCGTTCCCTCCTGATTTCACGTCACCATCCCCTCGCCTCGACGGCGTCAAGGCAACGACCCACGGGACCTTTCCTTATGCTGGCTTCACGTGTTTCGAGGAGCCTGTCGAAGAGGCCGCTGCGGACAGGTGTTTTGGCCGCCTCATACCAATCGATATACTCCTCGATGGCCCGCGCCCTCGCGAGCGTGGAAGCGCGAAGTTCGGAGAGGCTCTTTTCCCCGGAGCTGATTTTCTTCTCCGAAAGCCGCATCATCGTGGCACAGAGGCGGATCGTTCCATCAAGAAGCGGATCGGCAAGCGGATGAGCCTGCAGACGGAGTGCCGTGAGGCGCTCTCCCAGCAAGCCGACCGTGTAAGGAGCACCCCTCTCCCTGCGGAGAAGGGCCAGTGAATGCCCCGGTGTCCCAATCCCGGAGAGCAGGTCATCATATCGGGCCATGGTCTCCGAAAGCGTGAGACGCGGGGGGACCACCGCAAACTCTTCGCCGGGCGTACCGGTCCGTCCCGGGATGAGAAGGAGCCATCGGCGCTCCACGGAACTCATTTCCCATCCCGGGGGCCAGGGGGGGATTCGGGCCCCGGGAGACTTCGGATCGAAATGCCCGATCCAGTTGCGGAAGGCGTTTGTGCCAGATTCCCTGAGTCCGGCCAGCAGGAGGTAGGCGCACAGGGCGTCGTGAATCTCCCCGATTGTGACGTTTTCCTCCTGGGGCGGCTTCCGGGTCAAAAGGTCACCGATCTCGGGAGGGGCCCCACCCCTGAGGTAGGAGGTTGGGATGATCGGGGAGACCGATCCCGGATTGCAGAGAAAGCCCAAGCCGTGGAGTACCCAGGAAGGGATCTCCACAATTTTGGATCCGGGCCGTGGGGATTGCCCCCCGTAGTGCTCTCGCAACAGCATGGCCATCGCCAGACAACGTGCTGTCCCGCGGCTTTTGAGAGAATCCTCTGCCAGATCAACCTGGATCCTCGACCCACCGCCCTCGAGCGTATCAAGGCGAAGCAACGGTAGACCCGTGGTGATGTCGGCGGCATCATGAAGCACGACAACGACGGGAAGGGCATCGCCTGGAGAATAGCCGGTAAGCCTGAAAAAGTTCCTCTCGTAGCCGGCAAGCAACCGTGAAACCGGGGCCGCCGGAGAGCTTGAAGCCTGAAGGAGAAAAACCCCCTGCGAGGAGAGAGAGGGAGGCTTGGCCGAGAGGCTGCCCGGGGTTCCCAGCAGGGAAAAGGCGAGTGCCAGGACGGGGTAGCGGACCTTGCTGTGAAAGACCTGGAACACAGGCGTTCGTTACCGGGCGGAAAACTCGACGAACCCGCGGCGTAGCACCAGTCGTTCGGCCGAGCGAAGCACGGAGATTTCCTTATCGAGGGGGGCGGTGGTTCCCATCATGAAAGGAGTGAGAATACGCGAGGCTGATTCGGAAAGTGGCAGGAGTCCGATCGAGGCGGCAAGTGGCTCCAGACGCCACTGTCGCGGAGCCCCCACGAGTCTGAAGGTCTCCGAGAGATGGATCGGATAATTCAAAAAACTCAGGTCAACGAAGTAGGCGACCTTGTCCGGCTCGATGACCACACGACTGCCGCGCCACAGCGGAACGGGAAGAGCCGTGAACGTGGGCTTCCATTCGACTCGTCCCGAGACACGGAGAAACTCGTTGATCACCTGTTGGGATACCGTCACGGGAGAGACACGGGCGGAGACGATCGCCCTGTCGATGAGGGCCGATGCGTTGGGAAGAGTTGTGGCGACGGAACTATTTCCATTCCGAGGATCAAACTCCCTCGGCTCCATGAGGGCCAGAACGACAAGGACTCCCAATGCCACAGCAGCGAAGAAAAAAAGAAGATGGACCACACGGGAGAGGAATGGGGTCTTCTCCCCGTGCCCCCCCTCAGCCTCCTTCACTCGTCGTGCGGCGAGGGCAACCACCGGCGGTGCCAACTCAATCTCCTTGCCGACCGGTGCCGAGAGAATACCCCCGCAGTTCGTGCAATAGATTCTCGTGCCCGGGTTGGCTGATCCGCACGAACCGCAGGGGCGCTCGCTCATGCGGTCTTGGGTGGAGTTTTTCCGGGCTTGGAAGCGACCGCACTGTTCTTGCCCGCATCCCCTTTCTTGGAGGGCGAGTCCGATGAGGAGGCCCCCGCCGGCGGGGTGGTGGCGGGCTTGGAATCACTCTTGGCGGCGCTCTTGTATCCCTCGCTCCTGTAATCGGTGATGTAAAATCCGGAGCCCTTGAAGATAAGGCCCGCCCCCGCGCCGAGCAGGCGCTTCACCTTCCCCTTACCCCAGGCCTTCATGCGGCACTTCTCCTTGGGACAGGTCTTGTAGGCGTCATCCTTCATCGACTGGAATGCCTCGAAGGTCTTCTTGCACTTGGTGCACTCGTATTCGTAGGTCGGCATGGTTCAGGTGGTCGTGAAAGTGTTGAAAAGTTACAGAAGTTCGGCGATCTGGACGGCGTTGAGCGCGGCTCCCTTGAGGAGTTGATCGCCACTGACCCAGAAGGTCAGTGCGTTCGGCAGGGCGCAGTCAATGCGGAGGCGTCCGATCCGGCAGTCATCCTCACCGCTGCACTCGATCGGCATCGGATAGACGGCATTGGCCGGATCATCGTGGAGACGGATACCGGGGGCGGCATTGATGGCTTCGCACGCTTTCTCGAGCGAGACCGGCTTCTCGAATTCCGCTGTCACCGCGACCGAGTGGGCGCGGAATACCGGGACACGGACACAGGTGACCGAGGCGGTGAGCGATGGAAGGTCGAGGATGCGTCGCCCCTCGTTCTGCATCTTCATCTCCTCGCGGGTGTAGCCGTCCTCAAGAAAGGAATCGACATGCGGGAGCACATTGAAGGCGATCTGATGGGGGTAGACCTCTCGGGTCACCGGCTTGTCCGAGGCGATCGCCTCGACCTGCTTTCGTAACTCCTCGATGGCCATGGCGCCTGTCCCGGAGACCGCCTGATAACTCGAGGCGATGATCCGCTTGAGGCCGAAGACCTGGTGAAGCGGGTGGATCGCCATCAATGTGATCGCGGTGGTGCAATTGGGATTGGCCAGGATGCCGGAGTGCGCGGCGGCGGCGGCGGCATTGATCTCGGGCACGACCAGCGGGACATTCGGATCCATTCGGAAGGCGGAGGAATTATCCACCACGATGGCTCCCGACTTCACGGCATGGGGTGCGAATTCCTTTGAAATCCCCCCACCAGCGCTGAAGAGGGCGATATCGATCCCCTCGAAGCTTTTCTCAGTCAGCGGCTCGACTGTCAGTTCCTCGCCACGGAAGACGAGTTTCTTACCGGCGGAACGGGGAGAGGCCAGCAGGCGCAGCGATGCGACGGGGAAATTCCGGCGCTCCAGAACCCGGAGCATCTCGATTCCGACGGCACCGGTTGCACCGACAATGGCAAGGTGCTTGGGGCAAAGGGTGTTGGAAGGTGTGGCGGAAGGTGTCATGAAAAGACAAAATTGCCTTCGAGGGGGGCAGTCTGCAAGCATCCAGACACAACTTTTGACAATGCCATCGTTTAACCTCCCCCGGATCCTCGTCGACGTGCCGCGCCAGCGGTTGGAACTCACCGGCACCGGGGGGATGATCACGGCCTCCTACCCGGTCTCCACCTCCCGCTTCGGGATCGGAAGCGTGGAGGGAAGTTTCCGCACCCCGGTCGGACGCTTCCGGATCGGCGAGAAGATCGGGGCAGGATCCCCCGCCTGGATGATCTTCAAAAGCCGGATTCCAACCGGTTCGCTTGCCACGGAGGGTGGTGATGATGATCTGGTCCTCACAAGGATCCTCTGGCTGGAGGGACTCGATCCGGAAAACGCCAACACGCGGGACCGCTACATCTACTTTCACGGAACCAATCAGGAGAACCTCATCGGAACTGCCTCAAGCCATGGCTGTATCCGCCTCCGCAACCGGGAGATGATCGATCTATTTGACCGGGTTGAGGAGGGGTGCCAGGTCGATATCAGGGGCTGATTTCACACCGGAAGAACGCCAGCGGCGGCAAAAATGAAGATTTCCCGGATTTTTTCTTTTTGAAGGCGCCCGCTGACCTTAAGTTCCACTACCGCAACCAGCAAAGAAAGGAGGCGAAATATTCCATGACCATCACCAAGATCGCAGCAGTTGTCGCCCTCGCGGCCGCAACCCTCACCCTCGGCGCCTGCGCCCACAAGCAGGCTCCCGCTCCCGCCACCAGCGTGAAGAGCAAGTAAGTCAGGGGGGATTGTCCGGCCATCCGGACAGTTGATATTTCAGAAAGCCGGGCCGTTTATACACAGCCCGGCTTTTTTCTTTGTGAATCCGGAGATCGGGCTTACCTTTCCATCAGAGCAACCGGCTGAGAAAGGAGGCGAAATATTCCATGACCATCACCAAGATCGCAGCGGTCGTCGCCCTCGCGGCGGCTTCCCTCACCCTCGGCGCATGCTGCCACAAGCAGACCTGCACCCAGCCCGCCCCTTGCAAAAGCAAGTAAGCTGAGTTTTGAATGCCCTGCAGGTGCAGGGTATTCACCCATTCATGAAAGCCGGTCCGACCATTCGGCCCGGCTTTTCTTTTACCCGGATCAGCAAAGCAGTGAGCGCTACGCCGGAATGCTCACGCACAGGCTCCCCTTCATCACAAAGCGCCACGGATAATCGGTGGCTTGGGAAATTCCGATTCGCGTCGAGGTGATCGTGGCGACCGTTGATCGTGGTCCCGTCAGGATCCATCCCCTTGCCGAGAGCGGATCGACTTCATGGTGATCACCCGTGATCCCAAGCGCTTGGGTGAGCTTGGCGGGGCCGTTGCAGAGTTCCTCCTCCTTCCCACGCCGCCTGCGCTCCTGCATCAGGTCGACTCCACCGAGCGGCTCCAAGGCTCTGATTAGGACAAAACCATCCCGCTCGCCACCCTTCACGAGCAGGTTGAAGAGCCAGTGCATCCCGTAGTTCAGGTAGACATAGGCGGTTCCGGGGGCATTATGGGCAACGAAATCGCGTGCTCCCTGCCGCTTCCAGGTATGGCAGGCGGGATCACCCTCGGCTGCATAGGCCTCGGTCTCGACAATGATGCCGGAGGTTCCCGCAAGACCCAGAGTGCATCCGATCAACTCACGGGCGCAGAGCACCGCATCGCGCTCGAAGAAGGAACGTGACAGCGGTTTCATGGAAGTCACAGCGGGTTGTTTAGAAATTGAACCGTGAAAACATATCTGAAGCGTTCACCGGCATGGTGCGCGGCGATCGGGTTAAAAAGTTGAAGCGTTAAAACGGTTAAAAGGGACTGATCCAAGAAGCTAAAACTCTCACGCTCAGGGCTGCAGTTCACGTTGTAACGGTTTAACATTCTAACCCTTTTAACTTTTCACATCAGTCCACCTATCAAAGCCCGGTCGGATGATCGAGGAAGCTCCAGGGAAGGCCCGTCTTTTCGGAGAGCCATGAGGCCAGCGCCTTCACCCCGAAGGTCTCCGTGGCGTAGTGCCCTGCGTAGAAGAGATTGATCCCGCATTCCTCGGCGGCCGTGTAGCTCCAGTGAGGGCCCTCGCCTGTCACGAAGGCATCGACTCCGAGATCAGCCGCACGGGCCACCTCGCTCCCCGCCCCTCCC
This sequence comes from Chthoniobacterales bacterium, assembly GCA_044236545.1. Taxonomy (GTDB): domain Bacteria; phylum Verrucomicrobiota; class Verrucomicrobiia; order Chthoniobacterales; family UBA6821; genus UBA6821. The sequence goes on from JBIIGI010000006.1 coordinate 56,980, forward strand.
GTAACGACAAGCACCTTTCTGATGGTGGCGGGACCACCCGGAGCCAGATGGACCGCACCACCCACGGCATCGGTCAGTTTCTTGGCAAAGCGTTCGCGGCTTACGGGTGAAATGTTTCCGATCAGGCCCACCGCATTCCCCTTGAGTTCCATGGCAGGCTTGGTCGCGGTGAGCCCGAGGGCACGGGCAAGGAGAGCGTTGTTCCCGAGTTTAGGATGCAGATCGAGGGGAAGG
>JBIIGI010000045.1:0-20636 GCA_044236545.1 Chthoniobacterales bacterium
CCTGCATTTCGGTCATGAGGGCGGTTCCCTCGATGCCGTTGCGGAATCCGGGGAAATTCTCGACGGTCGAGGTGGTGGTCAGGAGCCCCCCGGGCTGCTGGCCCGTGATCAGGAGGGGGTTGAGGTTCGCACGCGCGGTGTAGATGGCTGCTGTCCAGCCGGCGCAGCCGGATCCGATGATGACGACGTTTTCCATGAAGGGTTTGTTTTCTTGGTTGAGTGGCTCAGCAGCAGCCGCTGCCGCTGCAGCAGGAGGAGCCATCCTCCCCATCCGCTTGGGCGGGAGGGAGGCAGATCTCCTTGGCGAGGCAGTCGGTGTGCTTGGTGCCGAGCGTGAAGTGGATGAGGTTCCCCGCAATCCGCGCGGATTCCAAGGGAAACTGGGAGATGAATCCATCCTCATACTCGAGTTCCGCATCTAGGTCCTCCTCGCCGAGGATCGGCGCGGCGCGGTCGATGATCTCCGCGAGCTTTTCCGCGGGAAGGCGATGGTCTGTATCGTCTGCCACCCAGGACTGCAGGCAGAGGTAGGAAAGCCTGCGGACGGTTGCTCCGCAGTCGAGAAAGGTCTTGTCAACGCGTCCCACCTCGGTGATGTGGGCGTGGATGGGAACCAGGCCACCGTCGGGGAGGATGAACTGGAGATGATGACCGGGGTGGTCCCGGAGGATGGCGAGGAGTTCGGATGTTTTCATGTGGAGTGGGAGTTAGGAGCGGGATGGAATGAGCGGCCGGGCTTAGATGGATTTTTTCCTCAGCAGGCGCAGCGGAGATTTTTACGACCGGCCCGGATGACCAGGTCGATGCAGCGGAAGAACTCGGGAAAGCAGGGGCAGGCGATCTGGTAATAGACATTCAGGCCGCGCTTCTCGCAGACCAGCAGTCCGCTCCTCTTCATCACGGCCAGATGCTTGGAGAGGGTGGTGATGTCGCAGCCCGCCATGTCGGTGAGTTCGTTGACACAGCACTCGCCCTGCATCAGGGCCTCCATGATCAGAAGGCGCGTGGGATGGGCCATCGCCTTGACCACCACTGAGCGCTCCCCCGCATTCGACTTGAATCTCCGGAGCACGGGTTGCCTGATGGTCATATTTGGCATTTATGCCAAATTGTTTTTCCTGCGTCAAGGAAGCTCGGACGGGCTGATGGAGAGGCGGGGCCTTCTTCAGCGTTCCCGCCACCGATCACCGGTTAACTATCCCCCCAGGCTCCGCAGGAATTGGTAGGAATAGATCCCCGTGCCGTGACCGTCACCCCATCGGAGATTCAACCCATATCCCCCCACAAACTCATACCCCTTCAGTTCGAAGCTGCCCTGCTTGTAGTTTCGATCAGGGGCATCGCCGCGACCCATGACATCGGGTTCGCCGTTGCAGACGGCACAGGGGCAGGCGCGGCGCAATTTCTCGAGCGGCAGGAACTGCTCGAGACCATCGCTCCAAGAGAGAGCCAGTTCTTTGCCGAACGGAGCCACCGCGATGAGGGAGAGGGGATTTCCCCGCAGAGACGCAGAGGCGCAGGGGGGTGTGGTTTCGCTCATCTCCTCGTCAGTTTCCTTCGGGGTTTCCACCTAACAGTCTAACAGACTTCAGCCTAATAGTCTCTGATCCCCTAGCTCTTGAGCAGCGTCATCACGGCCTTCTGCGCGTGGAGGCGGTTCTCGGCCTGCCGGAAGATGGCATCGGCATGGCGCTCAAAGACCTCGGCGGTGATCTCCTTCCCCCGATAGGCCGGGAGACAGTGAAGCACATGTGCCGAGGGGGATGCTGCCCCCACGGCGCGGTCGTTGATCTGGTAGCGAGCGAACTGGGCGGCGCGGTGCTCCGCCTCCTCCTCCTTACCCATGCTGACCCAGACATCTGTGTAGAGAATGTCGGCACCGCGGGCCGCCTCCTCGGGATCCTCGGTGATCGTGACGGCGGCATCGGCGCGCTCCAGAAGGTCGGCGGGCGGGCGGTAGAGATCAGGGCAGGCGAGGCGCAGTTCGAAGCCGAGCCGGGCGGCGGCCCAGATCCAGGAGCGGCCCATGTTGCAGTCGGCGTCGCCGATGAAGGCGACCTTCACTCCCTCGAGAGAGCCGCGAAGCTCGCGGATGGTCAGGAGGTCGGCAAGGATCTGGCAGGGATGCTCCTCGTCGGTGAGGGCGTTGATGGTCGGGATACCCGAAAGCCGGGCGAAGGTCTCGATATCGGACTGCTTGAAGGTGCGGATGACCGCGCCGTGGAGCATGCGTCCCAGGACGCGGGCAGTGTCCTCGATCGGCTCGCCGCGGCCGAGCTGGATTTCACTGGAGGAAAGGAAGAGGACATCACCCCCGAGTTCACGGATGCCGACCTCAAAGCTGACGCGTGTCCGGGTCGAGGATTTGGAAAAGAGCATTCCCCAGCATTCCCCCGCGAGGGGCTTGGAGGTGTCGGCACCCCGGGTCGCCTTCAGCTTTTCTGCGAGGTCGACGATCTCCAGGATCTCGGCGGCGGTGAGGGACTCGATGGAGAGGAGATTCTTCATAACGGGGAAAGGTGATGTATGGATGAAGGGATCGCGAAAGCCAAGAGGAGAGAAAAGGGACGTGACAACACGGACCTGTCATCCGGGGTGATTCATCATGATCGCCGCCTCGCGGAGAGGAAGGCCGCGGCCGCCGTCGCAAGCGCAATGCCAAGGCAGGCATGCGCGAATAGGTCGCCGTGCAGCGTGTACCAGGTCGGTTCGGGGTTCACCGGGACGGCGACCGTGGTCTGGAGGATCCCCTCGATGAACGTGTTCCCGTCGGGATTGCGCAGCATTTCCAGGATGCGTCCGAAGCGGTCGATCTGGCAGGTGATGCCCGTGTCTGCGGCGCGCAGGAGTGGCAATCCGGTCTCCACTGTCCGGATTTGGCAGTTGGCAAGGTGCTGGCGCGTGGCCACGGAATGCTCGAACCAGCCGTCGTTCGTCAGTGTCACGAGCAACTGCGCGCCGAGAGCGGCGGATCGCCTCGCCAGGTCGCCGAGCGTGTCCTCGAAGCAGATCAGCGGGCCGAGTTTCACGGGCTTGACCGAGAGCTCGAGCAGCGCGGGCCCTTTTCCCGGATCAAAGTCGTACTTCACGCGGTCTCCGACGATCCAGGCCAGGGGCGGGAACAGCTTCCGGAACGGAACGAACTCGCCGAAGGGCACCAAGTGCACCTTGTTGTAGATCTGGGCCTCCCCGGCATGCTTTGTCAGGAGGATGGCGGAGTTGAAGTCGCCGCGGGGCTGCTCCTCATAGTGCGTGCTTCCGATCAGGAAATCGGTCCGGCTACCGGCGGCCAAGCCCTTCACCTGCCCGTAGGTGATCTCGTCGAGGAGCAGCGGTCGCGGCGTCGCCGCCTCCGGCCAGACGACGAGATCGGGATCCATGACAAGGGCCGTGCGGGTCTGGCGTACATACCCGTCGAGGATCCGGTTCTCGCACTTCGGATCCCAGTAGTCGTAGACCGGCACGTTCCCCTGCACGGCCGCCACGCGGAGCGGCTCGGTGTCCGCGGCCGGGGCGGTGAGTTTTTTCACCCCGTAGCCGAAAACCAGCACGACAAGGAGAACCGCAATGAAAAAATCAAGATGGGGCCTTGAGCGCCCCAGCAGGATCTCGCGGCGCAGCCGCTCCACGGTGATCGCCGCGGTGGCGGCGCCGAGAACGCAGAGGAACGTCAGTCCGGCCACGCCTGTGATTCCGGCGATCTGAATCATCGGGATGCTCCCCCTCAGGGCGATGCCGAGCGTATTCCAACCGAATCCGCTGAAGAGCGTTCCCCTCAGCCATTCGACGGCCGTCCAGGCGGCGGCGGCAAGGAGAGCGACAAGAAGGTTCCGGAACGATCCGAGCCACGCGGAGGATTTCAGGGAAGTGGCGCGCGCGTCTCCGCTCCCCCCCGCTTCACCGAGAGGACGGAGCACCAGTCCGGCAAAAAGGGCCCAGAGTGCGTGGTAGAGACCCACAATGAGACTTAACGCGATCCAACCGGGAACGGTCACGGTGGTGATCCAGAAGAGCGAAATGAGAAACGAGACCGCCCCGGTCAACCAGCCCAGCAAAAAAGATCTGGCTCCCCATGCCATGGCGGAGGATGGCCTTGGCAGCATCCAGAGCGCCCAGCAGAGCGGGGCGAGAGACACCCACGGCAACCAGGAGAGCCAGCGGTTTTCCCACGGGGGAAAGCAGAGGCCCGTCAGGATTCCGGAAACCAAAGCCAGGATCCAGGGCATCCTGGAAAGGAACCCATCCCGGATCGATCCGCGGGAAGCACCTACGGCGCTCATTTCGGAGCCTTTCCCTCTTCCCCGACCGGAACCGAGCCCCCGCCCCCGGGCACCGTCGTGTCGATGGTGACTGCGCACCGCGTGCCCGTCGGCAACCAGTGAGAGCCTTGTGTGCGATTGCCTGTTCCGGAGGCGGCGACCTCGCCCGGTTCATCCAGAAGGCGGATCACCACGGCGGAGGCGTCGGAGGCTGGTTTTACCGAAACCACCTCGCCACGAAGCGTCCGGGGATCCTTTCCGACGGTGATGCGGGCCGTCTGGCCCGGGCGGATCAAGACCGCCGCTCCTTTTGGAAATCGAACCGCAAGCCGGCTCTCCGGCCATTCAGGTTCCAGAACCACCCCGTCGGCGCTGGAAAAGACACGTCCCGAATAGTTCCTCCAAGTCGCCCATGTCCCCGCCACGCAGAGCAGGAGAAGACCCGCGACGAGAATCCATCCGGCATGGAGCGCCTTATTCCTTCCTTCCGGTCGAGCTGTCATGGGGCTGCGGTTGTCGCGGGCTGGGCCGAGGTGTTGCGAAGATCGGATGCCTTGGGCGGGAGCATGATGTCGGTCGGGGAGAAGGGTTGTTTTTTCTTTTTCTGCGACGGCGAGTTCTCCTGTCCCATCAGTGGAAATCCGTTCACCAGGCGCGCCTCGTCGGCCATCGTGAGCCCGCGGGGGATAACGAAGAGCCCGTCCTTCACCGGGGCGTCGACGAGGACATCGACGGCCTGGCGGCCATTCACCATCACCGCCAGCACGCTGCCCCGCTTCTCCATCGAGTATTGGGTCAGGAGGTTGGATCCGTGACCGTCAAGGCGGAGATAGGCGCCACCGCTCCCGTCCGGCGACTTGAAGGGGTATACCGATTTCACCTCGTGCTCCGTGAGCAGGGGCATGATCGAGAGGTAGGCCTTCCTGCCATCAATCAACTCCACGGGGATGACGAACTTTTCACCATCCTCGGCGCTTCCCTCGCCGTGGATCCGGATCGTGAACTGATCTTTCTTCTTGTTGGAGGAGCCGGCCAGAAGCCGGGGCTCCATCGCCAACAACAGGCCCAGCGCTCCGATCAGAATGAGGATGCGGTTCATGCTGTGCAGCCTATCCGGACGGGATAACATTTGCAACCGGGGGCCCCGTCGGGTTACGCCTCAAGCAATGTCTCCCTCATCTTTTGCCTCTACGCTCCTGCTCACGGCCCTCCTGCTGGCGGGAATGGGTGCACCCCTCCGCGCCCAGAGCACAGACGCCGTCAGCAAGGAAGAGATCCGGGATATCTCTCTGACGGGCCCCAGCGCGGACAGTCCTTTCTACATTGAACGTCAGGAGGCGAAGGCGGCCATGGCCGAGGCTGGTCGCGAGGGATACGGCATGTATGCCCCCAAGCCTCCACGACCATCGGTCGGAAAACAGATGAAAAAATTCTTCTCCGGAATGTTCTCCTCCGCGAAGTTCGACGGCGGGAGCGGACCTCTCCCGCTGCTACTCTCCGTGGAGCCGTCCGACTTCTCTCTCTCCTCGTGCGGCGAAATCGATGTCACCCTCAAGGTCTCCAACTCCCGGCGGGAGACCCTCTCCCTGGTCTATCCTAACGAACAGCGTCTGGAGATCATCACCAAGTCCCCCTCGGGCAACGTGATCGGACGCTGGTCGGAAGACCGCGCCTTCGATCCCATGAATGGCTTCGTCGCGATCAATCCCGCGGAATTCGTCGTCTACACGGAAAAGATCCCTACCCGGGCCATGAAGGCCGGGGAGACCTACACCATCGAGGCCTCACTTGCGGGGCAGGAGGGATACACCGCCTCCACGACGATCACGCCGCGGCCATAGGGCCGCATCGGAACCAGGTTCCTGGGCATGGGCCATGGGGACGGCCCCGATCACCTATGCCCGATCACCGGCCTTCTTAAAAAAGGCAGCGGTCGCCTTGTGGCGGGAGCGAAACATGATCGTGAAAACAACCCTCATCACGGTCGCATCAAGCAGCCTGCCAAGGAATCCGAACGGAAGCGCATACTCGACGCGGTCGGTCATTACCGTTCCCGATCCCTCAGCGCGGAAGAGGTGCTGATGCCGCCAGTGACGGAAGGGGGATTTTCTCGCCCCGTCGACAAGCCGGCCGTGAGGCACGGCCTCCTGCCAGATTCCGACCCACTCCAGCGGCAGACCGAACTGGCTCACGCGCACACGGAACTCTTCCCCGGCCCTTGCAGGCACGGAGCATTCCACGCGCTCGACCCGCAGGGAGGGCGGGGAAATCCTCTCGATGTTGTGCGGATTTTCATGGAAGGCGTAGACCTCCGGAGGGGAAGCATCGAGCAGGACGCTGCGCTGGAAAACGGAGAACGGTGACATTCAATGACCAGCGGATCAGAAGAGACTCCACTTGGATAGTTGGAAAATTATTGCAAATCCACTCTGCGCCCTTTACTCGTGCAACGTTATCCAGTACCAAAAAAACCCATGTCTGAAAAAACCATCGAAGAAAAAGTCCGCGACATCATCGTCGAGCAGCTCGGCGTGACCGCTGAACAAGTCACCACCAACGCCTCGTTCATCGAGGATCTCGGGGCCGATTCCCTCGACACCGTCGAGCTAGTCATGGCCTTCGAGGAAGAGTTCGGCGTGGAAGTCCCCGACGAGGATGCCGAGAAGCTCCAGAAGGTGGGCGATGTCGTGAAGTATATCGAGGAGAAGCAGGCCAAGTAATCCCCCGCCAAACCCAACCTTTCGAAAACGCCGCATCCACAAGGGTGCGGCGTTTTTCTTTTCGGGCGCGATGGCGACACCGTGCATCAGGCGCAACGGAGCACCCCCGATGACAACCTCAGTCGCGGGGTCGACTCCAAACTTGTCATGCATCCACCGAATGATCATTGTCGCCACACCCGCGTCCCCCAGTATGGACGGCCCGCGGGGGCACCCCCGGCTTCAAACGACGATTTGCTCCAGCCGGCCATCACCTCAAACCCCATATGTCCACCGCACCCTCGCTCAACATCCACATCAATTTCTGGTCGCTCTTCCACGAAGGCGACCCGATGACCGAACAGGGTCTGCGCACCCATTTGTCGCTGGTCAAGGAAGCCGGATTCCAAGGATACTGCGGGACCCCCGATTCCCCCAGAATCAAGGAACTGCTCAAGGAATACGGTTTGCGTTTTGGTGGCGCATTCGATGCGTCCAGTCCCGAACATTTCGAGCCCCGGATCGCCGCGATCATGGCCATCGACAACGGCCCGATCAATTGCCAACTCGCCAACCATGACACGACGACGGAAGAAGCCGTCGCATTGACCATCGCGCTCATGGCGGAGGCCAAAAAACAGGGCGCCCCCGTCCATCTCGAAGTGCACAGGGACACCTGCACCGAAACCCCGGAAAAGGTGGCGGCGATCGTCGCCGGTTATCAAAAAGCCACCGGTGAAACGCCCAGGATGAACTACGACTTCTCCCACCCCGCGGTGGTGAAGCACCTTGTGCCGGAAAACTACATCGACCGCCTGTTCGACGAAACCAACATCCCGGTTTTCCAGCAAGCCAACCTGTGGCACATCCGTCCTTTCAACGGTCATCACTGCCAAATCCCCATCACCGACGGGAAAGGCAACTTCTCTCCCGAATACGAGAACTGCCGTCCATTCATACGTCAGGCGCTCAAGCACTGGCTGGCCGGCCCTCGCCCCAATAATGAACTCTGGGTCGTGCCGGAACAGGGCACCACGGTCGGGTACAACCTGAGTTGCTTCCCCAACATTTGGCAGGACACGGTTGCCCTCGGCAACGACATCCGGAAAATGTGGGGCGAACTCCTGGTGACCCACTGATGTCATCGCGGTGAGGCCGTTGCGAGAAGCAGCCTCTTGAAAATCCGTGGTGACTCTTTCACCACGTCGGCCTCTGGAGGCGAATATAAAGGGGCCGTGGCTAGGGAGGGAATCGAACCCCCGACACGAGTCACCCCCTCTTTTGGGATTTTCTACAGAGTAGAAGGTATTACAAAAGGAATAAAAATCATAAAAATGTGATGACTTTGTGATGACTTTTGTGGAGGGTGTGGCCATGGCTTCTGTCAACAAGGATGCACGCTCTCCATACTGGCTCGCACGTTATCGTGACGGTAACGGGAAAGGGTTTTGCCGTTCCACAAAGCAAAAGCAGAAGGCTAAGGCGCTGGAAGTCGCCTTCACGATGGAGCGAATGGCACGGGGAGAGGTGCCGACGATGGGGGCACTGATGAAAGCCGGCCGTGAGTTGATCGAGCGCCTAGGGCAGACACTCGACGCCCCTACCGTTGTTGAGGAGTTCAAGCGCTATCTGGACACGCTCGACGGGTCCATGCGAAGCGCCAGCACAAAGACCGAATACCGGGCCATTGCGAAAGAGTTCTTGGACCACTTAGGCAAAGGGCAGGACAAGAAGCTGACTTTCCTGACCGCTTCCGACATTGAAAAGTTCAAGGCCGGCCAGAATGCCAAGGGGCTTTCTGCAAAGAGGGTGACGCTGAAGTTGAAGCTGATCCGTTCCATTCTGAAGAAAGCCGCTGATGCCGGCAGGATTGAGAAGAACCCGGCGCTGTTGGTGAGTTATGAAGAAGGAGAGGGTGCCGGCCGGGAGGACTTCACCCCCACGCAGATTAAAGCGCTCCTGAGGGCGTCTAAGGGCTTTAAAAAGGACAAGGGGAAGGACTGGCACGGGCTGGTGTGCATCTGCTACTACACTGGCGCTCGGCTTAGTGATGCCGCAAACCTTAGGGCCGGTGACGTTCACCTGAACGACGATGAACCCTTCCTTCAATTCATGGAGAAGAAGCGGAAGAAGCTAGTGAAGCGCTCCCTGCACCCGGACCTTCAGGCATACTTCATAGGCAGGGAAGCAGGAGATGATCCGAAAGCCTTCCTCTTCCCTACCCTCGCAGGCCGTGGCACAGGAGGCGCCAACGGGCTTTCTCGTGAGTTTATCGGGCTGATGTCGGCCGCAGGGATCGAGCGCCGGTTACTCCGTGAAGGGTCCAAGGGTGGGGGCCGTGCCGTCTATAATCTCAGCGAGCATTCCCTGAGACACGCCACCGTTTCGCAACTCCTAGAGGCTGGAGTAGATGAGGGGCTACGCATGAGCGTGGTGGGGCATGACGATAAAGATGTTCATCGGAACTATTCCCACGCCCGGACCGCTGCACACGCCGCCGTTGCCAAGCTGCCGAGCGTTCTACCGGCTCAGGGGAAGGGTAAGAAGTAGGCAGGGAATCCATTCCCCCCTTTAAAAAACCCCCCTCCGGGTTGCGCCAGTCTGAGGGCTACAGAGAAACCCGTCAATCGTAAAACCACAAAATATTGTGGGTGGGGGAGGTGTATCCACAAGAGATTGTAGGGGTTTCCATTTGACACCGGGCCATAGGCCTATGGTCATTAAAAACATACCTGAAGCCGTTACTGTATCCACCCCCGAATGGGTCCGCCTCCCCCGACAAGGAGAGGCTGAACCCCGAACCGGGCTGACAAGATCCGTCCTGAACCGGCTCTGCACCGAAAAGAAGGTGAAGAGCGTTTCCCTGAGGGATGAGGGGAAGAAGCGAGGCACACGCCTTGTTCACCTTCCGAGCCTTCTCTCGTATCTGGAGGGGCTAGCCGCCTAAAGCTGCCGCCCGGTAGCCGAGCCAAGAAAAGGCCCGGCGCTCCTGCAAGAGACACCGGGCAAGCCTTTTCCTACTATGGAAACACTCAAGTCAAACTACACCCGGCCAGAATCGGAAGCCGCCATCATTGAATGGCTGGTAAGCGGAGAGGACAAGGGCCGGTTGCAATCCACCTTTTCAGACATCGCCCCGGAATGGTTCTGTGGCGCTGGAAGCCGTCTCATCTTTGAAGCCTCCCGTGCCCTAGCTGCCGAGGGGCAGAATGTGAACGGGCTGACTCTCTCTGAGCGCCTAACCTTCACCGGGAAGCTGAAGGAGGCAGGAGGGCCGGCAGCGCTAGCGCCGGGCAACAGTTCATGGTCCGTAACTGAATCAGCCGCTGAAAGCCTCCGTGGTGCCTATCAACGCCGAAGGGTAGCCGAGACGCTAAAGGATGCCGAGGGCCGGCCGGCTCGTGATGTCATAGAGCTATTGAAGCCACTGGCTGAAGCAGAAGGGCAGAAGCCTGACGGACTCTTTGAAGCCTTCAGCACCGGGTCTATTCCGTTCACGCAGTTGAAGAGCATAGGCATTCCACCCCGTAGAAAAATCATAGGTGACTGGTTCTGTGAAGCGGACCTGAGTTTCGTCTATGCTCCACGTGGGCTAGGCAAAACGTGGTTCTCACTAGGACTAGCCGCTGCAATCACGGGCAAGGCTACCTTTGGACCTTGGCCGGTTCACGACCACGCCCCCGTGCTTTATGTGGACGGGGAGATGCCGCTTGAAAGTCTGGAGCAACGAATTGCCGGCATGGGTGCCGATGATGATCTGAGCGTTTTAAGCCATGAAGGACTTTTTCATAAGACGGGCAAGGTGCTGAACCTGACGGACCCTGAGGCTCAGGACGCCATCACTCGCCTATGCCTGAGAGACGGAATCAAGGTGCTGATCCTCGACAACATCAGTTGCCTTTTCAATGGGCTAAAGGAGAACGGCGCCGATGAATGGGAGATGGTTCTACCGTGGCTCTTGACCCTCAGGCGCCACCGCATCGCCGTTGTCATCGTGGCACACGCCGGCAGGAACGGGCAGATGAGGGGCACCAGTCGCCGGGAAGATGCTGCCTTCTCCGTGCTAAAATTGGAAGAGGCTCAGGACGCCGGCACCCTCAAGGAAGGGGCTAAGTTCATCCTCCGATTCACCAAGGACCGAAACAGCCGCACGGAGCAACCGGCTATGGAATGGACCTTCACGACAGGGGATGACGGGAAGGTGAGCATCAGCACCAAGGAAGCCGATGGGCTAGCCGTGATGATCGAATGGGTCCGGGATGGACTGACCGGCGCTCGTGAGATTGCCGCTGAAATGGGTATGTCACCCGGTGCCGTAAGCAAGATGGCAAAGAGAGCTATCGAGGCCGGCAGACTACGGAAGGAGGGCAGAGGCTATGCAATCGCATGACCTGACGCTCGTTTCCAATTCTCTCCTTATAGGTGAGAAACGGGAAACGAACGGAAACGAACATGGAAACGAGGCAGAAACGAAAGCCGCCTCCCTCTGTAGGAATGGAAACGAGATGGAAACGAAGGACGGAAACGAAAGCCGGCTTTCTGTGGCGCTCGTTTCCAATCGGGACAAAATCACTGAACAGCCTTTCTTGCAGATTAGGCACCCGTCGTCCAAGCCGCCTGACGACGATGCCAGCGGGAGCCTTCAAGTCACCCCCCGCCCGGTAAGGAAGCTTTCAAGGCCGAGTAAGCATTCGGTTATGTGTCGCTGTCGGCTTTCCTGAGAGAGATGCGTTCAACACGTTTCCGTAAATTATGACCACGACCAAACGACCACCGGGCCGGCCAAGGAATGCCGCTCTCGACAAGCTGGAGGGGGAGCTTGCACTGACAAGGCGCCGTTGCTCTTCACTCCTAAAGGAGCAAGGGAAGGCCGGCGCTGATACCGGCACCCTCGCCGGCGCCCGGCTCAGGAAGATAGGGCTGGAGATCGAGCGCTTAGAGATCGAGGTTCATAACGCCCGGCTCGACCAGCAAGTGAAGGAAGGGCAGCTGATACCACTGGAGGAGGCTAAGGAGGTTTTGTGCCGCCCCTACCGCATCAGCAAGCAGATGCTCGACGTGATGCCGAAGAGCCTAACGCCCCGGTGCTTCAATATGCCGCAGAAGGAAATTGAGCGCACCCTTGCCGAATGGGTGGACGCTCTTTCTGACAACCTGAGGAGTAATATATGAGAAGCCGCCCCATTCCCTCCCTCCGTCTCCGTGCCGTGATCGCAGAATGCCACAGTCTGACTGAGGAGGCCGGCCGGCTCAGAAGGGCTGCAGATGCCCTAAAAAATCTTCAGGAGGCCGGGGACCGTGCCGAGGAACTGCTGCATGAGGGGCAGCTACTGAGGGCGAAAATCGAGGCCGGCAGGGAATAGCCTCTTGAAAAAATGTGATGACTTTGTGATGACTTTTTCACCCCGTCGCCTCTGGAGGCTCATAAACAGAGGATGTGGCTAGGGAGGGAATCGAACCCCCGACACGAGGATTTTCAGTCCTCTGCTCTACCGACTGAGCTACCTAGCCCAAGGCCACCCGTCTTGCGACGGGAGAAGGAAAATCTCCGATTCCCGACGGATCGGCAAGCCTCTTTCTTACCTAGATTGACGCAGACCCTTCTGCACCTGATCCAGGGCGGCCACCCTACCCCACTTGAACGCACCGGAAACGGCACGGGTGATGAAGCGCTTCGCCTCCCCGACCGCCTGGGGGAGGGGTAACCCCTTAGCCAATCCCGCCGCGATGGCGGCCGAGTAGGTGCAGCCGGTGCCGTGGGTCTCCACGCCCCGGACAAAGGGAGCGCTGTAGGATCGCTCCTCCCAGTCGGGCAGGAGCAGGAGATCGGTGGCGGTTCGACCGCGCAGATGTCCTCCCTTGAGGAGGGCGGCGGCGCCGGTGGCGGCGGTGAGTTGCTTCCCCGCGTCGCGCATCGCCGCTATGGAGCGGGGCCGGGACCCCGTCAGGATGCCCAGCTCATCGAGATTCGGCGTGATGAGGGTCGCCATCGGGAAAAGATGCTTCCTGTATGCAGAGATGGCTCCGGCATGGAGAAGCCGGTCGCCGCTCGAGGCGACCATGACGGGATCAATCACCAACGGCGGGAGCTTTTTCAAGCGGCGCAGGACGTTGGCCACGATACGGATGATCGGCGAGGAGAACAGCATCCCGGTCTTGATCGCTGCGACCGGGTAGGCGGCGAGCATGACCTCCAGCTGGTCACGGACGATCTCCGGCTTCACAGCCTGGATCGAACGCACCTTGCCGGGAATCTCGGCAACGATGCAGGTGATCGCGGTGAGCCCGTGGCAACCGAGGGCGCCGAAGGTCTTCAGGTCGGCTTGGGCACCCGCCCCGCAGGAGGAATCGGATCCGGCAATGGTCAGGACGACGGGAAGCATCGAAGAAATGATGAATGAAAAATGAAAAAGGATGAACCCAGAATTTGCATCGGGAATTGCTGAGATCATGGGAGGCGGCGTTAAAAGAGTTAAAAAGTGAAAGTATTACAACGTGGATCCGGAAGAGCCCTGACCCGAGATTCGGAAGGGGAATGTCAGGGAAACCGCCGTCAAAAGATGCCTGCATGAGTTCCATTCGGCCTCGGACTTCAGCCCCTTTTAACCTTTTAACGGTGTAACGCTTTTAACCCTTCAGGGACTCACCATCCGGTATGAACCAAGCTCGCGGACCGCCGAGTGCCGGGGGGGGCACGGCGTAGCCGCTGCGACAGGAGAGCCCGGCAGGGCGAGGTGAGCGGGAGCGAGCGAGGCAAACGAGCGCGGAAGATCCCGCACCTGCGGGACACGATGGGCGGCACCGCTTGCCGGGAGGCAAGTGCCGTCGAGGACACTGGCTCTTCGACCTTCGACCTTCGACCTTTGACGCAGGCTATCGCCTGCTCACCTCTCATCATGGTTCCTCGCGAGGAACAGGTAGATGAGGTTGCCGAGGGCGGCGACGAACGCGGCCACATACGTGAGGGCGGCCGCATTCAGGACGGCATTCACTCCGGCGGCTTCCTCACCGGGGCGGATGATCCCCATCTGCTGCAGGATCGCCTTGGCCCGATTGGACGCGTCGAACTCCACCGGGAGCGTGATCAACTGGAAGACCATCAGGATCGCGTAGCAGGCGATGCCGAGGTTGATCAGGTGCGTCATGTGGAAGAAGAAGCCGCCCATGATCACGAAGGGGAGGATCTGCGAGGCGAACTGCGTGGCCGGGACGATCTGCATCCGCAGGTTGAGCGGGCCGTAGTTGAGCTTGTGCTGGAGCGCGTGTCCGCACTCGTGCGCGGCGATCCCGACGGCGGCGATCGAGTGGCCGTTGTAGACGTCGGTGGAGAGGCAGAGGCGCTTGGCGGAGGGATCGTAATGGTCGCCGAGCATGTCGTTGATCTCCTCGACCCGGACATCGTGGATCCCCGCATCCGCAAGGATGCGCCGCGCGGCATCCGCCCCGGTCACCCCGGAGGCGGCGGGGATCTCCTTGTAGGTCTTGAAGGCCGAGGAGACACGGAACTGCGCCCAGAGGCCCAATGCCAAGGGCGCTCCGATCAGGAGGATGTAGATTTGGAAGTTCATGACTTTGGTGAATGCAATATAACAGACATCCGATGTGAAAAAAACGTTCAGAGATTCATCGCCGCGGCCCGGCCCTATAACTCGAAGGGCTTCGGACAGCGGCTCAGGAGCTTGTGCCCCGTTTTCGTGATCAGGGCGACATCCTCATGGCGCACGCCGCCTATCCCCGGGATGTAAATTCCCGGCTCGATCGTGAAAACCTGACCGGCCGTCAACCTGGTCGCCCCGAAGCGGGGCGATTCATGCAGGTCGAGCCCTAGCCCATGACCGGTGCCATGGAAGAAGCCGCTCCATCTTCCCTTCGCTCCGCCCACGCGCCCGGTGGGATAGCCGTTGTCGGAGAAGAACCGTGTCACGTCCCCGTGGATCTCCCCGCCATCGGCGCCGGCCTTGAGTGATCCAAGGGCCAGCTTCTGGCCGAGCAGACAGACCTCCCAGAGACGGGATTGCGCCTCGGTCGCCTTCCCCTTGACGACCGTCCGGGTGAGATCGCCGTAGTAACCGCTGCGGGCCCGGGGAAAGAGATCGAGGATGATGAGCTGGTTGGCCTTGAGCGGTCCGTGGCCCCGCTCGTGAGGGTCGCATGCCTGCTCCCCGCACGCCACGATCGAGTTCCCCGCGGGGATTCCGCCCGCCCGGAGCATGGTCGCCTCGATTTCCATGCGGAGGCGCTCGGAGGTGAGGATGGTCCCGCCCCAGCGAAGCACCTTCCCAGCACCCACCGTGGAGGCACGCAGCACCTCGAAGGCGCGTTCCATGCCCTCCTCGGTGATCCGTGTCGCCCCGGTCATGAAACGAATTTCACCGGGTGTCTTGATCTGTCGCTCGGGGCGGAACATCTCCTCGACCGGGGTGACTGCGACATCGTGCTCCGCGAGCTGGCGGGCCAGACCGAGAGGGAAGTCGGCCGGGACTAACGGCCGGCTCGCCCCTCGCTTCTTGAGAAAAGCCGCGATCACCTCGACCGGCGCGGGCTTCCTTCCTCTTTTCTTCTCCAGCGAGGCGGCCAGGTCACTCTGGGAGACCACCTCGTTGACCCGGGCCTCGCGTCTGCCGCGATCGAGCTCCAGATCGTTCAGAAGGATCGCGCTTTTTCCCCCGCTCTCCACATAGACAAAGGGATCCGGTGCGCGG
The DNA here is from genome assembly GCA_044236545.1 of Chthoniobacterales bacterium. Taxonomy (GTDB): domain Bacteria; phylum Verrucomicrobiota; class Verrucomicrobiia; order Chthoniobacterales; family UBA6821; genus UBA6821. The sequence goes on from JBIIGI010000045.1 coordinate 15,661, forward strand.
AAGCCGGTGGCATGGAACATGTCGGCTCCCTGCTCGCTCTCCGAAATGATGAGCCTTGCCTTGGAAGCCGGGTTGGAGTTCTTGGTCATCGCCAAGGGTTGCCGCGCCGCTACCCGGCGGCAACCAGAAAGGGGGCGCTTTTCTCAAAAAAAAAGATCTTGCCCTCCTCCTCACTCCCCGTAGTATCTCCCCTCCCTATGGCAAAGACTTCCTGGCTCGAAAGAGATAAACGCAAGCGCGAGACCGTCGCAAAGTGGGCGGAGCTCCGTGCAGAGCTCAAGGCAAAGAAAGATTATATCGGCCTCAGCCAGCTTCCACGCAACGCCAGTCCTGTTCGTCTGACAAACCGTTGCCAGGTTTCGGGCCGCCGCCGCGCTTTCCTTCGCCGCTTCAAGATCTCGCGTATCACCTTCCGCGAACTTGCGACAAACGGGCTCATCCCCGGCGTCACCAAGTCGAGCTGGTAATCCTGCGGAGAAGCTAAAAGTGAGGAGACGGATGGCGTTGCCGATCCGACTGATTGCCGAACCTTCATCCTTTAGCTCCTCCGAACCCGTGAACGTTTCCCCCATGAAGCTTTCCGTCGCACATCGTTGTCCGTGCGGCATTCCTGTCACGCTGCCGACTCCGGCAGCCTCCCGCCGCACCGGTAACTGAGAGATCCCATGCCGTTCGTTGCTGCCATTCTGGCGGCGGCGGCAGGGGACTCCTCCCAACTGCCCGCCGCCCTGCTCCCAGCCTCCCACTGGGAATCCGGTGAAATCATCCTGCTCAGGCTCCTGGCGATCTTGGCCCTGGTATTGCTCAACGGATTCTTCGTCGCCTCCGAATTCGCGATCGTCAAGATCCGCGCCACGCAGCTCGACACCCTGATCGAGGAGGGAAACTCGCGCGCCCGGGTCACCAAGCACATCACCAGCCATCTCGAGGCCTACATCTCGGCGACCCAAGTCGGCATCACGCTGGCGAGCCTCGGGCTCGGCTGGCTGGGCGAACCGTTCCTCGCCCACATGATCGAGCCTGCCTTCCATCTGGCGGGCGTCACCTCCCCCGGGATCATCACCACGGTCTCCTTCGTCATCGCCTTCTCGCTCATCACGTTCCTCCACATCGTCCTTGGCGAGCTTGTCCCGAAGTCGCTTGCGATCCGAAAGCCGGTCCAGCTGGCGCTCTGGCTCAGCCCTCCTCTCGGACTCTTCTACATCGTCTTCCGTCCGATTATCGGCTTCCTGAACCGCTCCGCGAACTTCCTCCTGCGCCATGTCTGCCGCGTCGAGCCACCCGGGGAATCCGAGCGCGCCCACACCAGCGAGGAACTGAGGGCCATCCTCTCCGAGAGTCGGGAGGCCGAGGAGGTCTCCCCGCTTGGCCAGCAACTCGCCGTGAACGCGCTCGACCTCCGTCACCGCGTCGTCCGTGACATCATGACGCCACGAAGCGACGTCGTCCTGCTCGATCTCGAAGAGCCCTTCGGGAAGGAACTCTCGAAGGCGATCTCCTCCCGTCACACCCGATTCCCACTCTGCACGGGGGCCCTCGACGAGTCGGTCGGCCTCGTGCACATCAAGGATCTCCTCGGCATCGTTCACTCGGGCCAGGAGGATCTCCGGGGCATCCAGCGACCCGTGCATCATGTCTCCGAAATGATGCCGCTTGAGAAACTCCTGAACTACTTCCTGGCCAAGCACGCCCACCTGGCCATCGCGGTCGATGAATACGGCGGGGCGGTGGGCATCGTCACCCTCGACAACGTCCTTGAGGAGCTTGTCGGATCGATCCATGACGAGTTCGACACGCATGAGGAGGAGATCACCAGGATCCGCGAAGGGGAGTTCGATGCCGATGGAACGCTCGCTCTCCATGACCTCGCGGAAGTGACCGGGCTCAAGTTCGAAGAGACCGAGGTCAGCACCATCGGAGGTTATATCACCCACCTGTTAGGGCACCTGCCCGTCCGCGGTGAAAGCGTCCGCATCGGCGAATACACGGCAACCGTGGCTGAAACCGATGGACGGCGCATCCTCAAGGTGCATTTCAAAAAACCTGCCGAGCCCATCACCAGGGATTGAACACGACTCCGGGGATGAGGAATTGCCCTCTGTTCACCTTCGGAGTTTGGATTGAAGCGTGTCAGCATTGGGGATTCCGGAGTGGACGCCTAGCCACCCGTTCACAATGGTGCTAGTTTCCATGCATGAACCCTGAGGTGCAAACCGCCGTCGTCCTGGCACTCGTTGTGTGCGCGTTTGGATTCTTTGTGCTCCGCTGGCGGCAGGGTCGTAGGAAGCCGGGGTGTGGAGGGGGCTGTGGCTGCTCCCCGAAAAAACTTTGAGTAGGCGAAAGGGTTCAGCGGATTGGTTTCGCTGAGAACTCGACGGGCTTGTGGAACTTGCTGTCGGGCAGCTGCAACAAAATATTCTCCGAGTGCCGGAAATTCCCAGGAGCATTTTTTTGGCTCCTCGCTGTTTTCAGTGGGTAAAGAAGGAAGACAGGGGGGGAAATATGGAACTCATCCGACGGCTGAGTTCCATATTCGAAAATCCCTTGGCTCTTTTGTTCCTCTTCAGGGACAAGGGGCTGGGTGGGGATTCTTCAGGATCCTACTGCCACCCACTCCAAATAGCAGAGAGCCAAAAATAGCCGCACGCCTTCGCCTGTTTGCAAAAGGTTTGCCAAGATGTATGATGCACCTGTTGCAGGATTTCCGGTTCCGCGCTTGAATCCGCCCGGGCCGAGCCGGATCCCTCCCTCTCATGACCCAGAAAAACCCAGCACCCTCCCAGAGTCAAATCGCACGACTCACGGGGTTTTCCCGGCCGACGGTCTCCCGCGCTTTGGCGAACCACCCCCTGATCTCCGAGGCCACCAAAGCCGCCGTGAACGCCGTCGCCAAGAAGCTTGGTTACCGCACCAATCCCCTGGTCTCGACGCTGACCGCGCAGATCCGCAGAAGCAGAATCTCCCCGACCGTCTCCACGCTCGGGTATATCACCAGCTTCCCGCTGGAGCTCAAGGAGCACAATCACTGGACCGAGTTCTACCACGGGGCCAGGGAGCATGCCCATGAGCTGGGATACAATCTGGATATCATCTGGCGGCGCGAACCGGGGATGACGATCAGGAAATTCAACAGGGTCCTGCAGTCCCGCGGGATCCGGGGCGTCATCATCACCCCGCTTCCCGATGCCATGGGTCATATCACGATGGATTTTTCGCGGCTCGCGGCGGCGTCGGTGGGCTACCCCCTTGCAAAACCGCATATCCACCACTGTTCCGGCTGGCATTTGCAGTTCATGGGCCTCGCTTTGAGGCAAGTCGTGCGAAAGGGATATCGCAGAATCGGCTATGCCATTTTTCCAGATGCCGACCGGTTTGCGAGCTTCAGCTACTCATCCCGCTTTCTGCTTTACCAGTCAACGATCCCGGCCAAACAGCGTGTTCCCATGCTGATTCATCCGCAGGAAAAGCGCCCTCCCACCATCCAGGAGTTCCAGTCCTGGTATGAGAAGTATCGGCCGGAGGTCATCCTCTGCACCGGCTATCTCGTTGAGGAGTGGATGGCCGAGCTAGGGCTCAAGGCGCCGAACGATGTTGCCTATGCCAATCTCTCTTTGATCGACAAAGGAAGCGGTGTCTCGGGCATTTTCGAGAGGACCCGCAAGGTCGGTGCCTGCGCCGTCGATTTGGTCGTGGAGCAAATCCAGCAGAATATCCTCGGGGTTCCGGACATTCCCAAGAGCATCCATATCGAGGGCGAGTGGGTCGAAGGAACGACGCTTTAGCGGGTTTTCGGATCGAGCCTGTGGCTCGTGAGGCAGCGATTTCGCCCGCCGCTTTCCGAGGCTCGCCCCCCCCTTTTTTCAGTTTCCCGTTCCGGGGCCAAAACGGCTTGCCTCGAAATGCCGCCCCGGGATTTTCGTGGCGTGTGGTATGGAGTTGCGCCAGTAAGCCTCTTGGTCGATCCAGTTGAGAACACTCTGCCCTTTTGCGGCAGAACCGGCTTCCCCGTTGTAAAAGACTTCTGCATCAGAAAAGAAAAAGGGGCATCCCCTCTCGGAGATGCCCCTTGATTGTTTAAGATTAGCGGGAGACCGCTCTGGCTATTTACGCCTGAACCCGACGGCGGATCAGGAGCAGGGTCGCGATGCCACCGAGGACCAGCGCGTAGGTCGAGGGCTCGGGGACCGTGGTCACAATGATGTTAGGGTCGAATACACCATTGCCGCCGTTCTTCCCAATGAAGAAGACGTTGGAGTCAAACGGTGCATTCTCAATGGCATTGGCCGTCAGGCTATACAGCAGGAACGAGGCGTAGGTATAGTTGTTGGCTTTTGCGGTCTGGATAGCCGAGGTAATGTCCAAGTTCCAAAATCTTTGCGTACCCCCGCCATTAGCCACATTGAAGGTATCAATGGCCGTCGAGTTGCCCAACGAATTAGCGATATCAGCACTCGTGAAGGAGGCGCTTGTCTCGCTGCTGTTGTAGGAGGAGAGCTGGACGGTGTTATTGCCAGTTGCGGAAAACGAAGAGATATTGAAGAGGGCTTGGTCGACATCCTCCGTGATGCCTGAAATGTCAAACTTCAGGAGCAGGCGGGAGTAGCCGGGGAGATTATTGATGTTCCCCACGAACGGATCGAACTGCGTGCCGTTCACGACAAAAGCTCCGCTATCATAGCCGGACATCACATCATTGGCCCAGCTGTTGATCCCGATATTGGTCGTTAATTGAGCGGTAGCCTGACCGGCTCCTGCGACGAGCAGGAGAACCGCGAGGATTCCTGCACTGACACGATTTGCGATTGTTTTCATTTATTCTAGGAGGTTGGTGTTTGGTTGATTGTGCATCTGACCTGACCCCCATAAACGGGACAGTTGAAAAATGAAGTTCTGTTTGGGAAGAAGGAGACCAGAACGACATGAAAAAAAGCAGATACAGCGAAGAGCAGGTGATCGGGATCCTGCGAGAAGGAGAG
>JBIIGI010000046.1:0-20571 GCA_044236545.1 Chthoniobacterales bacterium
GTCGACGCGGATCGCCGTGTAGTAGGTGCGCTCTCCGGTTTGGGAGGGAAGCGCCTGCGGTGTCTGCATCGCCATGGCCTGAGGAGAGGCCGCGGGTTCGGAGGGCGACGGTGGGAGGGGATCGGAGTTCTGGGCGTTGCTTTCCGGAGCATATCCGAACATCACGCCGGCCAGAATGCAGGGATGGAAGAAACGTCGAAACATGATCAAGTCAAGCTGACACAAATTCGAAAAGATGCACGCCCCGATGAGGGGCCTCGTGGCCCCGCTCGTCCCTTTTGGGAGGAGGGGGCAGGCCTTCGGGGGATGTGGCTGATGTCCCCCCTTTCAGGCCCCGGGCTTCATCCCTCGCGGTCATCGGCGGATCACACTTTCAGTTCCTCATTCGTCTGCTCGTTGACGACAAGGAATTTCTCGATATGCAGGCTCGGATCGGAACGGAAGGTGAGGCGTCCCGCGTAGCGGCGCTCGATGTCGACGAGGAGTTCCTCGTCCTCGGTGCGAAGTCGGTTGAGCAGATCGGGATGGACTGTGACACGGAACTCGTGGATCTCGTGCTGGTGGCGCTTCATGAGGGTGTGAAGGGCCCGCTGGAGCTCAACGCTCATGGTCATGGGACTCTTCACCACCCCTTTGCCGTTGCAGTGGACGCAGTTGGTGTAGAGGGAACTGGCGAGGCTTTCCTGGGCGCGCTGGCGCGTCATTTCCATGAGGCCGAGCGATGAGATCGGCAGGACATGGGTGCGGGCCTTGTCGCGGCGGAGCCTGTCGCGCATGCGCTGGTAGACGGCCTGCTGGTCCTTGCGGTTCTTCATGTCGATGAAGTCGACGACGATCAGGCCGCCGATATTGCGGAGACGCAGTTGCCGGGCCACCTCGTCGGCCGCTTCCATGTTGGTCTGGAAGATGGTCTTGTCCATGTCCTTGCTACCCTTGTTCCGGCCCGTGTTCACGTCGACGGCGATCATGGCCTCGGTCTCGTCGATGACCAGGTAGCCGCCGCAGGGAAGCCATACCTGGCGCAGGAAGGCATTGTCGATCTGGCTCTGGACGGCAAAGTTGTCGAAGATCGGCTTCTGGCCGCCGTAGTGATGAATCGATTTTTTGGCGCGCTTGGAGATCTGCCCGACGAGTTCCTGCATCCGTTCGGCCGCCTTGAGGTCGTCAACATGGACGGCGTCGACATTCTCGGTGAGAAGGTCGCGGACGGTCCGCTCGACAAGGTCGGGCTCGAGGATGAGGGTCGATGCGGCGGGCTTCTCCTTCATCCCCTTCTCCACCTCGCGCCACTGGTCGAGGAGGAAGCCGAGGTCGCGGACAAAGAAGCGGGCCTTCTGTCCCTCCCCGGCGGTGCGGATGATGATGCCCATTCCTTCCGGAAGGGTGAGTTCGGTGAGGATCTTGCGGAGGCGTGCCCGTTCCTTGGGATCCTCGATCTTGCGGGAGATGCCGCACTGGTCGTTGAAGGGCATCAGGACCATGTAACGGCCCGCCATGGAGATGTTGGTGGTGATGCGCGGTCCTTTGGTGCCGATCGGCCCCTTGGTCACCTGGACCATCACCTCGCTACCGACGGGGTAGATGTTCGGGATATCCTTGGCGGTGAGTTTTTTCTTGGATGGAGCCTGTTTGCCAGCCCGCTGAACGGCCTCGATGCCGCTGTCGAGGGCGGCGGGGATGGCGTCCCAGAAGTGGAGGAAGGCGTTCTTCTCGAAGCCGATGTCGACGAACATGGCCTTGAGGCCATGCTCGATGTTGCGGACCTTCCCCTTGAAGATGCCGCCGACGATGTTGCGCTCGCTGTCGCGCTCGATGGAGTATTCCTCCAGCTTGCCATCCTCGAGGAGGGCTACGCGTTTTTCCAGCTTCTCACAGCTGACGATCAGTTCGATGCGGGGTCCTGATTTTTTGACGCCCAGGAAGCGTTTGACGGTTTCGATGATATTCATGGAATTAGGTTGTTAGGGGTTTAGACTGAAGACTGTTAGGTCTGAGGATTTCTTTGAATGCGATTCGTTAAATTTGATGATTGTTGTTTGTTGTCGGTGATTTGGAAAATGGTTTGAGTTGATGCTAACAGTCTAAAAGTCTTCAGCCTAGAAGGCTAATTAGACTGCTTCGGCACGGCCGATCGGCCGCCTCCGAGAAAATTGAAGAATTTCTGGAGGCCGCCCTGCGGACGCGGCTTGTTGTTCGCTCTGCTGTCGGCCTCCTCCTTGATGTCCGGGGTCGCTCCGGAGGATCCCCCGGCGCCCCCCCCGTCGGATGCTTCGGCGGGCGCATCAGGAACCGGGTCGGTGTCGGCTCCGTACTGCGAGGGGAATTCCTTGGAGAAGTCAATTCCCGCAATGTGCTGGAAGTTGCCCTGCGCGGGTTCCAGCGCAGTCAGCTTGACCTCCGCCCCTTCCTCCATGGCGAAGATCTGCTCGAGAATCTTGGCGGCAATGGGCGCGGGGACAGATCCGCCGGACTTGGCCCCCTGAACGAAAACGCAGACAACATAGCGAGGGTTGTCGTACGGGGCGAAGCAGAGGAACCAGGTGTGATTGTCCTTTTCGCGGCCGCGCCAGAACTGGGCCGTGCCGGTCTTGCCCGCGACCACGACGTTCTTGAGCTTGGCCTTGGAGGCGGTGCCCCCGTCGGCGTTGACCACCTTCCACATCCCCTTGCGCACTTTCTCGACCTGCTCGGCGGTGAATCCCCCCTCCTTGGTGATGTCGGCGCGGATCTTGACGGGCTCCTCCTTCAGGACCTTGCCGTCCTGGTCGACCACCCTGTCGACAAGGCGGGGTTGGTAGACGATCCCCCCGTTGGCGACGGCGGAGCAGAGCATCGCCATCTGCAACGGAGTTGCGAGGACGTACCCCTGGCCGATCGAGACGTTTGCCGTGTGACCGGGGCTCCAGTGCTCGCGGGGGTAGTTCTGCGCCAGCCAGGCGGGACCGGGAAGAATGCCGGAGGCCTCGTTGTTGAGTGGCAGCCCGGTCTTCTGCCCGAGGCCGAGCATCCCGCCGACGGCGTCGATCTGGTCGATCCCGGCGGCGTTCCCATACTGGAAGAAGAAGGCGTTGCAGGAGTTCTTGATCGCCTCGCTCAAGTCCTGGTGACCATGCGGCGGCTTCTGCGGCTTTGCTGTCAGAACCCAGCACTTCATGAACTTGTCCCCGTACTGGACGCCGCCCGTGCAGTCGAATTCCTTGATGCCCACGCCGGCGCGGATGCCGGCCAAGGCGGTGCAGAGCTTGAAGATGGACCCGGGAGCGTAGGCGTTGATCGCCCGGTTCATGAGGGGATCGGTCTGGTCCTTGGCCAGTTTTTCCCAGTCGCTCTTGGAAATCGAGGGAATGAACTGGTTGGGATCGAACGACGGGACGGAGGCCATCGCCAGGATCTCCCCGGTGTTTGGATCCACGACGACGGCCGCCCCGCGACCCACCACGCGGAGCGCCTTTTCGACGATGTGCTGGATGCGGGCGTCGATCGTGAGGAGGACCTTGGCACCCGCCTTCGGTTCGATGCGGGAATCCTCGCCGTCAATGACCCCGCGGGCATTGCGTTGAAGGAATCGGGTGCCCGGGGTGCCGCGGAGCACGTCGTCGTAGGCCTCCTCGATCTGGGCCTTTCCCTCGATGTCGGGTTGGTAGAAGTTGAACTGAGAGGCCTCCACCTTGTCGATTTCCTTGGGAATGCCGACATAGCCGAAGAGGTGGGGCGCCAGTGCGCCGTAGACATAGTGCCTCACCGGCTTGAGCGTCACGGTGACGCCGGGGAGGTCGAGGTTGTTCTCGCTGAAGCGGGCCATGGTCTCGAAATCGAGATCCTGCCGGTAGACAAATGGAACCTCGGCGTTGTCGCGGAAATGGATCTGAAGCTTGCGCGAGTTGTAGTCACCGGCGAGCCCCAGTTTCTCGAGACGCGGCACGATCGATTCGTTGACGATCCTGATGATGTCGGGTTCCTCCTTATTGACCGGCATGCCGTGATCCAGGCCCCGGTAGCGGCGTTTCGGAACCGAGCCGTGCTCCTCCTTCCATGCGCGGATGATGTCGGGAAGGTAAAATTCCACCTCCATGCTGGCACGGTTTTCGACGAGCGGAACGCCGCGGCGGTCGCAGATCTCGCCCCGCACGGCGGGAAGCCGCACGGTGAGCTGCGAGTGCCCCTTCACGCGGGCCCTGTAGGCATCGCCCCGGATGATCTGCACATAGGCCATGCGCCCCAGCAGGATGAGCAGGGCGACGGCGACCAGTCCCGAAAGGATCAGGATTTTGCCGTTGGATGACTCCGATTCCTTCATGGCGTCACCGGTCGAAGTCGGGCTGTTTGGCGGTCTGCGATCCCTCCTGTGAGAGCGGGACCAGCGATCGCAGCATCAGGTAGAGGAGAGGAGCGATCAGAAGCGCGGCCGCCGAAGGGACCGCGATGCGCAGCAATGCGGCCTGGTCGAGTGGGAACCCCCCGCGCACGATGCAGAGCATCACGAACTCCCCCCCCAGAAGCGTGAGGGTCACCAGGGCGCTTCCCAAGGCGTGAAGCTCCCAGCGCATTCCGTGCGTGGTCTCGCTGGTCATTTGCAGCAAGATCGCCCAGCAGAGGAAGAAAACAACCGTCCAGGTGAGCCCGAACTCCGCTTGGCCTGCCTGGACCTGCAGGAGAAGCAGGCCCTGGACAACCGCCGTTGTCAGGGCGAAGAAGAGGGCGGGCAGGAGAGGGAGAGCGAGGACGCCGAAGCAGAAGACGACCGGGAGGAGTTGGATCCGCTCCTTCGAGGGGGGGATCTCCGGAAGCATGTCCTGGATCCCCACCGAAAGGAAAAGCATCACCAGGAGCAGGGGGAGGAGAAGTGCCGGTTTCATTTCGCCCCCGTCACGACAAAGACTTCCTCGAGGCTGCCAGGATCGGCGGCGGGTTCGAGGATGGCCTCGCCATCGAGTTCACGGGCGCGAAAGCTTTTCACCGTGCCAAGCGCGATGCCCGAGGGGAAAACCCCTCCGCTCACTCCCGCTGTGTAAACTTTCTGTCCCGGCTGGAGATCAGCCAGCTTGCTTAAAAAGGTCATTTGAAGATCACCCGCCGGGGCGCGTGTTCCGGAGCAGATCCCCTGCTCCCTCGTCCCCTCCACCTTGGCGGCCACCTTGCAGTTTTCGTCGGTGACGAGCACCACCTCGGCGATATCCGTTGAGACGGCGGTCGTCTTGCCGATCAATCCCCGGTCGGTGATGACCGGCATGTCCGGGGCGATTCCGTCCTTGGAGCCGCGGTTGATCTTGATCGTGCTCCACCAGGCGTTGGCATCGTGTCCGAGCACCGCCGCGGGGACGAGGCGGAAGGAAGAGCGCTCCCTGTAACCGAGAATGCCGCGAAGGTGGGCGTTGTCCTCCTGAAGATCGCGCAGACCGTTGTTCTCGGCTCGGAGTTGGCGGTTTTCCGCGAGGAGACGCCGGTATTCGGCCTCGAGTTGCTCCAGGGTCATGAGGTCCTTGCCAAGGCTGCCGATGCTGTTCCTGACGGCATGACCCGACCGGGCGAGCGGGGAGAGCAGACCCAGCAGCCCCGACTTGAGGGCTGTCAGGGAGCGCGTTCCGAGCATGCTGAACGCAAGCACGGCCGCCACCAGGAGAGCGAGCGCAGCTATCTGAATTTTCTTCATCCTGGACGAATCGCTGGGTTTCTCCCTGCGCGCGGGTTAAAGGAGGGGAGGGGCGTGGAGGCCTGGGCCTCCGTTACGACCTCGCCCGATCCGCGGCGGCGACGGCTCTCAGGAACTCGATCTCCTGGAGGGCCTTGCCCGTTCCCTCGGCGACCGCGCTGAGCGGATCCTCGGCGACATGGACTGGAAGGCCCGTCTCCTCCGCGATGAGTGTGTCGAGACCCCGTAGGAGGGCTCCGCCGCCAGCAAGCACGACGCCGCGGTCGACAAGGTCGGCCGAGAGTTCGGGAGGGCAGCGCTCCAGTGTGATGCGGACAGCCTCGACGATGCGCGAGACCGGCTCCATGAGGGCGTCGCGGATCTCCTGGGAGGTGATGGTGATGGTCTTCGGGAGTCCTGCCACGAGGTCGCGCCCCTTGACCTCCATGGTGAGTTCCTTTTCGAGCTTGTAGGCGCTGCCTAGGCGGAGCTTGATCTCCTCGGCCGTCCGTTCACCGATCATCAGGTTGTAGGCGCGCTTGAGGTACTGGACGATCGCCTCGTCAAGTTCGTCGCCAGCCACGCGGACGCTGCGGCTGAAGACGATGCCGGCCAGCGAGATGATGGCCACCTCGGTGGTGCCCCCGCCGATGTCGATGATCATGTTGCCGGCCGGGTCGGTTACAGGGAGACCCACGCCGATGGCCGCGGCCATCGGTTCCTCGATGAGGTAGACCTCCCGGGCCCCCGCATGCATCGCGGAGTCCTTGACGGCCCGCTTCTCCACCTCGGTGATGCCGCTCGGAACGGCGATCACGACACGGGGACGGACGAAGCGGCGTTGGCCGTGGGCCTTGGTGATGAAGTGGCGAAGCATGGCCTCGGTGATCTCGAAGTCGGCGATGACGCCATCCTTGAGGGGGCGGATCGCGGAGATGTTGCCCGGCGTCCGCCCGAGCATGCGTTTGGCCTCGTCACCGACGGCCAGCACATGGGTGGTGCCCGCCTTCACGGCGACGATGGAGGGTTCGCGCAGGACAATGCCGTGGTCCTTGACGAAAACGAGGGTGTTGGCGGTTCCGAGATCGATGCCGATATCGCTGGAGAAGAATCCGAGGAGGGATTTGAACATGGGTAAGGAGGGGGCTGAAGGTGAAAGGGTTTGAAGGAGTGTTGGGCGGAGGCAGGCGAGGCGAGGTGACTCTGTTCCATAAGAAGGGGAGAGCCGGACGCCGATGTGTCTTTTTCCGAGTATCATGGGATAAAACCTGACGGCTCCGGCGTCAAGCTCCCCCTCCCGCGAAGGGGGTGATTTTGAAACCCCGGAGCGTCTCTCCGCCAAAAACGGGGAGCCGCCCTTTTAACGCTTCAACGTCCCGATCATCCGGCTATGATCGCCCCTCATGGCAACAAGCGGCCGGTTCATCACATTCGAAGGTTCCGAAGGGTGCGGCAAGTCGACCCAGATCCGCCGCATCGCGGAGCGTCTCGGCGCGGCAGGGCGCGAGGTGATCACGCTTCGCGAACCCGGCGGAACGCCGGTCGGCGAATCAATCCGCCAACTGCTCCAGCACGACGAGGGGGCCGCGGCCATGACGCCGGAAGCGGAATTGATGCTCTTTGCCGCCAGTCGTGCGCAACTCGTGCGTGAGGTGATCCGTCCCGCGCTTGACCGCGGTGCTGTCGTTCTTTGCGACAGGTTTCTCGACTCCACGACCGTCTATCAGGGGGTGGCCCGCGCGCTCGACCGCTCGGAGGTGGAGGTGATCAATGCCTTTGCTGTCGGGGAGACCCTGCCCTCCCTCACACTCCTTCTGGATCTGGATGCTCGGGAGGGGAGGCGGCGCGCGGCCGGACGGAACGGGCCCGCCGACCGCATGGAGCAGGAGGAGGACGGATTTTACGAGGCGGTGCGCCGCGGCTATCTCGATTTGGCGCATGCCGATCCGGAACGCTTCGTCATCATTGACGCCTCGGCTCCGGAGGAGGTCGTCGAGGCCTCGATCCAGGAGGCAATCAGGAAAAAATGTCATGGCCTTTTCTAGGGAGGAAGCACTGCGCCTGCTGGGGAAGTCCCTCGAGGAGGGAAGGCTTGGACACGCCTATCTCGTCTCCGGTCCCGCCGGTTCGGGGGTGGAGGAACTGGCCCGGGAACTGGCCGGGATTTTTCTGGAATGCGATGCGCTCCACGTCGGGCGGGAACCCGACTTCCACGCCATCGAACCCGGTTCCAAATCCCGCCGCCTGCTCATTGAACAGATCCGCGATCTGGAAGGGGCCCTGCACCGCACTCCGGAAAAGGGGTCCCGGAAGGTGGCCCTCATCCGCGATGCCGACCGCCTGATGCCCCAGGCCGCGAACGCCTTTCTGAAAACCCTCGAGGAGCCGCCGGCCGGATCGCTCCTGCTTCTGACCACGGAACTCCCCGAGGCGCTGCTCGAGACGATCCGATCTCGCTGCATCCCGGTGGTGCTTCACACGGCCACCCGCCCTCCCGCATCCGACCGGGAGGAGCGTCTGGCCGTCGCGATGAAAGAGTTTTTCACACAGGGCGGGCGCGCCGACGCCACGGCCGCCTTCGGCCTGACTAGGGTCTTCAGGGACCTGATGGAGGAGGCCAGAGAGGAGGCCGTGGAGCGGACCAAGGAGGAGCTTGCCGCCGAGAAGTCGCATTTTGGAAAAACCACGGAGGGGGATTGGGATTCGCGCGAGGATGCGCTTAAGGCGAGTGCCGAGGCGGAGGCGCTCCAGGAGCGTTCCCGGTTGCTCGGCGTTGTGGCCGATGCATTCGGTTCGCCGCTGCGCTCCCTTCATGAGCAGGAGGGGATCCCCGATGCCGCCGGGTCCCGCCGCCTGCTCCGATGCCTCGAGGCCGTGGAGAGGCTCCGTTCATCGCTCGAGCGGGGCATCCAGGAAGCGCTGGCGCTGGAAGCGGGTTTTCTGGAAATCATGATCGCCTCGCGTCAAGAATAACCCCATGAAGAAGCGTCCCGTCGTCCTGAAGTTCGGCACCGGCATCCTGGCCCGCGAGGGGGGATGCGCCCTTGATGAATCCCAGTTCCGAAGGCTCTCCTCGGAGATCGCCTCGGTCGTCGCCTCGGGGATTCCCTGCATCGTCGTCTCCAGCGCGGCCGTGGCCGCCGGGGTCGATGCCCTGAAGTTGGCAAAGCGTCCCGCCGATCTTGCCGGAAAGCAGGCCTGCGCCGCCGTCGGTCAACCGGCCCTGATGGGAGCCTACATGCGTCATCTGGCGAGGCACGGACTGCGTCCCGCGCAGCTTCTGCTCACCCACGACGATATTTTCGACGCGGGGCGTCGCCGCAATGCCAGCGTTACCCTGGAAAAACTTCTCACCTCGCCCGGAGTCGTTCCGATCATCAACGAGAACGACTCGGTCGCCGTGGAGGAACTCCGCTTCGGTGACAACGACCGGCTCTCGGCCGAGGTCGCCCAGTTGGTCAAGGCACGACTGCTGATCCTGCTGACAAGCGCCGACGGTCTCCTGGCGATCCCTGAAAAACCATCCGCCAAGCCGGTCCGTATCCCGGTGGTGACCAACCTCAAGGAGGCCTTCCGTCATGTCACACCCGAGAAGGGGGAGCACTCCACCGGAGGGATGATCGCGAAGCTTCAGGCGGTGCAATCGGCCGTCGCCGCGGGTGTCGAGACGGTCATCGCCCATGGCAGGAAGAAGGGTCAGATCGCGGGAGCGATCGCCGGAAACGATGTGGGCACGCGTTTTCCCGCGCGCCGACGCACCAAGAAATGAACACGCCGCTCCAAGCTTCCGCACGGATCCTCGCGATCGCGGGGAACACCTTCACCGAACTGGTGAGGCAGAAGGTCTTCTACTTCCTGCTTCTTTTCGCGCTGATCATGATCGGCAACTCCGCCTTCCTGGCGAAATTCTCCTTTCAGGAGGAATTCCAGATGCTCAAGGACGTGGCCCTCGGCGCGATGTCGGTTTTCCTGAGCCTGCTGGCGATCCTCGCCACGGCGATGCTCCTGCCTCGCGACATTGAGGACCGGACGATCTTCACGATCCTCTCCAAGCCGGTTCCCCGCCACGAATACCTCCTCGGCAAACTCCTGGGCGTTTTCTACCTGCTCACCCTCTCCACGCTCGTCATGGGATTTCTCTTCATCGGGGTTCTCCTGCTGCGCGAGCAGGCGGCGCTGATGGAGACGCGGAGCTCGCTTTCCGGCTCTCCGCAGGAGTTGGCCGCAGCACTTGCCGGGATCCGGAAGGGTGCCTTCGGATGGGATCTCATCCCGGCGATGGCGATCCTGCTGGTGAAGGCCGCGCTCCTTTCATCGCTGACCCTGCTGATCTCCACGTTCGCCACCTCGGGCATTTTTGCCATTCTCGTGGCGGCCTCCGCCTACTTCATCGGTCATCTTCAGGTGACCGCCCGGGAATACTGGCTCTCCGGAATCGGCGTTCACTGGTGGACACGCCTCTTCACCGCGCTGATCGCCCTGATTTTCCCGGACCTTCAAGCATTCAACCTGACGGATGACATCGTCGCGGGAACCGCCCTCCCGATGGGGATCTTCTGGCAGACGGTCGCGCTCGGCGGGGTCTACGTCCTGGTCTACTACGCGGTCGCCTGCTTCCTTTTCCAGAACAGGGAGCTCTGATCCCGAGTCCATGCAGGCAGGAACACCCATTCTCCGCAGTCTGATCGCCCTGCTGATGATCTCCGCAGTCGGGGGTGTGATCCTCCCGTGGCAGTCCGAGTTGCAGCGGGTGGAGCGGGCGGCTCGATTCCGGACCATTCCGCTCAACCTCACGCTCCGCGAGCAGATCGGCCAATCGGGATTCCTTGCCGCGCTCAGCGGCTTCCGTTCACCGTTGGCCGCGTTTCTCTGGATCGAGGCCCACACCGCCTGGGAGAAGACGGAATGGGGCCGCATGGCGGGCCTCTTCGACACGGTGACGGCATTGCAGCCGCACACGCTCCTCTACTGGGACATCGCCGCCTGGCACATGGCTTGGAATGCGAGCGCCGCGGCCATGCAGGACCGAAACCAGCAGAGCGAGGCGCTCCGGGAACGGGCGCGCAGGCAGTATATCGCCCTTGGCCGCGATTTTCTGGAACGGGGAATCCGGAACAACCCGGACGAGTACCTCCTTTATGAACGTCTCGGGATTCTGCTGCGGGACAAGGTTGAGGATCACGGGGCCGCTTCCGATGCCTTTGCCAAGGCGGCTTCGCTCCCGGATTCGCCCGCCTACATCAAACGGTTTGCGGCGTACGAGTCGGCCAAGGCACCCGGCCGCGAGCAGGAAGCCTACGACCGCCTTCTCTCCCTCTACAACGAAGGGGACAAGCAGCGCGCCCCCACGCTCTTGGCAATGCTCCGGAAACTGGAGCAAAAGCTGAACATTCCCGAGGGGCGGCGCATTGCGGATCCCGATTCAGGTTCCTCTTCGCCCCCGACTCCCCCTCCCCGCTCCCCACGCTGATGCGCTGCGCCATCCTGGGGGACATTCATGGCAATCTGCAGGCTCTTGAAGCCGTTCTAGCCGATGCCCGCGGGTATGGCTGCGAAGAGTTCCACTGCCTGGGCGACGTGGTCGGATACAACGCCAATCCCTCCGAATGCATCGAGATCGTCCGATCCCTCCCGGGAGCCTGCGTTCTTGGAAACCATGACGCGGCGGCCGCCTCCGGGAGTTCTCTCGATGGATTCAGCGCGAATGCCGCCGCCTCGCTGCACTGGACGCGCGAGCGTCTCGATGCCTCCCAGAAAGAATGGCTTGCGGCTCTGCGCCCCCTGCGACAAATCCGCAGGACCACACTCGTGCACGCCACGCTCGACTCGCCGACCTCATGGGCTTACATCCGCACCCCGCAGGAGGCGGAACTTAGCCTCGCATGCCAGAGCACGCCGGTCTGCTTCTTCGGCCACACCCATGTGACGGGAGTCTTCGCGAAAGGGGTGCCGCAGATGCCGTTGATCGACGCCATGCGGTTGCCCCGTGACATCAAGCTCCTCATTAATGCCGGCTCGGTTGGTCAACCGCGCGACGGTGACTGGCGCGCCGCCTACCTCATCCATGACGAGGAGAGCGGGGAGCTCTGGCTGCGCCGCATCGAGTACGATGTCCATGCCGCCCGCGCGGCCGTGCTCGAGGCCGGGCTGCCCGAGAGGCTCGCAGACCGCCTCCTTGACGCATCATGACGGCCCCGCGACGCATCCTGCTGGTGAAGCCGAGTTCGCTCGGCGATGTCATCCACGCCCTGCCCGTGGTCTCCGCGCTTCACGCCCGCTGGCCGGAGGCCGAACTGCGATGGCTCATTCACCCCGCCTGGCGATCCCTGGTGGAGGGGCATCCCGGCGTCTCGGGCACCATCCTTTTTCCGCGCGACAAGTTCCGCGGGCCCTCCGGATGGGTCCGCTCCATGGCCTGGATGGGCGTTCTTCGTGATTGGAAACCCGACCTTGCCATCGACCTGCAGGGACTTTTCCGCAGCGCCCTCTTTGCGCGCATCTCCGGGGCGGGCCGGGTGGTCGGTCTCTCGGATGCACGCGAAGGGGCCTGCCTGCTGCATGGGGAACGCGCCCGTGTGAACATCAACGAGCACGCCGTAAAGCGCTGTCTCGCCGTCCTCGATGTGCTTGGAATACCCCGACCCGAGGTGCCCGACTTCGAATTACCGCAAGGGGAATTGCCGCCGGGATTCGCGACAACGCCGCCATATCTCGTGATTCATCCCTATGCCCGGGGGGAGGGGAAGAACCTGCATGCCGGACACGTCCATGCATTCCTCCGCGGAGTGGCCGGCATGCGCGTCGTGATCGTGGGGCGCGGTGAGGGGATCCGGGGACTTCCGTCGCATGCCGAGGACTGGAGCAACCGCACGGATCTTCCCCAACTCACCGCCATCATGAGGGGAGCCTCCTTTGTCGTGAGCACGGACAGCGGTCCGATGCATCTGGCTGCGGCGCTTCACCCCGGGAGAACACTTGCCGTTCATCTCTGGAGTGATCCGCTCAAGGTCGGCCCCTGTTTCCAGGAATCGCTGGTCTGGAAAAACGGACGGGTGGCCCGCGTCGGGTCACTCGATGATTCCTGGCGCGCCGAGGGGAGATCCCCGAGCGAAGATGACATGGAGGAAATCGCCCGTTGCGCGGCGGGCCAAGTTCCGGGAGGCGCCCCCGGGTTTCCCTGCCGATAGCAGGAAAGCCGCCGCATCGACACTTCACGATTATCCCCCTTGCCCGGCCTGGAGCGTTCTATCCGCGTTTTTCCAGACTGATCGCGATGCGGGTCGCAAGATCCAAGCTGATCCCCGGCGTCTCCGCCATGGACCCGGGGGGCGTTTTTTTCAGGCGCGCAATGCTGCCGAAGCGGGCAAGGAGTGCTTTTTTTCGCGCCTGGCTGACTCCAGGAATCCCGTCCAGCAGACTCTCCGAGATGCGGCGGCGCAGGAGGAGTTCGTTGTATCCGTTGGCGACCCGGTGGGCCTCGTCACGGATCCTCTGGAGAAGTCGCAGTGCGCCGGAGTCCTTGTCGAGGCGCAGCGGCGCCGATTCACCCGGGCGGTAAATCTCCTCGAATTCCTTCGCGAGCCCGATGACGGGCTGTGAATGGAGGCCGAGCGCCATGAGTTCACGGCAGGCCATGCCAAGCTGACCCTTGCCGCCGTCAACGACGATCAGGTCGGGGAGGGGGCTTTCCCGTTGGCGAGACCTGGCGTTTCTTGCCAATGCCTCGGCGGGTTCCTCCTGGGATTCGCTCAACTCCGGAGACGCCTTGGCCGCTTCCTGCAGGAGGCGCTTGTACCGCCGCCGGATGACCTCGGCCATGCTGGCAAAATCATTCTGTCCCGCCGTGGAGGTGATCCGGTACCTGCGGTAGCTCTCCCGTTCGGGGACGCCGTCACGGAAGCGGACCATGGAGGCGACGATGTGGTTGTCGGAGATGTTCGAGATGTCGAAGCACTCCATGGTGCGCGGCGCCTTGGGAAGCCCGAGGGCCGCATGCAACTCCGCGACATCTCCCTCGGGATCGATGCTGTTCGGAAGGGACTTGCGGGTGAAGCGACGGACCGGCTTGCTGGTTTCCCGGAGATTCTTGAGGAGGTTCCGGAGGGAGGCCGCCTTCTCGAAGTCGAGCTTCTCCGCGGCCTTCTCCATTTCCTCTTCAATGGAGGCGGTCATCTCCCTGGATTTTCCCTCCAGCACCCCGCACGCCTGCTCGACGCGCTGCCTGTACTCCTCCCGTGAGATGCGGGCAACGCAGGGAGCGGAGCAGTTCTTGATGACATGGTCCAGGCAGTGCTTGAAGTCCTTCTCCGTGGGCTCGGGCGGTCGGCAGGAACGGAGGCCGAACTGCTTGCGGATGGCCTGAAGGGAGGCACGGAGCGCGCCGGCATTGGCAAAGGGGCCGAAGTAGCGCGCCCCGTCCTCGCGGCGCAGGCGGGTAAGTTCGAAGCGTGGTATGGAATCGTTCATCTGGACCCGGACGAGAAGGAAGCGTTTGTCATCGCGGAAGCTGATATTGTATTTCGGCCGCCATTCCTTGATGAGTCGCCCCTCGAAGAGGACGGCCTCCGCGTCGCTTTTGACAAGATGCCACTCGTAATCGGAGGCGCTGTCGATGAGGGCGCGTGTTTTCGGTTCGGCCCTGTTGCGCCGCGAGGGGGTGAAGTAATTGGAGAGCCTTCTCCGGAGGTCTCGCGCCTTGCCGACATAGATGATCTTCGCGAAACGGTCACGGATGACATAGACGCCCGGACGATGGGGCACCTCGCGCAGTTTCTTTTGGAGCGCGGCGGCCCTTTGAGGGTGGAGGTTGGCTGCTGTTCCGGACATGTGCCGCCACCCTAGCACAGCCGGAGGTGAAATGTTGAGAGCCGGAAGCGTCGGGATGCGAATGGAGGTTCCTCGCTGTTTTCAGTGGGTAAAGAAGGAAGACAGGGGAAAATCTGGAACTCAAGAACTCAGGAAAAGAAACGGAGGGAAGTAGGATTTGTACCACCGAGGACCGCCGAGTGGCGGGAGGCACGGTTTAGCCTGCGCGGTAACACAGCCTGTCAGGGCGAGGTGAGCGGGAGCGCGCGAGGCAATCAGTCGAGGCCCATCCAAGGATCTGAAAAAGAGAGGGACCGTATGGAGATCAGAGAGTGGCATTCCTGATCCATCCTGACCGAGCCGATGACTCCTCCGCCCCGATCTCCTCTGCATTTCGTGAATTTTCCATCAACTCTCTTCCTGATTTGGCAGGCCCGGCCGTTGCTACGCATCCGTTACGGCTGAGTTCCAGATTATTTACCTTTCCCCTCTGATCCCTCTGGGGTCAAAGGGCACCCACTCAAAATAGCGAAGAACCCGGATGGATGAACCCCGCGGTCTCGCATGAACCCGGACCCTCCCTTCCCCTTCAGAGCGCCGTCACTTCCCGTTTTTCCACAAAGACAGGAAGGCCTTCCTGGGTAAAACGGCCCATCAACTCCGTGGGATCCAGCGCCTCGGGCATCATCACGCCACGCTCCGGAATCCTCCCCTCGGCAAGGAGGCGCGCGGCGATGGCCGGCGGGATGCCGGTCTGCACCAGCGTGAGGGAGTAGCCGTGCTTTTCATAGGCCCGCCTGTGGTTGTCCATGGTATGGACGAAATACTCGACGGGCCTGCCGCCGCTGGTTCCCCTCACCTCTGTTCCAACGCAGGAGTAGCCTTCGACGGTGGCCCCGAGTTGGGCCGGTTTGGGGAGATTGGCACTGGCGACACGGACGGGGGAGACCTCGACGCCGTCCACCTTGACCTTTTTCCAGGTATCGAGATTCAGCAGTGCCAGCGACTTGGAGATCTGGCAGACCTTCTCGGAGAGACTGTATTTGAAGACGGAGTAGTTCACCCCCTTTTCGACAAACGGGGGGTAAAGGCCGAGGCTCACCCCCTCCTCGTGCGCCACGGCGTAGGTTTTCTGAAGTCCGATCGGATCGGGAAAACGGACCCACTCAACCTCGGTTTCCAACGGTCTGCCGCTGACCACGCGCCCTTCCCTGACAAAGTAGGGGGTGGCGCCGAGTTCCTCGAAGAATGTCTCCGGGGAGAAAAGCACGGCAAAGCGGTAACCGCGGACCTCCGCATTGTCGGCATCCAGAACACGGATGCTCGATGCCGTGTCCAGGCGGTCCATCGCCCACCGCGCAAAGACATTCACCGCGCCGGGATCCATGCCCATGCAGAGGAGTCCGAGGAGCCCCTTCTCGAGATACTTCCCGTGAAATGCCTCGATCTCAGCCTCGAAGGAGTTTTTTCCGGGGCGCTTCACGCCTGGAGGCGAGTAGATGTCGGCCGCCATGTCGAGGTAGTGCGATCCCGCCATCCAGCAGGCCTCGAGCACGGAATGGTTGGTCTGGCAGGTGCAGGCGTTGCAGGTGACCGAGACGCCGTGTTCGCGCATGGTGGCCGCGAGTTTTCCGGTGTGGAGGGCGTTGATCCGGCAGACCTGAAAGCGGCCCTTAGGGTAGCGGGAGGCAAGTTCCTCGGCAAAGCGGGTGTCGAGATCAGCCAGAATGATTCGCTCAAAACAGTCGTACCCGTGGAGTTTCTGCCCGATGACCGAGCCGACTCCGCCGATGCCGATGACCATTGCGCACGCCATGAGATGAAAAAGTGGGGGTGGGGGATTGCCGTGGAAGACAAAGACCGCCGGTATAACCTACTACAGGAAAGCCCCCCGGCAAATTGGACAGTGAACCCCGGCGATCCTTGACCTGATGGGGACCTTCCGGTTTTCTGTATCTTTGCCAGCCTCCATGATTTCCATCACCATCCCGATCTACAACGAGCACGGCGCGATCGAGGCTCTCTTTGCCAAGATCAAGGAGGTCATGGACCGTCTGGGCCGGCCCTACGAGGTGATCTTCGTGAACGACGGCAGCACGGACGGGAGCGCCGCCATGCTCGACGGTCTCGCCGACAGGAACCCCGAGGCGAAGGTGGTTCATTTCCGCAGGAATTTCGGCCAGACGGCCGCGATGATGGCCGGCTTCGACCATGCCTCCGGATCGGTGATCATTCCGATGGATGGAGACTACCAGAATGATCCCGAGGACATTCCCAAGATGCTCGCCAAGCTGGAGGAGGGATACGACGTCTGCTCCGGATGGCGCCGCGATCGTCAGGACAACGCCCTGCAGCGGAATCTCCCGAGCATGATGGCCAACAAGCTGATCTCCAGGATTTCGGGTGTCCGGCTCCATGACTTCGGATGCTCGCTGAAGGCCTACCGCGCGGAGGTGGTGAAGGATGTGCGTCTCTACGGCGAGATGCACCGCTTCCTTCCGATCTACGCCAAGTGGCATGGCGCCCGCATCACGGAGATTCCCGTGAATCATTTCGCCCGCAAGACCGGCAACTCGAAGTACGGTCTTGAGCGCGTGCTGAAGGTCATCCTCGACCTGGTGACGGTGAAGTTCCTCGACAAGTACATGATGAAGCCGATGTATCTCTTCGGGTTCTGGGGCTTCATCTTCTTCGTCGCCTCGCTGCTCTTCGTGGTCTGGACCTTTGTCATGAGGACGCGCGGTTACTACTACACGCAGACCCCGCTTCCGATGATGGCGGTCTTTTCCTTCATGACGGGAATGATCTGCGTGCTGATGGGGCTGCTCGCTGAGATGATCACGCGCACCTTCCACGAGAGTCAGAACAAGTCGATCTACCTGGTGAAGGAAACCAGGAATTTCACGGCGCGCTGATGTGCGGGATCGCGGGATTCGTTGCACCCCGTGATGCGGGTGACCGGCAGATCCTTGAGAGAATGACCCGTGCGCTGGCCCATCGCGGGCCGGATGCCGAGGGGTATGTTGTCCTCCCCGATTCGGGAGTCCACCTCGGCCATCGACGCCTCTCCATCGTCGATCTCTCCGGGGGTGCCCAGCCGATGTCGACTGCGGACGGGAACCTCACCATTGTCTTCAACGGCGAGATCTACAACCATGCCGATCTCCGCGAGGAACTACAGGCCAAAGGGCACCGATTCCTGACGGATCACTCCGACACCGAGGTGCTGCTCAACGGCTACCGCGAGTGGGGCGAGGGGATGCTGGATCGCCTGAACGGCATGTTTGCCTTTGCCATTTACGATCAGGCGCGGGGCACCCTCTTCCTGGCGCGTGACCGCTTCGGAAAGAAGCCGCTCTATTGGTTCCAACGGGGTGGTGTCTTTGCCTTCGCCTCGGAGCTGACGGCTCTCCTTCATCATCCGGCGGCCCCTGTCAGTGAATCGGCCATCGCGCTGAAAAAATACTTCGCCTACGGCTACATCCCTGCGCCCCTCTCCGCGATCGAGGGGATCCGGAAGCTTCCGGGTGGGTGGTGCGGCACCTTCTCGATTTCCAGCGGTGCTTGGGCGCCCCGCCGTTGGTGGGAGTTCCGACTGGAGGCCTCCGACGAGGAGGTGACTCCGGCGCGCTGCGAAGCCTGGTTCTCGGAATTGAGGGAGGTTCTCGACCGTGCCGTGAAGCGGCGGTTGGTGGCCGATGTGCCGGTGGGTGTCTTCCTCAGCGGGGGGATCGATTCCTCCGCGGTGGCGGCCCTGGCGGCGCGTCATCTTCCCGCAGGGAGGCTGCGCACCTTCAGCATCGGCTTCACCGATCCGACCTTCGACGAGCTTCCGTATGCGCGCGAAGCCGCCGCCTTCATCGGGTGCGCCCACGAGAGCGAGATCCTGGACCTGTCGCGGGCGAGGGAGTTGCTTCCCGGTCTGCTCTCGCGGCTCGACGAGCCGATGGGGGACGGCTCGATCCTGCCGACATGGCTGCTCTGCGGCTTCACCCGCCGCCATGTCACGGTGGCCCTGGGTGGCGATGGAGGGGATGAACTCTTCGCCGGATACGATCCCTTCAAGGCGCTGGGTAAGGCCGCGCTCTACGACAAGCTTGTTCCCAAGGCGCTTCACCCCGCGATCCGCCTCCTCGCATCGCGACT
Organism: Chthoniobacterales bacterium; assembly: GCA_044236545.1. Classification (GTDB taxonomy): domain Bacteria; phylum Verrucomicrobiota; class Verrucomicrobiia; order Chthoniobacterales; family UBA6821; genus UBA6821. Next base: position 18,581 of record JBIIGI010000046.1, read on the forward strand.
GCCCGTCTCTCACGCCAACATCAGCCTGGATTTCAAAATCAAGCGGACGCTCAGGGGGCTCTCCCACCCAGCCAGCTACCGCCTTCCGGTCTGGATGGGCCCTCTGGAGCCCTCGCAGATCGATGCCTATTTCGGGGATCACACCGCGCCCGAAGAGCTCTACAGCGAGGCGATCGGGGCGTGGGAGGCCGCCGGGGAACATGCCGATCCGGTCGACCGGACGCTCCAGTTCTTCACGCGACTCTACATGCAGGACCAGATCCTCGCCAAGGTGGACAGGGCCAGCATGCTTCACGGACTCGAGGCCCGCTCCCCATTCCTCGATCTGGAAGTGGTCAACTTCGCCCGTCGGCTACCCCATTCGGTGAAACTCCGCGGCGGCACGACCAAGTGGATCCTGAAGAAGGCGCTGGAGCCGCTGCTTCCGGCCTCGATCCTTTACCGTAAGAAAAAGGGCTTCGGCACGCCGATCGGTTCCTGGATCCGTGAGGGGGCCATCGTGCCGCAGATCCCGGGAGGGGAGGCGGGATCGCTGCTCCGTGAGTCGCTGGCATCGCATCGTGCGGGTCGGAGCGACGAGCGCCTCTTCCTCTGGTGCCAGCATGTGCTGGCGGCCTGGCGCATAGAGCTTTCAGGGCGTTCGGGGATCACCGCGCATTCCCCATCGTGAGAATCCTAGTCCTCAACTACGAGCATCCGCCCCTCGGCGGAGGCGGCGGCAGACTGGCTGCGAAGGTCGCCTCTGGACTGGTGAGGCGCGGCCATCAGGTCCGGATCGTGACGGCCGGGATGCCGCATCTGCCCCTTGAATCGGAGGAGGAGGGGATCGAAGTGAGGCGTCTGCGCGCCTTCCGTCGCCGCGAGGACACCTGCAGCGTTCCCGAGATGGCGGCCTGGGTGATGCGGGCGATTCCCGCAGCCATCGCCGAAGTGCATCGATGGAAGCCCGATGTCATCCATGCCCACTTCGCCGTGCCGACCGGAGCCGTCGCATGGGCGGTGCACAAGGTCACCGGGGTTCCCTATGTGCTGACTGCGCATCTGGGTGATGTGCCGGGAGGCGTTCCGGAACAGACGGGTAACATGTTCCGCTGGATCAAACCATTCACGGTGCCGATCTGGAGAGATGCCGCGGCCACGACGGCCGTCAGTAGTTTCGTGGCGGGACTTGCGAACGACGCTTACGGGGTGCGCCCCAAGATCATCCTCAACGGGATCGAGTTGCCGGCGACTCCGGAATTGAAGCGGCCGGAGATTCCGCGGCTCCTGATGGTCGGGAGGATGAGCGTGCAGAAAAACCCTCTCGCCGCAGTCCGGGCCCTTGCCCTGTTGAAGGATCTGCCTTGGACGATGTCGGTGATCGGCGACGGGCCTCTTCTTGCCGGGATGCGTACCGAGACGGAACGGCTCGGCCTCGCCTCCCGGATCGAGTTCCGTGGATGGGCCACGGCCGCCGAGGTTTCGGCGGAGATGGGAAATTCCTCAATCCTGGTGATGCCCTCCCTCTCCGAGGGGTTGCCGATGGTCGCGGTTGAAGCCCTGACCCATGGCATTGCCATCGTCGGAAGCAGGATCGGCGGACTCTCGGATGTGGTCGAGGAGGGGGGCAATGGGCGCCTCTTTGAACTGGATTCGGGAGCAGAGGGTCTCGCCCAGGCCCTCAAGCCGTTGCTGGAAGATCCGGTTGCGCTGCTTCGCGCCCGGGAGGCATCACTGGCCATGATGCCGAGGTTTGATTTGGAGGGCGCGCTGGATGCCTACGAGCAGGTTTTGAACGATGTCTCCAAATGACGCACCCCACCCCCCGTCTGAAATTGATCCTGACCACCTTCGCCGATGAGGAGTCTGCCCGGGTTGTCGTGCGGCGCCTGCTTGAAGAGCGCCTGATTGCATGCGCCAACCTGCTGCCGGGGGCCCGGTCACTCTACCGATGGAAGGGTGGGATCGAGGAGTCGTCCGAGATGATCGTCCTCCTGAAGACTGGGAGCGCC
>JBIIGI010000104.1:0-5728 GCA_044236545.1 Chthoniobacterales bacterium
ACGGAGGGACTTGACTTCCGTTCCCACGAGCGAGACACCCGCCTCGAACTTTTCAAGGATGTGATAATCCCTGAGAGCCTTACGGTTTGTGACAATGTCCGAGCCCATGGTTTCTCGCTGAATCGGTCCTGCTTGTGAGTCCTACCCTGGCCGTGGCAACCCGTAAGGCATGCCACCCGTTTACCGGATTATGAGGAGCGGACTTGATCAGGCCGCCTGGACCTCGTCGTCGGGAAGGGAGACGATCTCGGTGCCAAGTTTTCCCGCCGCGATCTCGGCAAGGGCGATGTCGGCAAGTCCCATCTTCAAGTCGACTTCGACCATGGGGCGGCTGCCGGCGGAGAGTTGGCGGACCCTCTTGCTGACAATATTGATCAACTGCTGTTTGTTGGTGACCACCTTGGCGGCTTCCTCGATGTAATGGGCGTTCATAATTTTTTTCTGGACCGTTCATCATGGATCGGAAAAAGGCTCCCGACAAGCCCCCTCTTTCATTACAGGGATTGCCAGGACAGGCATCTCCTGTTTCGCTCATCACGAACGAACGCCACGCCCATGGGATTTTTCACACCGCGCCACCTGAAGGAAGGAAGATTGCTCCATGAGGGGGCCTCCAAGCTGCTGCACCGGAGCCGGGATATTCTTTCGGAATCCCAGCTCAACGAGGCGGAGTCGACCCTCTCCTCACTGAAAAATGCACTCGCATCGGCTGATCGCGACCGTATCAGGGATGCCTCGGAGAGCATCGAGGGGAGCTTTTCACGACTTCTCCCACCACCACCCCATGCATCCTGGGCCGAAAACATCGAGGCCATCATCGTGGCCGTGGTGCTTGCGATCGGTTTTCAGGCCTACTTTCTCAAGCCCTTCAAAATCCCGACCGGTTCCATGCAACCCACGCTCTTCGGCATGACGGGACATACCACTGGCGGAGCGCTGCCCGATCCACTCACACGTGCCGTCGAGTTCGTCCGACTCGGACGATCCTATCTGGATCAGAAAGCCGTAACCCGGGAACAGGTGCTCGGCCTGCGCGAGCGGACCTTCCTGAATTTCTTCACCTTCACCGATGTGCTCACCACGGCCGGAAGTCACTCCATCTTCGCTCCACGGGACGTCGTCATGCGCGACTTCGGAGTGAGACCGGGGCGTGTATACGATCCCGGGGAACCGATTGTGAGGGGCTACGTGCAGGCCGGTGATCAGGTCTTTGTCGACCGCATGACCTACCAGTTCCGAAACCCGGAGCGCGGAGACGTCATTGTCTTCCGCACCACCGGCATTAACCGCATCGAGATGAACCTTGATCCATCCCTCGGTTCGCAGTTCTACATCAAGCGGCTCGCAGGACTCCCCGGTCAGACCCTCCGCATCACCCCTCCCCGACTTTTTCTCGATGACACGGTTGCCGGAGGCTCCCCCTTTGCCCTGGTCATGAGCTGTGAAGACGGCTATCGCGGTTACTCCAACGGTAGCGACGGAGGCCCTCCCTTCCCCTACCTGGGCTCCCCGACGGAGAGCTTCACCATACCCGCCCGCTCCTACTTTGCCCTCGGTGACAACAGCTACAATTCGAGCGACAGCCGCTACTGGGGAGTCGTTCCCGAGAGGAATGTGATCGGCCGGGGATTCTTTGTCTACTGGCCCTTCTCATCTCGCTGGGGCTTTATTCGGTAGAGCGAACGGAGGAGGTTAAAAAAGTTAGAAGGTTAAAACGTGAAAGGTCTCCGGCACTTGCGGCTGAAGAGTTTTTTTCATTGTAACGTTTTTAACGTTCTAACACTTCAACCTTCCGATCCTACTTCCGCTTCTTGGCAGGCGTCTTTTTCGAAGCGGGCTTCTTCCGCCCCTTGGTCACCTTGGCGGCAACCTTGAGACGAAGGGCGTTGAGTCGGATGAAGCCGGTGGCATCGCCCTGATTGTAGGCCTGAGTCGGATCAGCTTCCATCGTCGCGATGTCGGGGCGGTAAAGGCTGACGGGACTGCGGCGCCCTGCGGCGAGGATGTTCCCCTTGTAAAGACGCACACGGACCGTTCCGGTCACATTCTTCTGAGACTCACTGATGAGTGCCTGCAGTGCCAGACGCTCGGGAGCAAACCAGAAGCCGTTGTAGACAAGTGTGCTGTATTTGGGAATCAGGCCGTCGCGCAGATGCATCACCTCTCGATCCATGGTGAGGGACTCCATCTGGCGATGGGCGAAGTGAAGGATCGATCCGCCCGGAGTCTCGTAGACACCGCGGCTCTTCATTCCCACGAAGCGGTTCTCCACCATATCGACACGACCGACGCCATGGCGTCCTCCGATCCTGTTCAGGGTCTTCATGACCGCCAGGGGATCAAGCTTCTTGCCATTCACGGCGACACAGTTCCCCTCAATGAAATCCAGCGTCACGATCTCCGCCTTGTCTGGAGCCTCCTCGGGACTTGCGGAGAGCTTGAACATAGCGCGGTTCTCCGGAGCGAAGGCATCGAACCACGGATCCTCAAGGATTCCGCTCTCGTAGCTGATGTGAAGGAGATTACGGTCCATCGAGTAGGGCTTCTTGGCACTCGCCTCCACGGGAACCTTGTGACGTCGGCAATACTCTATCATCTCGGCACGTCCCGGGAACTCAGCGCGGAATCCCTCCTCCCTCCAGGGAGCGATCACCTGGAGATCGGGAGCCAGGGCGGCGGCCGCGAGCTCGAAGCGGACCTGATCATTCCCCTTCCCTGTTGCTCCGTGAGCGATGGCGTCGGCCTTCTCGGCCAATGCAATTTCCACCATGCGCTTGGCGATGAGGGGACGCGCAATGCTGGTGCCGAGGAAATACTCACCCTCGTACATGGCTCCCGCCTGCATCATCGGAAAGATGAAATCACGGGCAAACTCCGCCTGCAGGTCATCCACGAAACACTTCGAGGCCCCCGTGCGGAGAGCCTTCGGCTTGAGGCCCTTCAACTCCTCCTCCTGTCCGATATCGGCGCAGAAGGCGATGACCTCGGCGCGGTAGGTCTCCTTGATCCAGTTCAGAATGACGGAGGTATCCAGACCTCCCGAGTAGGCAACAACGATTTTCATCGTCGGTGGGATACACGTTGCAGGCTTGGGATGCACGCCGATTCACCGGACCAAGGAACAAAAAAAACGGCCGGAAATATCCGGCCGTTTTTCCAGAAGGAATGTGGGAACGCCTACTTCTTAGGCTGAATCGGGGTCGATGCGGGCGATGCACCGGACTTGGCGGCCTGCTGAGCCTGAATCTGGGATGCAAGATTCTGCACAGCCTGCTGGAGATCGACGAGTGGAACCCAGCCTATCAGGTTACCCTGCTGTCCGGTTGCCTTGTCGGCGAAGGAAGCCGCATTGAGAAGACGGGCCTCGCCGGTCTTGGTGTTCCACTGGACAACCGAATCGACCTGCTTGTCGCCGATCGTCAGTTTCGCGGAAATGCACTGGTAGGAGATCTGTTCATTGGGCGCCGACTTATTGCAGGCGGAAAGTCCGAGACATGAAAGAATTGCTACGAGGGAGAGAGAAGATAGTTTCATACAAAAGCCAACATTCCCGAGGAAGAGCCTTACTTCAAGAAACAAAACGCCATCGGGGGAAGTCCATCCCGAAAATGAGGGAGGGAATACACAAGTGGAACCTATGCTTTCATGTCCCGACCAGAGCGTTTTAAGGAACCGCTGGTAGCCTCTACGAGCACCAAAAAAGTGGGTTGACTGGGACTCGAACCCAGAACCAATACCTTAAAAGGGTACTGCTCTACCATTGAGCTATCAACCCGGTGGAGGAGTGATTCCGCGCACCTAGGTGACACGAAACAATCGAATCCGCACTATGCCAGATATCCCGGCAAGGGAAAGTGCATTTTCAGAGAGGCAACAAGACAGAAGGAATCAAGTCAACAGACCCGAACCAGCCTAGTAGGCTTTGCCGAAGATCACGCGCCGCGCACTTGGTTCCCCACTGAAGGGGCAGATGCCTGGTTCGTCGGTAAACTCCACAGCATCCGCCTCGGGAATGCATCGGATGGTCACCTTCAAATCCTCCTTGATCCTGGCCTCGACCTCGGGAGTGCCGTTCCAGTGGGTGTAGGCGAAGCCTCCATGGATCTCGGGCTTGTTCGGGTTCTTCGGCGTGAAGAAGGCGTAGAACTCTTCCTTGGAGTCGATCTTGCGGGTGTGCTCCTTGCGGAAAGCAAGGGCCTGGTCGAGCAGGGACCGTTGGATCTCGGCCAGTAGCTCGGGAACCTTTGCCGCGAGCGAATCGGCGGGGAGGAATTCCTTCTCCTTGGGCCCCTTGTCGCGGCGTGCCACGGCAGCGCTGCCTGACTCAAGATCACGCGGACCGATCTCGATGCGCAGCGGGGCTCCCTTCTTGATCCACTCCCAGGTCTTGTTACCACCCCCGATGTCACGGGAGTCGATCTCCACGCGCACCGGTTCCCCTGCATAGGTGGAGGCCCTAAGGGAGGCCGCTATCTCCTCGACCTTGGCAAGCACGGCATCCCGGGTCTCGAGCTTCGGCGTGATCGGGATGATCACCACCTGGGAGGCGGCGATGCGTGGCGGGAGGACCGCTCCGTCGTCGTCGCCATGGGCCATGAGCAGGGTCCCGATGAGTCGAGTGCTGACGCCCCAGCTGGTGGTCCAGGCATGCTCCTCGGTGTTGTTGCGTGAAAGGAACTTGATATCGGAAGCCTTGGCGAAGTTCTGGCCGAGGAAGTGGGAGGTTCCTGCCTGGATCGCCTTGCGGTCCTGGACCATCGCCTCGATGCAGTAGGTGCGCACTGCGCCGGGAAAGCGCTCGCTCTCCGACTTCTCGCCGCGGATCACGGGAATGGCAAGCCACTCGCGGGCAAAGGTCTCGTAGACACCGAGCATCTTCTCGGTCTCCTCGACGGCCTCCTTCTCAGTCTCATGGGCCGTGTGTCCCTCCTGCCAGAGAAACTCAGCGGTGCGGAGGAATAGTCGGGGACGCAACTCCCAACGGACGACGTTCGCCCATTGATTCAGCAGGATGGGAAGATCGCGGTAGGACTTCACCCACTTCGCGTAGGTCGATCCGATGATCGTCTCGGAGGTGGGGCGGACTACTAGCGGCTCGGTCAGTTCGCCGGCGGGAACGAGTTTCCCATCTTTGAGTTCCAAGCGGTGGTGGGTGACCACGGCGCACTCCTTGGCGAATCCCTCGACATGCTCGGCCTCTTTCTGGAGATGGCCCAGCGGGATGAAGAGCGGGAAGTAGGCGTTTCTGTGGCCGGTCGCCTTGAACATGCCGTCCAGTGCCCCCTGCATCCGCTCCCAGAGGGCATAGCCCCATGGCCTGATCACCATGCAACCGCGGACCTCGGAGTTCTCCGCCATCTCGGCACTCCGGACCACCTGCTGGTACCACTCTGGAAAATCCTCCCCACGCTTCGGGGAAATCGCGCTTTCTTGGCCTTTGCTCATAAGGAGTGAAGGCTAGATGACGCAGTCGGGATTACGCAAGGGAAGCGCTGATTAAATCGCATAGAGGCCGTTGCGGGAAGAATGGGCCGCGGGCAAGGCGGCTTGGCACGAGCATCCCCGCAGCGGGCTGTAAGTGCCAAGCCAACACAGCCCCCGGCCGGTTATCTCGGCAACCCGAAGGGCTGAAGCCATTTGTCGATTTTTGTGGCGTTGCTCGCTCGGGCGAGACCGCTGCGGGTATCGCCCAGCTCTCGCGCCTTCAAAAATCAGCAAATGCTCTTCA
>JBIIGI010000105.1:0-5616 GCA_044236545.1 Chthoniobacterales bacterium
GGCGTTGATGTGGCGGTGAAGGGAGGTGCTGTTGAACTGGGTGAGCACGTAGATGCCGCGGATGCCCGAGTTCAGGCAGTTGCTGATGGGGATGTCCACGAGACGGTATTTTCCACCGATCGGCACGGCCGGCTTGGCGCGGTCCTTGGTCAGGGGGAAGAGGCGTGTGCCGGCGCCTCCGCCCATGATGATGGAGAGCGTGCGTTGCGCGGGTGAAATCACATGCTTGGTGGCCATGGTCGTAGTATGGGGTTTACCCTCCATCCTGCGGCGATTCCCGCCCTTTGTCAGCCACTTATGCCAGGTGCCGGAAGAAATCGCGCGGTGAAGCGCGCGGGGCGCTTCCGGAAAAGGCTTCCGGTGACGAAAGCGTGCAATTCCTGAATTGCTTTCTTCGCCCCCAAGCCCCAAAACTTCGTCCAATGAGCGCAAACCAACTCGAATCCCTGAAGCAGTTCACCACCGTCGTTGCCGATACCGGCAATTTCGAGGACATCAAGAAGTTCTCGCCTCAGGACGCCACCACCAATCCCTCCCTCATCCTCAAGGCCGTCCTCAAGCCCGAGTACCGCACGCTCCTCGACAAGGCGATCGCCGACAACAAGGGATCCAGCCTCTCCGGCGGCGCCCTCTACAAGAAAGTCATCGACGACACCCTGATCCTCTTCGGTCGTGAGATCCTCAAGATTGTCCCCGGCCGTGTCAGCACCGAGGTGGATGCCCGCCTCTCCTTCGACACCGAGGGCACCCTTGAGAAGGCCCGCTACCTCATCGGTCTTTACGAGAAGGCCGGGGTCGATCGCCAGCGCATCCTGATCAAGATCGCCTCCACCTGGGAAGGCATCCGCGCCGCCGAGATCCTCCAGAAGGAGAAGATCAACTGCAACCTCACGCTCATGTTCTCGATGCCACAGGCCGTCGCCTGCGCCGAGGCAGGCATCCGCCTCATCTCCCCCTTCGTCGGCCGGATCTACGACTACTACAAGGCCACGACCGGCAAGGAATACACCGGCCTCGAGGATCCGGGCGTGCAGTCCGTCCACAGCATCTACAACTACTTCAAGAAGTACGGCTTCGAGACCCAGGTCATGGGAGCGAGCTTCCGCAACACGGGGGAGATCGTCGCCCTGGCCGGCTGCGACCTGCTGACCATCAGCCCCGACATCCTCGAGAAGCTCGAGGCTTCGACCGAGCCTCTCACCCGCGTCCTCAGCCCCGAAAAGGCAAAGTCCATGGAGATCGGGAAGATCCCCGTCGACGAGAAGAGCTTCCGCTGGCTCCTCAACCAGGACGCCATGGCCACCGACAAGCTGGCCGAGGGCATCCGCAAGTTCGGCGAGGATATCGTCAAGCTCGAGGGGATCATCGCCCAAGCCGCCTGACCCGGGGCCACTCGTCAACACGAGCCATGAAGCGCCTTCTCCCCCTCGTCCTGATGGCCGCCGCCCTCACCGGTTGCGCGAACGCGCAACCGACGGCCCCCTCCCCGGCGAAGAACCGCGCTTCCGTTGATCACCCCGGATCCATCCCCATCCTGCTCGGATTGGATCCGGTGCGTCAGTATCTCCAGCTTACCCCGGTGCAGTGCGGACTGCTCGATGCACTCCGCTCCGACTACAAGTCGCAGGCCCAGAACATCACTGCGATCGGCATGGATGGGCAGGATGCCGCCCTCCGTTCCGGATGGGACCTCGAGGATCTTCGCGCTCGATTCAACGCCAGATCCCTCGCTGTCCTGAACCCCTCCCAGCAGGATGGCCTCCGCCAGATAGAGCGGCAGATGCTCGGGGGTTCGCTCCTGACGTCCCCCTCCGAACAGAAACTCCTCGGCCTCACTGCCGACCAGCAGAGTTCCATTGCCGCCATCAGCAAGGCCGACCAGGCCAATGCCGCGTCCATCAACGCCCAGTTCAACGCCGGCAAGATCTCCTCCTTCCGCAGGGACATCAACCTTCGCCGCAACCAGCAGCAGACCTCCAAGCAGATGCTGGCCACCCTGACCGACAAGCAGAGGAAGAACTGGCTTGTGCTAAGCGGTCAGAAGACGGGACTCCCCAAGATCCAGGATCCCGACGCCGCGACCAAGTCCCTCTTCGAGGGGTATTGATCGCGCTTGGGGTGATTGATGAGGCCAAGGAGATGCATCCTCGGCAACCCAGCATCTTCCTTCCTCTCCGCCCAACCACCAACTCCCAACCACCAACTCCCAGAGATCCCATGAAACACACCTCCCTGCTCCTGCTGGCCCTTCTTGTCTTCGCTGCATCACCCGTCGTTTCCGCAAAGAACACTCCCGACAGCCCCGCCTCGGTTCCGGTTCTCCTCGGTCTGGAGCCCGTGCGGCAGGACCTGAAGCTCTCCTCCCTCCAGTGCGCCCTGCTCGATTCCCTCCGTGCCGAATACAAGGCCAAGGTTGGTGTTGTGGCGGCGGTCGGGTTGGCAGACAAGAAAGCCACCCCCAAGGCGGCCACCGACATCGATTCCTTCCGTGCGACATACAACCGCCGCGCCCTCAACGTCCTGAGCCCCTCCCAGCAGGAGCGCATCCGCCAGATCGAGCGCCAGATGATCGGCGCATCGCTTCTCACTTCGGTTTCCGAGCAGAAACTCCTCGGCCTGAATGAGCGGCAGATCCGCAAGATCGGCGAGATCCACGCCTACGAGCAGACCAAGGCAAACTCCATCATGAAGCGCTTCCATGAGGGCAGGATCAGCTCCTTCCGCAGGGATCTCGACCTCCGCCGCCTGCAGAAGACAATCGGTCGCAGCATCTACGCACTCCTTACGCCGGATCAGCGCAAGCAGTGGCTGGGGCTGACCGGTCCCAAGCTGAAGCTCTAAGCTCAGCTTTTATGGGAAGGCTTGGGATTTTGGCGCCGCGCGTTGTTGCTGCTCGCTCGCAGTAGAACACTACAGCTTCGCTCGCGCGCCTAGCGCGGCATCCAAACTTCCAAGCCTGCCGGGAGGCAGGGCCGCCTTGCTCTCCATCCGAGCTTACGCTCCTTTTTGCAGAGGCTTGTTCGCAGAGGCTTGGTTCGACCCTCGGCATTCGCCTGTCGACTTCCCTGAGTGCTGCCCTAGAGCGTTTTCGGTTTTTTCCGACGCTCTGAAAATGAACGCGATGAGGGAAGGAATATGGAACTCATGAACTCAGGAAAGATGAGGTTGGAGAAGCGTGTGACTGCTATGAGAGAACCGGGAACCCTCGCTGCATGTTCCTAAGCAGACAGTCTCAGTAGAGAGATCGTCTCCCTTCTTGGCATGCTTTCCACCCAATTGTCGGTTTGGTTCTGCATTCCCCTCCTGAGTTCATGAGTTCCATATTAATCATGCAGTCTCTCCTCGGGCGACAGATTGACCAGAAGATGCCCTAACAGCCTTCAGTCTAAACTGCTTCAGCCTTTCGGCTGTTATTTCAGCTCCGGCGGGAGGGGCAAATTCTTAATCTGCTGCGCCGCATTGCGGTGGCAGACGAGAATTGCGTCGTCGGTCTCGACCACGACGAGATCGCTGACGCCGCAGAGGGCGACTGTCTTATTTCCGGAGAGAACGATGTTGCGATCGGCATCGAGCAGGACGACGGGGCCCCTGAGTGTATTGCCCCGCTCGTCCTGGCCAAGGTGGGAGGGAAGCGCGGTCCAGGAGCCGACATCATCCCAGTCGAAGGCGGCAATGATGGCCTCGACGCTGGACGCGTGTTCCATGATGGCGTAGTCGACGGAGATCTTCGGGAGTTCGGGGAAGCGCTCAGCGAGGTAGGCGGTGTGATCTCCCTTCGGAAATTCCAGGATGAATTTCCCAAGGTCGGGCTGGTGCTTGCCACACTCGGCGAGGAAAGTCTCCGCCTGCCAGAGGAACATCCCGGCGTTCCAGCCATGGCGCTTGCCTTCAAAGAAGATCCGGGCCTTTGCCTCGTCCGGCTTCTCGACGAAGCGCTTGACCGTGACGAAACCCTTCCTCTCCATGGCTCCCTCTTCGAGTTCCAGGTAGCCGAAGCCGGTGGATGGATGGGTCGGGGTGATGGAGAAGGTCAGGATCGAGGGATGAACGTCGACATGGGCCGCCGCCTCCGCGAGTTGCCCGCGGAAGGTCGCCGCATCATGGATCATGGCATCAGCCGGAAAGAGGGCGACAACGGCATCTTCGCGATTGCTGCGGGCGATGGAGGTGGCAAGGGCGGCTGCGGGCGCGGTGTCGCGCTTGGCCGGCTCCGCAATGATGTTCGCGACCGGCAGAAAGGGAACAGCGGCCTTGGTGGCCTCGAGTTGGGCACCGTTTGTGAGGATGAAGATCCGCTCCAGCGGGACGAGGCCCTCGAAGCGGCGGACAGTCTGCTCAAGGAGGGTCTGTTCTCCCAGAAGTTTGACCAAGTGCTTCGGCGTGGCGGTACGGCTGACCGGCCAGAAGCGTTCCCCGCTTCCCCCCGCCATGATAAAGACAAAGAGGCGGTCAAGGGATGAGGACATGGGGGAAGTGAAAGGTGAAAAGTAAAAAAGTGAAAGATAGAAAAGTGAACGAAGGTAGTGGGAACCGACGCAAAAGGCGCCCGGGAAGGCGGCTTAATCATTCGAGGCCGGAGGGCCAAGAAGTCCTGAGTCCAGCCGGACGAGGGATGCCTGGTCGGGGACGACCGGCAGATAACAGATCCCACGCATGCGAGACCCGAGTGGCGCCATGGCTCCGAGTGGCGCTTGTGCCTGGGAAAAAACCGCGTTGACACCGCGGAGCCGCTTCAGTACTTGTGGATGCTCAGTTTAAGCGGGCGTAACTCAGTTGGTAGAGTGCAACCTTGCCAAGGTTGATGTCGAGGGTTCGAATCCCTTCGCCCGCTCCACTTTACCCTCGTGGAAGTGGAGGAATCTCAGGGATTTGAACCAAACCTCTTGGAAGAGGTGCGGAGAAGTTGCTGAAAGCAAACCCGTAGGGCGGCACCGCTTTGCGGGAGCAAAGTGCCGTTCAACCCGAGAAGAGAACCGAGCTTTTGGGAAAAGCGAGGTAGACTGGCAACGCCAGCCTGAAAGGCGAGACGTGCGGGAGCACGCGCGTGGCTTTCTTGGCCTTTATTGGATTGGCCTCAATGAAGTCCCTGTTTCCCTAGATGCGTCCCTGCCCTCGCTCCCGACGGAGAAAGCCCCCCGGTTTCATGATTTGAAGTCCGTAGGATCCAATTTCCATCAAGGGGCCGAAGTCACCCCGATCCAACGTGAGTAGAATATCAGCGTATGCCAGTGCTGTGAAAAGAATGGGACGATCCTTCGCGGGGGAAAAGACAACGGGCCAATCCATCACAAGGCTGTCGTCGACAAGGTTAAGCTTTTTGGAGAGAGCTAGCCAAGACGGCAAGGCATGAGTGTCGAGGAATGTCAGATTATCCTTCACTTCAGACCTGACATAAGGACTGTAAAGAAGGCTCCAGCCGACCTCCTGCTGAAGATCAAAGACGGCCCGGGATGCTCCGTTTGCACTGCCGGCGGCTGCCGGCAGGACGCTGCTATCAAGGAAGATCTTCACGCGCCCCGCTGAAGGCGGCGCATGTCTTCTTCATCCTCGGAGATCCATCCCTGAATCTGATCCTTGGAGAAGAGTCTGGGTGCGGGGAGAGCCGGCCCCTTAACT
>JBIIGI010000107.1:0-5390 GCA_044236545.1 Chthoniobacterales bacterium
GAGCGTCATCCCCGGCTCGCGGCGCCAGAGGAGATCCAGATTGTATCCGAGCTCCCCGGCATGCTCCCTGGCCCCGTGGTAGAACTCCGTCCAGGGGTTGCGATCCTCCGATGGCAGCGGAGCGCTGGTGACATAGCCGAGCGTGGAGACTGTCGGCGAGATCCTGCTCCTGCGGATCTGAGCGGTCAGCGTGGAGACCAGCGGGTTGGGGCGGTAAGAGAGCTTCCCGGCGGCGTCGCGCACGGCCGCCTTGGTGGCCGCTGAGATCAGGGGGTGGTTAGCCAGCGCACGGGAGACGGTCGCCGTGGAAAACCCCGTCAACCGCGCGATCTGAATCTGGGAGGGTGCAGGCTCTTTCGGGTTCATGGGTGGCGCATGGATCAGGCTTGTCCTGTGCTTATTAAGAGAAAGATCAGAACTATGCAACTATTGCATAAAATATCCCCTCAATTTTGTTGCAAGCTCAAGGTGGCGAGTCGAATAGTGATTCATCCTCAAGTGCCGCTTCATGCGACACAAGGATGTTCACCCAAAACAACCAACCCACCCAGCACATGAACAAAAACAAAAAAAATACAGCGTTCAAACTCGCCAGATCCCTTGCCGTAGCGGCGGCCATTGCAGCTCCTTTGGCTGTTGAAGCTGCTCCCGTCCTCCAAAACATGGACTTCGGCGGCCAAGCCGGAAGTGCCTCCGGAGCCGCCATCCTTGGTCAAGCTGGCGATTTCTGGACCATGTATCAGCCTGGAGGTAATGAACAAAACCTTGAAATGTTCACATCTGTGCCGGGCTACAACAGTGTTGGGTCCTCGCTCTCGCTGGCTGGCTGGGGGGGAACCTATGGGGGTAGCAGCTACGGGGTTTCGGGCCAAATTCCTCTCACCGGCGATTATCTGTATGCCACCTCCCCTACCGCCTCCATGACCATCGATGGTTTAACGGCCGGCGACAATTACACCTGGGTATTCTACCTGAACCAAGGAGGAGTTTCTCGTCCGCTCAGCATCACGGTCGGCGGAACCACGCTCTCCACCTCCGGGGTTGTCAATAAAACCGCGCTGGTGGAGGGGGTCAACTACCTGACCTTTCAAGGTGTGATCGGGCAGAGCGAGCTCCTCGTGGCCAACTTTGCATTCGCCCCGGGTAATGTCGGCGAAATGGACGTGAACGGCTTCCAGTTGCAGACGGTGGTACCCGAGCCCGCGACCTACGCGATGGTCCTCGGCGGCATCGCGACACTGTTGCTGATCCGCCGCCGCGTGCAGGCCTGAAGATCCCCTTCACAACTCAACACATGGCGCCCGCGGCAACGCGGGCGCCTCTTTTTTAGAGCCCGCGTACTCCTCTCACAGCATCCTTTTTCAGCATCCTTGCACCGCATCCGACGACTTTCCCGATGAAACTCCCGCAACTCTTTCCAACCCTCCTGCTGGCGGCCCATCTCGTCATCCCGATTGCGGCCCGAGCCGGGGGGGAGGGGGATGCTCCTTCATCCTCTGGCCATCCCTGGGTGGAGACCAATTTCCCGATCATCGCCTGGAACATCCTGACCCCGGCCGAATCGCCCGGTGTGAAGTCCGAAAGCTTCTACAGCGATCTCGCTGAGGCTGGTTACAATGTCGCCGGGTTCGTCCCGAGGGAGGATCTGCCACGTGCTCAGGCCGCCGGCCTGAAGGCGATCCTTCTGGATCGCCGCTTCTGGGAGCTGGCCAGTTCGCCCATCACTCCTGCGAAGCGCGCCGAGGAGTATGCAGGCCTTCTTCCCGCCCAGGCCCTTCGGGAGACTGTGATCGGCGTCTACCTCGTCGATGAGCCCAGCGCGTCGGCCTTCCGCCCGGCACGCAATGCCGTCGAGGCCATGGGGTCCGTCGCCCCCGATCTCTGGCCCTTCATCTCGTTCCTACCCTTCTACGCGGAGCCGAAGATGCTCGGTTTCCCCAACTACAGTGCTTATGTTCAGGCTGGGCTCGCCGACACGGGGGCATGGAATTTCAGCGGATGTTTCTACGGGCTGATGGATGACGGCACGCTCAGGAAGGGATACTGGAATCATCTGGCCACCATGCGGGCCGTCTCGCTGAAGAACAACAAGCCGTTCTATCACTTCATGCTCACCTGCCCCCATTTCCGCTACCGGGAGCCCTCGGACGCGGATCTCTCCTTCGCGATGTTCTCCGGGCTGGCCTACGGCGCCAAGGGGATGCTCCACTTCACCGCAGCCGCGCCCCCCACGGGGAACTACCGACTCGCCCCGATTGATCAGTTCGGGAAACGGACGCGGACCTACGAAACGGTGCAACGGCTCAACCGGATCTTGGCCACGCTCGGTCCCACCCTGCTCGGCTTGAAATCGGAAAGGGTGTATTTCACCGGCACCGCTCCGGAGGGCCAGGAGTCCCTCACCCAGGACTCCTTCGTGAAGGGGCTCGATTTCGACGCGCTCGTCGGGGATTTCCTCGACGCCAACGGAAGGAAGTACTCCCTGATCACCAACCTGAGCCTCACCAAATCCCAGCGCTGCGACCCCAAGCCCGCGGAGGGGATCGCCCTGGAAATGCTCTGCCCCTATGAGGGGATATGGAAAGACTACATCGGCGAGAGGATGTGGCTGGCCCCCGGGCAGGGTCTCCTCCTGCGGCAGGTTCCCCAGGTCTCCCGATGAGGACGCTATCAACCGATCTCTCCGGAACGACGGCTTGTAACCAACCCTTCACCCGACATCCCATGACACGATCCCTACTTCTTCCCCTGCTGGCCCTCGCCGGCCTTTTCCCGAACGCTTCCGCCTCCGCCCCGCCCAAGGATCTCCTCTTCAACGGATCCTTTAATGACGGGGTGAACGGCGCCGTCCCCAGCTACTGGACCACGGAGCGAGAGAAGGCCGTTTCCCGCATCACGCTGGAGACGCCCGAGAAATACGGGGTGAAGATCGAGACCAAGGTCCCCTTCGACGAGGATGCGCGCTTTTTCATCCGCCAGGACAACCTGCCGCTTGAGTCCGGTAAGAAATATCTCCTCACCTACCGCGCAAAGGCTGAATCAGGCGTCCAATACCGGGTCTACTGCGAGGTCTCCTCTCCCGAGTTCCAGGATTCCGACCTGGGATTCTTTGATGGCACCGGGGAATGGAAGGAGCACCGGGTCGAGTTGTCGTTCCATGACCTGCAGAATGCTCCCTACATCATTGTCCAACTCGCGGGACCCGGAAGCGTCGTGTTTTCGGATGTCTCCATCGTGCCGGAGGGTGGGGAGTAAGGTCTCCGGTCCCTCCCCTTGCAGACACGCCGGGAATCAACCAATCTGAGGAAGATTTCATTCACACCGTGACGACGTTACCGGTTACCCGTCTTGAGTTCGACTGGCCGTCGCTGCCCGAGGTCCATCGCCAAGCCCCGGTTGCTGAACTCTACAAGCAGGGGTTCATCGCGGAGGGGGCGGAACAGGTCGGCCTGGCCGGGGCCTATTTCGGGGAAGTCCTAAGACGGCAACCGGACAACCCGTATGTCCTGCTCGATATGGGACGCGTCTCTTTTGAACTCTTCGAGTTCGACCGGGGCAAATACCACCTGCACGACGCCGAGCGGAGCGCCGGGCGTGATCCGGAGTTCTGGTACCAGATCGGCCTGATATGGCAGTTGTATCATTTCGAGGAGGAAGCGGAGCGTTGTTTCCTGCTGGCCCGCAGTCACGGTGCGGGTAACCCGGTCTTCACGGGCACGCTGGCTGCCTTCTATGAAGGGCGTGGACGGCTGGAGGAAGCACGTTCGGTGCTGGAAAGGGCGCGGCGCAAAGGCATGGAAGGCGGCATCCTGACGACCCTGGAAGGCATGGTGCTGCTACGTGCCGCAGATCTCCCCGGGGCGATCGGAAAGCTGTCGGCGAGCCTTGCAGAGTTGCCCCGGGATCATCCTTATCAGGTCGTCGCCCGCTACTCCCTTGCTCAAGCGCTTGCCCGGAGTGGCGAGGAGGCCGCCAGCATGGAACGGCTCGGCGAGGCGAAAGCCCTCCAGGAGGCTCAGCCGCATGTCAAACGCTACGTGGGGTTGAAAACCCCGGTCATGCAGGAGGCCGCTGCGATACGCACCTCGTTGGAGTCGACCGACATCCGCGAAGCATGGCGCGCAGAGATCCATGGGAATCAAAGCCATCCCCCTCTCGTCTTTCTGCTGGGTTATCCGCGGAGTGGAACCACCTTGCTGGAGCAGGTGGTGGAGTCGCATTCTGGAATCCACAGTTACGAGGAGACCGGGGCCTTCAACCAAGCCATGCAAAAGGCCTTCGGCGGGCCTCTGCTTCCCGGTGAGAAGCCGTGGGACCGCTTCAACACCACGGATCCCGCCGCAAGGTGTCTCGCGCGGGAATGGTATTTCGAGCATCTGAAACGTCTCGGCGCCCCATCCGAAGGCTCCATCCTCATCATGGACAAGAATCCCGGTCTGACCGGCCACGTCCACATGATCTCACGCCTCTTCCCTGACGCAAAGTTCCTCTTCATGGTGCGCGACCCGCGCGACATCTGCCTGAGCGCCTACCAGACGATGGTCACGATCACGCCGTTCAGCGTCAACTGGCTGGATTGGGATGCCACGGTGAGGCACTGCGTGGAGATGCTCGCGCACTGGACGGCTCTGCGCGACCGGTTGCCCAACCCTTATCTGGAGGTGCGTTACGAGGATCTGATCACGGACCTCCCCCAAACGGGGCGCCGGGTGATGGAGTTCCTCGGCTTGGAGTGGGAGTCAAGGCAGGAGGATTTTGCACGGCACGCCCGCTCCAAGCAGGTTTACTCACCCACTCTTTACGATGTCCGCCAAGGCCTCTCGCAACAAGCGCGCGGCAAGTGGCGGCGCTTCGGGATGGATTACGGCGCCGGTGAGCCCGGCCTGACCGCGTTGCTGGAAAGCTACGGCTACGAAAAATAATCCCGAGGGCAAGACCTATGCCCCATCCACGTTCACCCATCACCCATTATCCCAACCAAAACATCACCCATGAAACCAAGCGACACATCACCCATGAAACCAAGCGACACATCACCCGACTTTCACGACGCGCGCTGGATCTGGCTTCCATCCCAACGATGCCTGCAGAACACCTTTGTGCTCTTCCGCAAAGACTTTGAACTCGATTCTCCCGCTCCATCAGCATTCGGTTGGATTCTGGCCGATTCCCGCTACCGCCTGTGGATCAACGGCTCCTATGTGCAACGTGGCCCGGCACCGGCGGATCCCCGCTGGCCGGAGGCCGATCCGATTGACCTGGCAAAGCATCTGAAGGTCGGAAAAAACAGCATCTGCATCGAGGTCTGTTACTTCGGTCGGGGCGAGGGGACCTGGGTGGCCGGAGCCCCGGGCTTGCTGTTTTCGCTGGAAGTCGCGGGGCAGAAGTCC
>JBIIGI010000047.1:0-19743 GCA_044236545.1 Chthoniobacterales bacterium
TTCTGTTTGAGCAGTTTACGGAATTCCTCGGCCTTTGCGGAGGAGAAGTGTCCGTTGATTATCAGGCCGTGTTTGTCGGCCAGTTTTTTGAGTTCAGGGGTGGCCATCGTCCCCAATCCATCAAATCCGGCCTCCTTGATGGCCTTGACCTTGCGTTCGAGGGACCATTCCTTCTTAGCGCTGGGATATTGGACAAGCGACCACATGGCCGCGATCATTCGAAGCTTCGGAGGATTTTCCTTTTTCATGGGTTTGTTTTCTTTGTGGTGATTCGGGAGTTTCAGCGTTTGCCGCGACCCGGGAAGGTGAGTTCGGCGACACCGGATTTGTCGAGCTCACCGAAGCCTTCGGCAACCATCCGGTCATACTGCTTCTTGGTCGCCTCGGCGAGGGGGAGGGTGAGTCCCTTTTCCACGGCCAGGGCCAGGGCGATGCCGCTGTCCTTCGCGGCATGGGCGCCGGAGAAGAAGCAGGAGTGGTCGCGGTTCTGCATGTCCTCGCCATCGGTGACGAGCACCCGGGAGTTCGCGCCGGTCTGGGAGAAGACCTCTCGCAGTATGGTCAGGTCGAGGCCGAGGGCCTCCCCCAGTCCCAATCCCTCGGCGAGGCCCGCGGTATTGATGTTCATGACCATGTTGACGAGCGCCTTGACCTGCGCCGCCTTGCCGGTAGCACCGATGTGGCGCAGCGAGACGCTGAGATCCTTGAGGATCGGTTCGGCGCGTCGGAAGGCCTGGTCGGTGCCGCCGGTCATGAGGTAGAGGGTTCCTTCGCGCGCCTGGGTGATGCTGGAGGCCATGCAGGCTTCCAGGGATTCAGCACCCGCCTTGTGGGCGAGTTCCTCGACGGCGAGATGCACGGCGGGGGAAACGGTGGCGCAGTTGATGAAGAGCTTCCCCTTCGACCCGGTCAGCAGGCTATCCCCCTGCGATTGGAAAATTGCGTGCATCGCCTTGTCGTCGGTGACGACAGTGATGATGACGTCGGCCAGTTCCGTGACGCGAGCGAGCGATCCCGCTGCTTCCGCGCCGATTTCAGCGGCCAGTTCGACGGCCAGCGGGGAGTGGCTGTCAAAGACGGCGGTGACGCTGTATCCCTGGGCCTTGAGGCGGCGCGCCATGTTGGCGCCCATGCGACCGACTCCGACGACTGCGATGGTTTCTTTGCTCATGATGTTGTGTTGGTTGTGAGGTGATCAGGCTGCGAAAAAGGGATTGGCGATCTTCTGCTCCCCGACCGTGGTGAGAGGGCCGTGTCCGGAGCAGAGGATGGTCGCATCGGGCAGGGTCAGCACCTGTTCCCGGTTATTCCGTACGGCGTCGGCGTAGGAAACCATGCCGCCCCCCATGGAAGCGGCGAAGATCGAGTCGCCGACGATGGCGACCGGTTGGACAAGTCCACCCACGACAAAGGTCACGCCACCCGCGGCATGACCGCTTGTTACGCGCGTTTCCACGGTCAGGTTTCCGATCGTGAAGGAACGGCCCGGCTCGAATGACTCGGCTCCCGCCAGCGGTTCCTTCACGCAGACCCAGGCATGGGCGCCGGTTTTCTCGAGCAACCTGTCGAGGTCGAGGACGTGATCCGTGTGGATGTGGGTGATGAAGATCTGCTTCACCTTGAGGTCGTGGGCCGCTGCGAAATCAAGCATCGGCTGGCCGTCGGCCCCGGTATCGAAGAAGGCCGCCTCGCGCGTGGCCGGATCCCAGACGAGATAGGAATTCACCGTCATGTCCTCGAAGACTGTGTTGAAGCAGGCAAGCCCCTCCGGTTCGGCGACCGGTGCGGGTTGGTGGGTTCCCTTGGCCAGAGCCAGCAGGGCGTTGGCGCCCAGTCCCAGGGCTCCGGCCACCTTCGTGAGGGCGGCTTCGTCTAGATCACCCGCCTTCAGGGATTGGATTGCCGGGAGGCTGATCCCGGTGAGTCCGGCGAGCGCCTCGTCGGTGATGGATTGTCCGCGTTGAGCCTTGCCGATGATGTCGGTGAAGCCGTCTTCAAGTGGAATGTTATGGGCCATGGTTTGGAAAATGCAGAGAGTTCCTTTTCAGGCAGGTTTTGTCGAATGGGAATTGAGTGCAGTTGGATAAACAAAGAATAAAAAATCTGAAACGCCTTCCGTCATCCATTGCGCTTCATAGGGAAATCCTCAAGGGATCCTTCGAGGAAATCCCCGGCGAGAGCGTCAGTCCCTGAAGTTTTTGAAGCTGAGAGAAACCCCGAAATCCTTGGCTCGCAGGAATGCGATGACCTCCTGTAGTTCGTCCCTCTTGGTGCCGGTCACGCGAACCTGCCGGTCCTGCAGGGAGGCCTGCACCTTGAACTTTTCCCCCTTGATGGCCGTCGTGATCTCCTTGGCCTTGGTACCCTCGAGTCCCTGGGTGATGAAGAACTCTTGGCGGGTGTTGCCGATCGAAGAGACGGAGGGATCCTTCTGCTCCACGTTGCGGAGGTCGACGCCGCGCTTGGCCAGCTTGCCGACCATGATCTCGCGCACTCCCTTGAGTTTGTTGGCATCCTCGGCGGTGAGGGTGATCAACTCCGGCTTGGTCAGCTCGATCTTGGCGCTACTCCCCTTGAAGTCGAAGCGGGTCGCCAGCTCTTTCACGGCTTGGTTGACCGCATTCTCGATCTCCATCCGCTCGATTTCAGAAACAATGTCAAAGGAAGGCATGAAACGAAGGATGAAGGAAAAATGATGAAGGATGAATGGAAATTTTTCCCTCCAGGCCATTTTTTGTGGCATCTCCAGTTTCCCCGAAAATTAATCGCATGACGCTGGCCGTTAAGGGACTCGAAATTCTTCCGATTCACGGGGATGAACAGGATGCATGGGATGGGGAGAGTCGCTATCACCGATCTCCATTCTTCATTTTCCCTTTTCTCCGCCCCCCACTTGCATATTGCATTCCGGGCCGGGTGCATGGATCTTGTTCGACTCGACATTTGCCATGAGCGCCGCCACGACAGAGAACACAGCCAAACCGGTCACGGAGAACACCCGTGTCAGCGGTGTCACGCGTCTGGTCACCCCCCGCGAGGTGAAGGCAAAGCTGCCGGCCTCCCCCGGTGTTCTTTCCAAGGTGGCTGAGCACCGCGAGACCTGCCGCCGCATCCTGCGCGGCGAGGATCCGCGCCTGCTTGTGATCGTCGGGCCGTGCTCCATCCACGATCCCGTGTCAGCCATCGATTACGCGAAACGCCTGGCAGCACTCTCCAAGGAAGTCGAGGGCCGGCTCTTCATCGTGATGCGCGTCTATTTCGAGAAGCCCCGCACCACCGTGGGCTGGAAGGGTCTCATCAACGACCCCCATCTCAACGACTCCGGCGATCTCGCCCGCGGCATCGAGGTCGCGCGCCAACTCCTGCTCGATGTCGCCGCGCTCGGGCTTCCGGCCGCCACCGAGGTGCTCGACCCGATCATGCCGCAGTACATCGCCGACCTCATCAGTTGGTCGGCCATCGGCGCCCGAACGACCGAATCGCAAACCCACCGCGAGATGGCGAGCGGCCTCTCCATGCCGGTCGGCTTCAAGAACGGCACCGACGGAAGCGTCCAGACCGCCATCGACGCGATGCGCTCCTCGCGCACCGGGCACAGTTTCCTCGGCATCGACCAGGAGGGAATGACCAGCATCATCAAGACGGCTGGAAATCCCGACGGTCACCTCGTGCTCCGCGGAGGCCGCGACGGGACCAATTATCATCCTGATCAGACGGCCGATGCCGCCGCGAAGCTGAAGGCCGCCGGAGTCCCCACGGCCATCATGATCGACTGCAGCCACGCCAACAGCGGCAAGGATCCCGCCCGTCAGCCCGAGGTCTGGCAAAGCATTCTGGAGCAGCGCGCCGCCGGACGTGGCGACGTCGTCGGGGCCATGCTCGAGAGCCATCTGGAGTTCGGAGCCCAGAATCTCGGCGCCGACCTGTCCAAGCTCCGCTACGGCGTCTCCATCACCGACGCCTGCCTCGATTGGGAGGCCACGGCGGAGTTGCTCCGCAACTCCTGAGCCCTCTTCTGCTCCCGTGGGTATGAGCATGGGACGCCTCATCCGGGAGATTCCTTTCGCCGCCCTTGATTTCGAGTCGGCCGGCGAGCGTGCCAACGAGGCAGGAGTCCCCGTCCAGATCGGCATTGCCTGGATGGGCGGGCTGACGCCCCTCTCCGATTCCTTCTACCGCAGTTATCTCAAGACCGACCGCCCGGTCACCTGGTCGGCCCGGCAGATTCATGGCATCACGGCCGATGATCTGAAGGATGCGCCGGATTTTCTCGGGCTCTGGCCGGAGATCAAGGGCCGTCTCGGCGGGCGCTGGATCGTGGCACATGGAAGCGGGACGGAGAAAAGATTTCTGCGCGCCTTCCCGATGCATGGCTTCGGCCCCTGGGTCGACACCCTCACGCTGAGCCGGAAGATTCTGCCCGGCCGTCCCTCCTATGCTCTCTCGGATCTGGTCGGGGAGCTTGGGTTGGAAGAGGAGGCGCGAACACACCTCCCCGACTTCCGCTGGCACGAGGCGCTGAGCGACTCCCTGGCCTCACTGCTCCTGCTGCGCAGACTGATCGAGCTGACCGGGATCGCGGATCACCCGGGGGAAGTGCTGGTGGGGTAAGGCTGTTAGGCTGAACCAAGCTCCAGGGAAGGAGCGCGGAAGATTACGACGAAGTCGAAGCCCGAAGGGCGCCACGGCTTCCCGGGAGGTAAGTGGCGTCAATACTGTTAGACTATTTAGGTCTGAGTCTTTCGGATAGGGTCGGCATTTATGCCGCATAATACCAAGTCCCAATAGCCTTCAGTCTAAACCGCTAAAAGCCTCTCCTGCCACGGGGGTATCCCATCTGAATCCGATCGGACAGGGGCGGGACAAAAATCCACAAGAAGGAAGGATCAGGGGTGTGCTGCCACGAACGATGCCTGCATTTCATCATTCATACTTCATCATTTCCAGCCATCGGCTGGAGATGGTGCTCGGGGGGGGACTTGAACCCCCATGCCTTTCGGCATACGCCCCTCAAACGTACGTGTCTGCCATTTCACCACCCGAGCATTGATGGGCCGGGCATCATACGGCACGACGGCACCGTAGCAAGAGAGAAAAACTGAATATTTTTGTGGACGCCCAACTTCTTCCGTGGCATCCTCTCACTCCTTTTTCCAAAGAATTTCCCATGTCCTACGCAATCATCCAAACCGGCGGCAAGCAGTACCGCGTCTCCGAGGGAGACGTCCTGAGTGTCGAGAAGCTCGATGCCGAAGCCGGCAAAGAAACCACCTTCAGCGATGTCCTCCTCGTCGTGAACGGCGACAAGATCAACCTCGGCGCCCCTCTCGTTCCGGGAGCCAGCGTCAAGGCCGAGGTCGTCGACCAGTACAAGGACGACAAGGTCATCGCCTTCAAGTTCAAGCGCCGCAAGGGCTATCACCGCACCGTCGGCCACCGCCGACAGCTCACCAAGCTGAAGATCACCAAGATCTCCGCCTAGTCTCCGCACCACTTTCAACCCAACCCACCTACTGCCATGGCCCATAAAAAAGGACAGGGAAGCGTCAAGAACGGACGCGACAGCATCAGCAAGCGTCTCGGCGTGAAAAAGTTCGGCGACCAGAACGTTATTGCCGGCAACATCATCATCCGCCAGCGCGGCACCAAGTTTGTCCCCGGCCGCAATGTCGGTCTCGGACGCGACTACACGATCTTCTCGCTTGTGGACGGCAAGGTCCGGTTCGACCGCGCCGGCCGCCGCGTGAACGTCGACCCCGTTGTCGCCGCCTAAGTCTCCGTTTTTCCAACAAACCCGCAAGGGATGAATAACCCCGGTTCTTCCAGACCGGGGTTTTCCATTTCCCCAAAATCCCCGGGCCACCGTTTTTGTGTTCTTGGCTCAGGCAAGGGGTCCAACTTTCGCGCCCTTGCGGAGGCATGGCGCGGAGGAACCCTCGGTTGCACGCCGGTGATCGTCCTCTCGGATATCGAGACCGCCGGCATTCTTGATCTCGCCAAGGAGTTCGGCATCCCGGGTCATTTCGTGGCACCGGGCCCCTTCCGGACCAAGATGTCCCCCGAGTCGGAGCGTGAGGTTGTCCGTCTGATTGAGGAGGCGAAAGTCGATTTTATCGTCCTTGCCGGATTCATGAGGGTCATCAAGGAGACGCTCCTGAGGGCCTTCCCCGGCCGGATCCTGAACATTCATCCCTCTCTTCTCCCCGCCTTCCGGGGACTCGAAGCCTGGCGTCAGGCGCTCGAGGCGGGAGTGAGCGAGGCAGGCTGCACTGTTCACCTCGTGGACGAGGGGGTCGATACCGGCACGATCCTGGGTCAGAGCCGCGTTCCGATTCTTCCAGGCGACACGGCGGAGTCGCTCCATGCGCGCATCCAGGTCGCCGAGCACGAACTCTACCCGCGGATCGTCCGAGAATTTGCTGCGGGACTGAAGACCGCCTGAGGTTTTTTATCAGGAACTCAAGAATTGCTTGCCTGGCCGTTGCTTCGCATTTGAACTCGGGCTTCCCCAAGCCACTCGCCCCTACCGGGGCTGCTTCGCAGTCCTATCAGCTCCCGCCAGTCGCTGATTTGTTGCATCAGAAAAAGGGGAGATGTCGGGGCGATTCTGACTGCTGGGATCATCGCGCTCGCCAAGCTTTTTCTGCTGGCGGCCATTCATTTCGGAGCCCTCTCTTCTTCCTGATTTCCTGATTTCCAGATTATCATCTGCCTATCCCTCATTCCCTATTTCCGATCACCCATTCCCTGATTTTCCGATTTTGTCCTCCTTCCGCCTCTTCGACCTCAATCCCGAGCAGTACCGCGCCGCCACCCATGAGGAGGGTCCGCTACTGATCCTGGCGGGGGCAGGCACCGGCAAGACCCGCGTCCTCACCGCCCGCATCGCCTGGCTGGTAGCGCAGGGAGTCGATCCCGCCTCGATCCTCGCCGTCACCTTCACCAACAAGGCGGCCAAGGAGATGCGCGAGCGTGTCGGCGGCATGGTCAATCCCGCGCAGGCCAAGCTCATCACCCTCTCCACATTCCACGCCCTCTGCGTCCGCATGCTCCGTCGCCACGCACACCTCCTCGGCTACAAGGAGAACTTCAGCATTTTCGACGAATCGGACCAGATGGGGCTCATGAAGAAGATCGCCGCGCGCATCCACGACAAGGAGAACCCTCTTGACCCAAAGCTCGCCCGCAACGTCATCAGCAAGGCGAAGAACTTCGGCATCGGCGAACCCGAGGAGACCGGCACGGCGCTTGGCAGCCTCTTCTCCAAGTATCAGAGCGAGCTGCGCACTCTCAATGCCATGGACTTCGACGACCTCCTCCTCAAGGCCCGCGAGCTCCTTCGCGATCATCCCGAGGCCCGCGAGGACCTCAGGTCCCGCTACCGCCACATCCTGGTGGATGAGTTTCAGGACACCAACAAGCTGCAGCTCGAGCTGGTCAGCCTGCTCGCAGGCGACGAGCGGCCGAACATCTGCGTCGTCGGCGACGATGACCAGAGCATCTACGGATGGCGGGGCGCCGAGGCCTCCAACCTCCTCGAGTTCGAGCGACATTTCCCCGATCCCGAGGTCATCAAGCTCGAGCAGAACTACCGTAGCACCGACGTCATCCTCAAGGTCGCCAACCGGCTCATCAAGAACAACGCCCGCCGCCGCGGGAAGAACCTCTGGAGCGACCGCACCGACGGCGACCCCATACGCATCCTCTCGGCGGCCGATGACAAGACCGAGGCCGAGTTCATCGCCGACGAGATCCAGTCCTCGGGACCGCAGAGTTCCAAGGCCCGCCCCTGGACCGACTTCGCCATCCTCTACCGGATGAACGCCCAGTCGAGGCAGTTCGAGGAGGTCCTGCGCGAGCGCCGCATCCCCTACCGCGTGGTGGGGGGGAAGAGCTTCTTCGACCGTCGCGAAGTGAAGGATGTCGTCGCCTACCTCGGCGCCCTCCTCAATCCCGACGATGACAACGCGCTCCTGCGAGTGCTGGCCAACCCCCCGCGCGGGATCGGGGCCGCCACGCTCCAGCTTGCCACCGAGGCCGGAGCGAAGAACGGCAAGGGGCTCCTCGCCATCCTGAACGACCCCGAGCATCTCGACGTCAGCTCATCCCGAACCAGGGGAGCCATCCAGCGCTTCACCGAGGACTGGGGTGCTTACCGCATCCAGCTCCAGACGCCGGGGGCCGATGCCGCCGCCATCCTCAGGAGCATTCTCGAAGAGTGCGGCTACTTCGAGGACCTCAAGAAGAGCTGCAAGACCGACGAGGAATCCGACAACCGCCAGGAGAATGTCCGCGAGCTGCTCAATGCCCTGAGCGGCTACTGCCAGCGTCATCCCAAAGAGGGCGCGCAGGGCTTCCTCGACGGCCTTATGCTCGAGCAGGAAAAGGAAGAGGAGAAGGCCGAGGAACGCGACGGTGTCACCCTCATCACCCTCCACGCCGCCAAGGGGCTCGAGTATCCCGAAGTCTGGCTTGTCGGCGCCGAGGAGGGACTGCTTCCCCACGAACGCTCCAAGAGCGAGGGGACCGTCGATGAAGAGCGTCGCCTCCTTTATGTTGGCATCACCCGCGCCCGCCACCGCCTGACCATCACCCACTGCGCCACCCGGAGGAAATTCGGCAGCGTCATGTCCTGCACCCCCAGCTCCTTCCTGCTGGAACTTGCCGGCGAGGGGGTCGAGTCGGGTAGCATGGAAGAGATTCTTTCCGCCCCGATGGAGGAGGATGAAGTTCTCGATGGATTTGCCCAAATGCGGGCGATGTTGAATGGGTAGGCTCGCGATATTGCCTCGCTCGCTCCCGCTCATCTTACCCTGACGGGCTGCTCCTTCGCATCAGGCTATCCCGGCCGTTCCCATGGTCCGGTATTGGCAGATAGTGTTGTTGGTCCGTGCTCGCAGTATGATTTATCGCCCAAATATTTCATGACCTCTTCCATGAACCCTCGACCCGCCCGGTTATGGCGTAGAAAAAGCAGACCATCCACTCCCGGAAATTCGCGCGCGCTTTAAGGGAAAATCAGGCATAGGACACTCTGAGTCCAGGTGTCCGTGCGATGCTTCGGGTGATGCACCATCACAACACACCCAACCACAACCCGGCCCTTGACGACGAGATCCTGAGCCACGGGGGCGTCCAGGACGAGCGCGGTCGATGCCTGGACATCCACGAGACACTTTTCCATTCGCCGACGGAGGGATTTTATCTCCGGCGCGAGATCCGGCAGGGACTCAAGGGGCGCACCTGGGAGACGCTCGAACTTGGGGAGCTTGATGACCCGGCATTTTCGTCATCCACGAGGGTTCGCTTCCTGAAAGTTCACCGGCCCATGTCGCGCGATCAGGTCATGCGCTTCGTCATCAACGCCTACATGCCGACAACCGAAGGGATCCGGGAGGAGGCCCTCCGGTTCTTTGAGCAACACGGCGTGGTCCGCTCCTGATCAATGGACAGGGACCTTGGAGAAGAGGTTGAGGACGAGTGTGCCCGCCATGATCAGGGCGATGCCGAGTACGGCGGGTAGATCAAGCTGTTGCTTGTAGAAGAGCCAGCCAACCATTGCGACCAGCGCGGTCCCAACACCCGACCAGATCGCGTAGGCAACCCCCAGCGGAAGCGTTTTGAGCGTGAAGGAGAGGCAGGAGAACGCCACGCCATAGCCCGTCACGACGATGATCGAGGGGAGGAGGTGGGTGAAATTCTCCGAGGCCTTGAGCGCCGAGGTGGCCGCGACCTCCGCAAGAATGGCCAGCAGGAGAATGAGGAAAGTTTTCATGTGCGTGTCGAGGGGTGGATCAGCGGAACTTGGCATGGAGCCAGCCGTAGGGAAAATGGTCCCCTGGGCAATCCGTGGGACGGGGGTTGATCTCCTTGTGGGCGTGGACGATCGCCTGCCGGCCCTGTGACTTGCCGACGCGGCTGCGCAGGTAGGAGACCAGTTCCTCGAGCGCCCCGATCTGGGCCTTGGTCGGTTGGTCGCGGTTGTAGTCGCCGACCAGGCAGATGCCGAGCGCGATGTCGTTGAGGTAGTCGCTTGCGACATGGCCCCCGTTGATCTGCCGGGTCCAGCGGTTGCCGATCTCGACCTGTCCGTCGCCTGATCCGTGTCCGTCGCCGATGACGAAGTGGTAGGCCAGGCCGTTCTGCATGTGGCGGACGCGAAGGTGGTAGATGTCGAAGACGCGGGCATTCCCCTCGCGGGTGCCGCTGTTGTGGACGATGATGTATTTCCAGCGTCCCTTGCGGACGTGCGCGCGGTCGATCGCGGCACGAGTTGCCGAACTCAGATAGGTGTAGCTTTTACGGGATCCGAAGAGCCTGCTCCACAAACCCTCCGGAGCGGCGGGTGGGGGCGGGGCGGGCTCCAGTCCCTGCTCCGGCTCGACGCCCGATTTTTCGATGGTGATTGGGGCGGAGGGTGTCGACCCGTGGGGGAGAGGGAGGGTTGTGGAGGGGGCTTCCGAAGGGGGTGTCGGTGAGCTTTGCTGGCTGGATCCTCGGGTGGCTGCGGAGGTGCCGGGAGAATCGGGTGAATGGGAGGCGGACGATGGGGAGGATGTGAATGAATCCTTACGAGGGGAGCCGCCCTGGGAGCTTCCCGGGGAACTCTTGGCGGAGGAGTTCCTGCTGTGGGAACCCGCGTGCGACCCCGACGAGGCGGAGCGTTTCTTGGAGGAGGAACCCTTCTTCTTGGAGGAGGACTTCCCTGTGGAAGAGGGGGCGGGGGATTTCCTGGGGCTCTTGGAGCTGGAGGAGCTGTGATGGCTCTTGCGGAAGAGGGCTTTTTTCTGCTCCGCCGTCAGTTCGGCAAGTAGGGAGGGTGTGCCGACGCCGCCGCACACCAGAAGGATCAGGAGCAGTCTGCAGGGCGCCGCGAAGTGAAACACGTGGTGATGCTAGCGGGTTTTCCGGTCAATTCCAACTTTACCAATCCGCCGTCCGGGCGTCTTGGGACCGTAGATGACTTTGACAAGATAGAGGCCCTCGGCCGGTGCCATCGCGGGGGTCGGCCACGGCTTTCCGGCGGCGAGGCGTGCAGCGAAGGTGCCGATGTCCTCCTTGCCCTGCGCCACGCGGATCATGGCGCCGACGATCATCCTCACCATGCGGTAGAGGAATCCGTCGCCTTCCAGGGAGATGCTCAGGGCGGGGCCCCTTTCCCGGAAGGTCACGCGGTGCAGCGTGCGCACGGTTTCACCGGGGAGCGATCCGGAGTTGGCGCAGAATCCGCGAAAGTCATGAGTCCCCTCCACAAGCCCGGCGAGTTGACGGATCGCCCCGCGGTCGAGGGCCCCGTACAGGTGCCAGGCCCTGCGGAGCAGGTGCGGGGGCAGGACCGGCCCGTTCCGGATGTCGTAGCGGTAGATCTTGCCCGTGGCAGAGAAGCGGGCGTGAAAGTCCCCCGCGGCGCGGGTGGAGCTCAGAACGCGCAGCTCATCGGGAAGTTCGGCATTGAGGGCCGCCATCCAGCGGCCCGCCTCACGCATCCTGCCGAGCCGGGCGACCTGAGCGCCGTTCAACTCGAAGTGAACGGTCTGGCCGAGCGCATGGACGCCCGCGTCGGTGCGGCCCGAGCCGTGGATCGTGACGTGTTCCCCGACAATGCCGGCGACTGCTTTTTCCAGCTCGTCCTGCACGGTTCCGCGTTCGCGCTGGCTCTGCCATCCGCGGAAGGCCGTTCCGTCATAGGCGACGAGGAGACGGATTTTCACGGCCGATCAGGGGGCGTTGGAGTCCAGCCAGTCCTGAAGGATCTGCACGGCGGCTGCCTGGTCGATCACGCTCCTCTGCTCCCGGCTGTTGCGGCCCGCCTCCTGAAGACGGCGTGTGGCGGCCGCCGTGGTCAGGCGCTCGTCCCAGAGGATGACGCGCGCCGGGGTGAGGGGGGTGATGGCGTCGGCAAGGGCGCGGCTTTTCTCCGCGGCCGGCCCGTAGGTGCCGTTCATGTTTCGCGGCAGGCCGATCACGATCACCCGGGACCCCTTGTCGGCCGCGACCCCCGCGATCTCAGCGGGACTTTCCGCACCCGCTTTCAGCGTCTTCAGGGGGTGGGCCATGTAGCCGAGTTCGTCGCTGAGCGCCAGACCGATGCGGACCGATCCGGGATCGACTCCGAGGGCGCGTGGTGTGTTGTTCATGCCGCCATGACACAGGAGGGGGCGAAAAAAGCAAAAAGTTAAAAGGTGAAAGGCAAAAAAGTTGGCATAGGACATGATTTTTCCGATTCCCGATTGATTGGGAGGGGAGTCGGGGTTAGTGGTGAAGCATCATGTCACAACTTTCCCTCAACAAATTTTCTGAAAACCTTCCCGTCAGCGGAACCATCGGCCTCTCGCAGGCGGCCGCGGGCCTCGGCCTCGGCCTCCTGATTGCCGACAAGCTTTCCGGGGAATCCCGCCGCAAGGCAGGCGGCATTCTCCTTGTGGCGGGCGCCCTGGCCCTCACTCCGGTGATCGCCGGAGTCGTCAACCGCGTACGCAACCGCCCCCACTCCTCGAGCCGCGCCCGTCGTCATCTGGAGTCGATCCGCGATGGTGTCGGATTCCATGATTCGGAGCACCTGATCTAGGTCCTCGGATCACTTCACGGGCAAGTGACGCTGAAAAAAGGTCCCGCTCCGCGACGACTCGTCCTGGCTTCGGCTTCACCCCGTCGCCGCGATCTCCTTGCGGGGGCGGGTTTCGAGGTGATTATCCGTCCAGCCGGTGTTGAGGAGATCATGGAGGGACTGCCGCCGCGCGACCTTGTTCTCGCCAACGCGGAAAACAAGGCCCAGAGCGTGGCCGCCGTCACCCGTGGGGATCTGGTCCTGGGTGCCGACACAGTCGTTGTCCTCGACGGGGAGGTGCTCGGGAAACCGCGCGACCTCGACCACGCCGCCGCGATGCTTGAGCGCCTGGGCGGCAGGGTGCACGAGGTGCTGACCGGGGTCTGCCTGCTGAGGGGCGGCACCGTGGAGTCCTGCGGTTTTGTCGAGTCGACGCGCGTCGCATTCCGGCCGCTTGATCGCTCCTCGATCGCCGCCTACCTCTCCGAGATCGATCCCCTCGACAAGGCCGGAGCCTACGCCGCGCAGGAGGACCGCGGGCGCTTGATCGAGCGGATCGAGGGCTCGCTGGAGAACGTCATCGGCCTTCCGGTTGCCCGTGTCATTGAGGCGATCGAACTTCACTTCGCGGAACCCTCGGCGGGGTGAGACCATCCCCTATCAGGCACCCGTCCGATGGTATACTTAAAGGCGACGGGATGCTACTGATGGGTGGAATGAAAGTCCGCGGGTTCCGATTCCCACACATGATGAGGTATTTCAGTCATAGCCCCGACCTCCGTGCAGCCTGACCGCGCCAAGACGGTTTTTTCCGATCCCCGGGGAGGGCGCCGCAGGATTGTCCAGGCGGCTGTTCTCCTGGGATCCCTGCTGGTGATCGGCGCCGTGGGATATTTTATCTGGGGGCTTCTGATCGCACCGCAACTGCGGCTTCCCGCGCTGGTCAGGAACCATCATGCGCGCTTCCGCGCCCTCCCTCCCTCCAAACTTCCCGCGAGGGATCTCAAGGATGACTGGCGGCGCACTCCCCCCGCCTTCAGGGAACGCGGGGTGCCTGCAACCGCCAAGTCGCGGGGGGGGCGTGTGGTGCTCGGTCATGTGTCCCCCTGGGACCCCGCATCGATCCTCTCGCTTGAGCGCCACGCCGACCAACTGACCCATGTGGCGGCAGATTGGTTCAGCCTCACCGGGGTGGAGGGGACGCTCGAGGAGGAGCCGGTCGACAAGGTCCGCCTGCTCTGTCTCCGCAAGGGGGTGGGCTTTTTGCCGATCCTGCGTAATCTTGACGCTAACGACTGGCAACCGGAGGCTGTGGAGGCGATCGCAACGGCCGGTTCAGGGGAGAGGAATGCCTTTCTGGAGCGTCTTGCCGGGCGCATGCCGCCGGGGGCAAAAGGGCTCATGATCGAATGGAGCCAACTGGACCCGACCTACAGGAAGGAGACCTCACGGCTCATCGTGGAGATCGCTGGTCGCCTGCATGCCTCCGGGAAGGAGCTCTGGTTTTCGGTCCCGACGGGAAACGACTTCGATACCTTCGATCTGGAGGTGATCGCCTCGGCTGCCGACCGCATGGTGGCCGCTCTTTACGACGAGAACTCGGAAGCAGGTGATCCGGGTCCCATCGCCAGCGGGGATTGGTTCGAGGGATGGCTCAAGACGATGATGGTCTACGGGGATCCCGGCCAGTGGGTGGTCGGCCTCGGGAATTACGCCTACGACTGGCGCAAGGACAATGCCACGGTGGAGGAGCTCGGATTTGCCGATGTCATGGCAAGGGCGGTCCAGGCCGGAGTCGCTCCGCGCGAGGGAGTCGATTTCAACAACAACGCTCCCGACTTCAACTACCTCGGGGGACCGGATTGGAACCAGGAGCACGAAGTCTGGTTCCAGGATGCGGTCACTTTTTACAACCAGAGCCGCACGGCGTCCCCCTACCACCCGGGAGGCCTCGGCATCTACCGCCTCGGCCAGGAGGATCCCGCAGTCTGGGATGTTCTCAGGATGGATCCCGCCGGAAAGCCCGATAGGAAGCAGCTCTCCGAGCTTTCCCGGATCACGCTGGATGATGAGATCGCCTCCACGGGCACTGGTGATTTCATCACGGTCGGAGAGGATCCGCGCCCTGGGGAGAGGGAGATCAAGCTGGCGCCCGGGGGTGATCTCTCCGAGCGCTACCTGAGTTTCCCGCTGCCCGAAAGCATCTTCCGTCAGGGGGATCCGGGTCCACACCGGGTCGCGTTGACCTTTGACGACGGACCAGACTCCGGGTGGACGCCGAAGATCCTCGATATCCTCAGGGAGAAGAAGGCGCCGGCGGCCTTCTTCGTCCTCGGCTCGCAGGCGCAGCGCTACCCCGACCTGCTGGAGAGGATCGCCCGCGAGGGTCATGAACTCGGTAACCACAGCTACACGCACCGGAACCTCACCGAGTCCGGGGACCAGGAAATCGAGCTGGAGCTTAACGCCACCACCCGTCTCATCGAGGCGGTGACTGGACGGTCGACCGCCTACTTCCGTCCCCCCTACAACCGCGACGGGACGCCGACCCAACCGGGCGAGATCCGGGCGCTCCGCGTCGCGCGCGATCTCGGCTATCTCACCGTGGGCCAGTCGATCGATCCAGACGACTGGGAGAGGCCCGGCATGGAGGCCCTGATCCGGAGGGTGAAGCACCAGCGGCCCTCGGGATCGATCATCCTGCTCCATGACTCCGGCGGGGACCGTTCCCAGACCGTGGCGGCGCTTCCGGCTATCATCGATTATCTGCGCGCCCGGGGCGACGAGATCGTGCCTCTCTCCGAGATCATCCGCCTGCCCCGCGATACGGTGATGCCTCCCCTCCACGAGGAGGAGCAGCCTCTCTCCGCGCGCTATGTCTACGGCGGCTTCACGGTCCTCCGTTTCCTTGAGAACGCCGCATGGACGCTCCTTGCCGTGGTCACCCTGCTGGCGCTGCTGAGGGTGATTTTTCTTTCCGTCTGTGCCTGGCGACACCGCCGAGGGGAATGCGCCGCGATCACCGGTGGTGATGCCGGATCCCGGCACTTCCCACCGGTCAGCGTCCTGCTGGCCGCCTACAACGAGGAGCGCGTCATCGCCTCCACCATCGAGCATCTGCTCGGGGCGGACTATCCTTCCGCGATCGAGATCCTCGTCGTGGACGACGGTTCCACGGACCGGACGGCCGCCATGGTCGAGGGGATCGCAGCCGGGGAGCCGCGGGTGAGGTTTTTCACCCAGCCGAACGGCGGCAAGGCCTCCGCCCTGAACCGCGCCTTCGCCGAGTCGCGCCACGGGACGCTGGTGATGATCGACGCCGACACCATGGTCGCCAAGGACGGGCTCCGCAGGGTGGTGGCCCCTCTGGCCGATCCCGCCGTGGGCGCGGTCTCCGGTCACATCCGCGTCGGAAACACGCGTGGCTGGCTCGGCAGGTTCCAGGATCTCGAGTATGCCTGCGCTTTCGAGATCGACCGTCGCGCCCAGGATTTCCTCGGCTGCATCACGGTGGCGCCGGGCGCCCTGAGCTCCTTCCGCCGGGAGGCATTGGAGGAGGCCGGGCCCCTGACCACCGACACCCTCGCCGAAGACACCGACCTGACCCTTCAACTTCACCGGCTCGGATGGAAGGTGGTCTTCGCCCCGCAGGCCCTGGCCGACACCGAGGCCCCCGAGAGCGTGAGGGCGCTCCTCTCCCAGCGCTTCCGCTGGGCGTTCGGCACGCTTCAGTGCCTCTGGAAACACGGTGACATCGTCTTCTCCTCGGGTTCCGGCTGGCTCGGCTGGTTCGCTCTTCCCTCGGTCTGGGTCTTCCAGATCGCCGTGGTGGCCGTGACGCCGATCCTCGACATCATCGTGTTCTGGTCGCTCTGGCTAGGGCGCGGCGTGGCCATCTGGCCCTATTTTGTCGCGTCCCTCCTGCTGGACTTTGTTCTGGCCATCGTGGCCCTACGGCTCGGCGGACGCCCGTTGCGTTCGTCATGGCTGACTGCGCCGATGAGGCTTCTCTACCGCCCCTTGCTCGGTTATGTGGTCTGGAAGTGTCTCCTCAAGGCCACGGCGGGAAGCTGGGTCCACTGGGCGAAGCTCGACCGCACGGCCGCCGCCATCCGCCAAAAAAACACGACCCCAGCCGCGACGCAATGAGACCCATCCGACTCCTCCTTCTCGCACTGCTTGTGCCTGCCTCCGCCGGCATGATGCGCGCTGCCTCCGTTGTCCGGCTTCAGGTTCCCGAATCGGGGGCCTACACCGGTGCGTATGTGGATTTCGGCGACGGTGAGGACGGGGTCACGATGGAGGGATTGGAAAAATTCCAGGAACTCACCGGAAAACCGATGGCCATCGTCGCCTTCGGCTCGTTCTGGGCGCGTCAGGAGTTCCCCTCCGAAAAGGTGTCGCTGGTCCGCTCATACGGTGCCGTCCCCCTGCTTTTCTGGTCCCCCTGGGACGACCCTTTTGACCAGAACCGCGGCCCAGACCGCTACTCGCTCAAGGCGATCCTGGCCGGCGAGTGGGACGCCTACATCGACAAGTGGGCGGAGGAGGCCGCCAAGGTCCCCTCGCAGTTCTTTGTCTCCTTTGCATGCGAGCCGAACGGCACATGGTTCCCCTGGTCGGGTTGGTTCTACGGCAGGGGAAATTCCCTGCAGGAACAGGAAAAGGATCATCCTGCCTGGGAGGGACCGGAGACCTACAAGAGCGCCTGGCGTTACGTGGTCGACCGCGCGAGAGCCCGTGGAGCCACCAACATCCTCTGGGTCTTCCAACCCAACAACTATTCATACCCCAACGCTCCGTGGAATCTCGCCGCCGCCTACTACCCCGGTCCGAAGTATGTCGACTGGCTCTCCCTGAGCGTCTACGGGAAACAGTACAAGGACGAGGATTGGGCGCCGTTCCCCCCCCTGCTTGAGTGGCCCTACAAGGAACTCTGCAACCTCGATGCCGAAAAGCCGATCATGCTTGCCGAATGGGGCGTCGCCGAATCCCACCTCGCCAAGGAGGACAAGGGTAAGTGGATAGCTGACGCCTTCCGGGAGATGAGTTCGAGGTATCCGCGCCTCAAGGCCGCGATTTTCTGGCACGAGCGTTGGCAGAACGAGGATGGATCCTACAGCAACCTCCGGGTCAACTCCTCCCGTGGCGCGCTCAAGGCCTACAGGGAGGGGGTTGCCAACCCCTTCTGGATCGGCAGACCCATATGGCTCGGGCCGTAGCAGTCTTTGACCCCGAAGCCCCTTGCGGTTAGTCTCCCCGGATGCTCCAGATTTCCTTCAAGGATCGCGGCTTCGACCGCGTGCTCGCCGAACTCAACCGCCAGGCCGAACCGGGAGCGGAGGTGCGCGGAACGGTTTCGGAAGTCATCGCGGCGATCCGCAAAAAAGGGGATGCCGCGCTGCTCGATTATTCCGCGAAGTTCGGAGGCCCCCGACTGACGCCGGCCAGGATACGTGTGACTCCGGCGGAGATCAAAAAAGCCCGCGCCTCGCTCACTCCGGAAGTGAAGAAGGCCCTTACGGCATCCATTGCAAACGTGACCTCTTTTGCAAAAAAGAGCCTCCGCAAAAACTGGTCGATGAAGAATGCCGAGGGGGCTCTCGTCGGAGAGCGCTTCGACCCGCTTCCCCGGGTCGGCCTCTACGTCCCCGGGGGAACGGCTCCCCTGGTTTCCAGCGCCATCATGACCTGCGGCTTCGCAAAGGCCGCCGGGGTTCCCGAGATCGTCGCCGTCACTCCGGCTTCCAAGGACGGAAGCGTTGCGCCTGCCCTTCTCGCCGCGCTGGACCTGTGCGGTGCCACGGAGATTTATCGTGTCGGTGGCGCCCAGGCGATCGCCGCCCTGGCCTACGGAACCAAGACGATCCGCCCCGTGGCCAAGATCTTCGGCCCCGGCAACGCCTATGTCGTCGAGGCCAAGCGCCAGGTCTTCGGGCGGGTCGGAATCGACCTGCTCCCCGGTCCCAGTGAGGTGCTGGTGATCGCCGACGCCAAGGCGAATCCGGCTTGGGTGGCCGCCGACCTTCTTGCTCAATCCGAACACGGCGTCGGCAGTGTCGTCGTCCTGCTAAGCGATTCGGACAAACTCATCGCCTCAGTGCAGAAGGAGATTGCCCGTCAGTCGAAGCTCTCCTCGCGCCCCGAGCATCTGGCCAAGGCGATGGCCAACGCCGTGCTCGTCCGCGTCCGCAATTTGAATCAGGCCGTGGAAATCGCCAACGGCTTTTCGGCCGAGCATGTC
Organism: Chthoniobacterales bacterium; assembly: GCA_044236545.1. Classification (GTDB taxonomy): domain Bacteria; phylum Verrucomicrobiota; class Verrucomicrobiia; order Chthoniobacterales; family UBA6821; genus UBA6821. Next base: position 18,792 of record JBIIGI010000047.1, read on the forward strand.
TCCCTCGCCGTCCGCAATCCCGAAAAAATCGCCTCAAGGTTGAATTCGGCCGGCGGCATCTTCCTCGGCGACATCTCACCGGTGGCCGCCGGTGATTTTCTGGCCGGGCCGAGCCACGAACTGCCGACCGGAGGCGCCGGAAAAGCCTTCGCCGGACTGACCGCGGATCAGTTCCAGAGGCGCACCAGCATCGTCCGCTACGACGCCGCATCGCTAAGGAAATCGCTCCCGGTCATCGAGACCTTCTGCGCGCTCGAGGGGCTCGATGCCCACGGGCGCTCGGTCAGCCTTCGGCTAGGGTCCCTAGGGAAATAGACTGAAGGCTGAAGGCCTTTAGGTTCTAACCTGAAGGATCGGCTCCCGATTGTACGATTCTTCCCTAATAGTCTAACAGCCTTCAGCCTAAACAACCTACCAGGCATGCTCTGGAAATTTCGCAACCACGAGTACGACCTCTCCGAGAGGGGCCTCATCGTCGGGATCGTGAACACCACGCCCGATTCCTTCTCGGACGGGGGTGAGTTCCTCGATCCCGGCGCGGCCTGCGCGCACGGACTGAAACTACTGGAGGAGGGGGCGGACCTTCTCGATGTCGGGGGGGAGTCGACCCGTCCCGGGTCGGCGCCGGTATCCCCGGAGGAGGAGATGCGCCGCGTCATTCCCGTGATCACCGCGCTGCGTGCCTTCACGTCGGCCCCGATTTCCATCGACACCTCGAAGGCCGGTGTCGCCGCGGCCGCCCTGGCGGCAGGGGCCGACATCATCAATGACGTGACGGCGCTCCGGGGCGATCCCGGGATGGCGACCCTCGCGGCATCCAGCGGCGCCGGGCTGATCCTGATGCATATGCAGGGCACGCCGCAAACAATGCAGGAGAACCCCTCCTATCCAGGCGACGACGCCGTCGGTCCGGTGGCAAAATTTCTTTCAGAGCAACGGGAGGCGGCCGTAG